>NCCR01000268.1 GCA_002279765.1 Verrucomicrobia bacterium 12-59-8 | reverse complement strand
GTCATCACCACTTCCGCCTTGCGTCCCAGATTCACCAGCCATGCCGCGATATCTTCCGGATTCGCCACAGAGCCGCTCAGCAGCAGCAGGCGCGTGTCCTGCGGCGCCAGGGCGATGGCCGCCTCGTAGTTCGCACCACGGGAGTGATCCGAAATCATCTGATATTCATCAATCACCAGCAGCGCCGGACCTTCGCCACGGACGAGTCGCTCGATCTGCGTCTCCAATGTGGCTACGACGACAGGCGCATCCACATTCTCCGCGATGTCCCCCGTGGCGATGCCCACATTCCACTTCGCCTCTTTCCACTCCGCATACTTGTCATTCGCCAGCGCCCGCGTCGGCACCGTGTAGATCGCCTGCCCATGCAAATGCCGTCCTTGATGCAGCAGCTCAAAAATATACGTCTTCCCTGCCCCGGTCGGCGCACTCACCACCACATCACAACCCGAGCGCAGCAAATTCACCGCCTGATGCTGCCAAGGGTCGGGAAGTTTGAGCTGGTTGAGAGATGGGAGCATGTGTTTGAGGCTAGACGTGGCAATGTCTGCACCTAGAATCAATGCATGATCTGCATGGGATTCAGAAAGTTCCTTCCAATCGTCCGCCATCAGCCAGGAAACTCCCGGCATGGATTACGCATGACCTTCATGGCTGGACTCGCCTTGATGCTCGCCGCATGCAATTACGGAACCATGACTGTCAGCAGCCGTCCCTACCCTTGGGGCGCACGCAGCGTCAAAGGGTGATCTGCTTCACGCAGCCAATCAACGCCCGCAGATTCTCCCGAGCCCGTGCGTCAAACCGTTCGCGAGCCCATGCGGTGAAATAAATCTGCTGGCGGTTCAGAAAGTCGTTCAGGATTTCTGCGCGCTTCTCCACATACACGGCCTCCGGCACCCACGCATACTCCGCACGAATCTGCCGCTCATATTCCAGCACACGCTCCAGCGGCTGCGCAAAGATCGCGAGATCAATGTCGATGATCCACGCATCATCCAAACCATTGCCCGGCTGGTGTGACTTCGTCAGCAGGATGAGCCGCGCCACCTCGCGCGCCATCTCAGTATCGCCAAGCGCCTCCAGCGCCATTTGAGCGCTGAGTTCCTCATTCTCGCCGCCCTTGGGATCATACACCGCATCATGAAACCACAGCGCCATCTCGATGAGATCCGGCTTCGCGATCAAACCGGTCGCCCTGGCCTCATCCAGAATGAGCAGGCATTCTTCAAGATGTTGCAGCGTGTGGTACGCACGCTGCGGCTCGGCGTAGGCGCTGAGGAGTCTTTCATGCCACGCCCTCGCATCTCCAGAAAGGCCGAAGCGCTGCCAGAGAGACAACCAGCTTTCCAAAGACGTTCTGTGGCTGAGCATAAGACCCTACGGGTGGAATGTGCATGACGATGCGTCAAAGCGAACCTGCCAACCACGAGTTATTCACAACAATCATCTCACCCCCGCGCTTGAATCCAGATCACAGCACGGTATCGCTGAGTGCTCATGGATTGCCGCCAAAATGAAATCGTCTCCAGCCTCATGACCTCGTATCAGGAGGTGGGCGGGATCAACCACGTCGATTGCGGGAATCTGCCGTCCAAACGCGCCATCGCCGCGCTGTGCGAAGATCTGCTGCACCTGCTCTTTCCCGGCTTCTTTTCGGATGAAGCCGTGTCTGCCCAGGAGCTGGAGCTGATGACGAATGAACTCGTCGCCAGCATTCGCGAGCGGCTCAATGTGGAAGTACGGCGCAGTCTGCGGCTGAATGGCAGCCACGAGAATCGTGATGCGGAAGCAGCCGACATTGTGTGCAGTTTCCTGATGGGCCTCGCCGCAGTGCGCGCGCTGCTGAAAATGGATGTCGAGGCCGCCTATGCCGGCGATCCTGCGGCACGCGGCTTTGAGGAAATCATCCTTGCCTATCCCGGACTCGAAGCCATCGCGATTCAGCGCACGGCCCATGTGCTCTACCTGAAAAACGTGCCGGTGATCCCGCGCATGATGACGGAGTGGGCGCACAGCCGCACCGGCATCGACATTCATCCCGGCGCGGAAATCGGCACGCACTTCTTCATCGACCACGGCACCGGCGTGGTGATCGGCGAGACCGCGACTTTGGGAAATCACGTGAAGCTCTATCAAGGCGTCGGCCTTGTGGCACGCTCGCTCGCCGCCGGGCAGGCGTTGCGTGGCATGAAGCGGCACCCGACGCTGGAAGATAATGTCACGGTGTATGCCAATGCCACGATTGTCGGCGGCGACACCATCATTGGCGCGCGCAGCACCATTGGCGCAAACGTATTCATCCTCGAATCCGTGGCCCCCGACATGCTCTACGCTCTGGGTCAGCAGGAACACAAGGTGCAGGAAAAAAAGAAGAAGTAACGCATGCTCGATCTCTCCCAGCTCAGCTTTGATTTCTCCGCGCTGCCGCACTGGATGCCGTTTAGCACCGTGCGCGAGCTGCCACCCGCACCGCAGGAGGCGGCCTCCTCAGAAGAAGCCGTCCTTGATGGACGCGATGCGGAGCTGGAAGAGCAGACACGCGCCATGCTGCTGGCGCTGGACATGCCAGGCGGAGCCAAGCTCGTCACCGTGACCTGGAATGCACGCCTGCGCAGCACCGCAGGCTACGCGCGCTATCCGGGCTGGGCCATTGAGCTCAACCCCTTGCTGCGCGAATTTGAAGGCCAGGTGGACCGCACCTTGAAGCATGAGCTGGCACATTTGATCGCCTATCATCGCAGTGGCCGCAAACGCATCGAGCCACATGGACCCGAATGGCGTCAGGCCTGCGCGGATCTCGGCATCGCCGGTGAAAAAGCCCACCACCGCCTGCCGCTGCCGCGCAATGAAGTGGAGCGCAAACTGACCTACGCCTGCCCCGTCTGTAAAACTCCGGTGCAGCGCGTGCGCAAATTCCGCCGCCCCACCGCCTGCCTGAAATGCTGCCGTCTGCATGCAGGCGGGCAGTATGACGGCCGCTTTCGTCTCGTGTTGGTGGCGCAGGGGTAGATGGAAGTACGATAGACGCTCCTGTCTGTCGATACCCAGCGTTCACCCATCGCCCCAGACCGACAGACAGGAGTGTCTATCGTACTTCAGAATGGCCCGCTGCGCGCCGTTTCAGCTTCCACCCAATCCCGGCCCACAGCAGCAATCCGCCGGTGAGGCAGAGCAGGCGTGAGGTCGTCTTCGGATCGCCCACGCGCTGGATGGCCACCTCCAGCACCGCATGGTCCTTCAGCTTCGAAAAGTGATGCGCCGTGCCATCCAGCGGCAGATCGATGCCAAGCGCACGACGACCCGTAGGACGCAGAGATTCGACGGTTTGTGCGAGAATGGGCAGTCGTTCCATCTCATCGCCATCGGAGTTGGCTTTCATCTGCGGGGCTGTAGCAGCGGCAGGCGCTCCGAATGGGTCAGCGGCAGACGGCGGAGGTGCCGAGGCTGGTGCACCGAATGGGTCGGAACCCATCGCGGGAGGAGCGGGTGCAGGTGCTGCAGCAGCGAAGTCCAGTATCTTAGTCGTGTCGTTCCTGCCTCCTCCATTCGCAAGGGAAGCACCGTTCTCCATCGGCGGGGCGGGAGAAGCAAGGGTGGGCGCAAGGTTTCCGGTCATGCCGGATTGCGACATCTGAGATGAGTCGCCTGTGGTGCTGTTGGAGAGGCTGTTGCTGCGGGCGTTGGAGTTCGCGAAATTGACGGTGCCTGTGGCGTTCTGGGTCACGTTTTGGGCGCCAACGCTGCCATGGCCCTGCACCATGCTGTTGGCGCCGGTCGTCAGCAGGTTGTCGATGCTGGAGCTGTTGATGCTAAAGCCTCCAGACCTATTTCCGGCGGTGATCGGTCCGCCTCCAGAAGGGGATGAGCCCTTCGTTGGCACCGGGTTCTGCGTGCCCTTGGTGAAGTAGCTGTTGTCCACGGCCACGTTGTCATTGAAAAGCTGGCCGCCGTTGGTGGTGACGGAGCCGCTGAAGGTGTTGTTGCCTGCGAGCCGCAACTGCTGCTCCTGCGGTGCCGCGTCGTTCATGCCCCAGGAGGTTTTTCCCTTCTCGATCGGAGTCGCTTTGCCATCATTTGCTGCGTTTTTCTTGCTGGCATAGTTGCTGTCCCAGTTGCCTTTGAGAAGGTCCTGCTGCTGCTGCACTTCGGTGTCCATCTTGCTGTCGGAGAGCATCAGGGATCCACGGCCCACCTTGGTCAGGATCGCCTGCTTTTTCTGCTGCACCATTTGGGCCAGGGCATTGGCCTCGCGGTAGGCGGCGGCTGCTTCGCTGTAGTCGAGTTTGCCGGAGGACAGGGCGCGGTTGGTTTCGCCGAGTTCGCTGAGCATGCCTTCGAGCTGCAGCAGTTCGCGACCTTCGGCGGCGGTGGCGGTCATGTTGCCGTCGAAGTCTTTGAGGTTCCAGCCCTTCGGAGTCCACACGGTCCAGGTGGTGCGCTCCACGGAGAGGCCGACCACTTCGGGGTCGTCCAGCTTCGCGCTGCGCTTCAGCGCACCGTCTTGCGCGAAGCGATAGATCATCTTGACCTCCAGCGCACGCTGGCCGGGGCGGGTGTGGATGAGGGGGATCAGGCGCACGCGCCGTCCGTCCTGGGTTTCTTCATCGGCCCGCACGGGCTCGCCGGAGACGCTGACGCTGATCAGCTCGGCCTGGTCCGGAAGGATGACCGGAAGGAACTGCAGGGAGCGGTTGATCAGCGAATACTGCGCGATGTCCCAGCGGGTGCCATCCGGGCGCAGAACGGTGGTCAGGTCCGCCAGGGTGATCAAAGCGGCATTGCCTTCCGTGCTGGTGAGCTGCGTGTAGGCGAGCTTGAGCGCACCCTCTCCCGTGGCGCGGAAGTACTGCGGATGGGTGAGTCCGGCGGGCAGGTAGGGGATGGCTTCACGTGCGACGACCTCCAGTGACGTTTGGGTGGTGATCTTCGCTTCGCGGGCGGAGGCGTTGTCGAGGACGAACCAGCGGGTGAGGCGGCTGGCGTCCGCCACTTTCACAAAGGGGACGTCGAGTTCGGTGGTGAGGGGGAGATCGAGATCGAAGGTCAGCTCAGCGCGGTCCAGCACCTCGGTTTGCAAGGAGCATTCATAGACGCGGTCGGTGCCGTCGATGCGGGAGCGGGTCTCGCGGAGGAGGGGGCCGCTGACGACGGCTTCGGGGAGGGTGGCAGGGAGGCGCACGCTGATGCTGCGCACGGCACCCTGGTCCACCAAGGCCACGACTTGCTGCGAGATGCGGATGCCTGCGTCTGAGGCGAGGACGAGGAGCATGGTTTCGGCTGAGAAGCGGGAAGGCTGGCGGGTGAGGGAGACGTCCACGGTCCAGGCGGTGCCTTCATGCTGGAGGGCGCGCTTCTTTTCCATGGGCGGGGCGATGGCGAAGATGCTGTCGAGGGCGGTGGGATCGAGCTCTTTGAGCGCGACGCCTTGTGTCGGATTCGGCAACTTGATCTCATTGGCGGCATGCGCGACGATCAAGACTTTGCCGCCGACTTTTTCGTAATTTTCCAATTTCAGCGGCTCCAGTTTCCAAGTGGTCATGGGCTGGGGTGAAACCTTGGCGAGGTGGATGACGAGACGGGCATCGGGTCCGGCGATGGCGGGATCGAGCTGCAGATAAAGCTGGGAGCCTTCATGCTGCCATGAGGTGAGGGCGGGGCCCTGGACGGCCTGCACTTCGTAACCGGCGGGTAGGCCCACCACGGCGCGGGTCCATGAGCCGCGCTTGCGTTTCAGCGCGAGGGCGGCCACGAGTTCGGCTTTTTGTTCGGTGCGTCCGGCATCCTGCAAACCGTTGCGATCATTGGTGGTGGAGCGCTGGGCGGTGGCGGCGGTCACCTTGATCTTCATGGAGTCATCGTGCAGCAGGGCGATGTCTTGTTTCACGCGCTGGGCCAAGGGTTGAATGAGGGGCATCGTGCGTGTGCCGGAGGCGTTGAGGAAACGCTGGGCACCTTCGATGCGGATGACGGCACCGTGGCTGACTTCATGGCGCAGGGTGATGGTGAAGATGATTTTGCCGCCTTCGCGGCGGGTCTGGGCGGTCATGGTGGGCATGCGAACTTTGCCTGCACCGGGGAGGGTGGCGTAGGTGTTCATGGTGCCGATTTCCAGACCGTGATCATCGATGGCGAATTCCAGGGTGCGGCGCACGGCACCGGGGAACTCGTAGGCGATTTCGGCATCGAAAGTTTCGGGTCCGAGTTCGCGCAGGGTCAGGGTGCCGTGGACGGTGGCGGAAGGGACGGGGCCTTCGCCGCGTTCGAGGCCGCGTGCGGAACGTTGCAGGTGCACTTCATGATGGGTGCCGAGGGTTTGGGTGAAGAGACGGCCTGCGGGCTGTTCTTCGACGGTGGTGGCGGCTGCGCCATTCACGCGGAGCCAGCCGTCGGATTTGGGTGTGGTCAGCGCGAGGAGGCCGGAGAGGGAGGGTGGCAGGCGCAGGGTGAGATCGTTCCAGTCACGCGGCAGAGGCAGCGTGGCGGTGAGTTCGATGGCGTGGGTGCCGGGGTGTTCGAGGGTGAGGAGGTTGTCGGTGAGCGCGGCGGATTTGCCATCGACACGGACTTCACCGACGAGGGCCTGGGTGGTGTCCTTGCCGTTTTGGGTTTGGGCAAAGGGGAGGGACAGTTTTGTCCATTCGCCACGGGTGGTGGCGGTGATGCGGGCTTCGAGGACGAGGCCGCGTTCTTCGATGCGGCCTTGATAGAGGGCGCTGTGGATGACCGCGTGCTGGGTGGCGTCGGTGTCAGTGGGGAGGGCGCGGCGGTTTTCTTTGGCGAGGTTCCAGAGGCGCTGGAATTCGTCGTAGCCGAGGTAGAAGCGTTCGGCTTTCTGGGTGCTGAGGGGCTGCTTGACGTCGTAGGGGATGATGACGGTGTGGGCGGCGGGATCGGGGGGTGGGGACTGTGCGTAGAGCGAAGGGGTGAGGAGGAGGAAAATGACGAATGCGGAATGACGAATGACGAATGAGCGGAGGGGACCGGTTTGTGGAAGCGACTGAGTAAACAAATGGCCGAGGGCGTGGAGGATGAGAGCGCAGAGCCAGCCGAAGGTGAGGGCGTTGGCGAGGGCGAGGTGGGAGGATTCGAGAAGGAGGGGGGCGGCCCAGGCGGTGAGGATGAGGACGAGAAGGGTGAGGAACCAGGGACGGCGTCTGCCGAAGCGCCAGAAGAGCGCGAGACCGAGCGCCATGGCGAGCACGGCACGCAGCATCTGCTGCGACCAGGAGGTGTAGTGGAGCGCGAGTACTTCGGGTGGCTGGGCACCGTGGAAGCGCAGCAGTCTGCCGGTTTCGGGCAGGGTCACGTCCAAGGGGATGAGACCGGATTTGGACTGAAGTTCTTCGATGCTCTCCTCCACCGGAGGCAGCAGAGGATTGGCGACGTTCTGCGTATAACCAGCCTGGCCGCCGAGTGAATCCACATAGGCCTGCACCAGATCAAGGTTTGGCTGGGTGTTGCGCACCACGAGCTGGGTGAGGGTGAGGGGGCTGTAGATG
>NCCR01000042.1:49235-50749 GCA_002279765.1 Verrucomicrobia bacterium 12-59-8 | reverse complement strand
GCTGCTCTTGAGGGTGCCGGTGCGAACAAGCGCTTGCTTCTCCACGAGGTCTTGCAAATCACGCGTGGCAGTGGCTGGCGAGGTTCCAGTGACGCGAAGGTAGTTTATGGCGCTGAGTCCGCCAGCGGGTCCGGTCTTCCATGATGCAAAGCTCCTTTGTTTATGCCTCAAAATGATGCCTGATTGCGAGTGATAAATCCAGTCTGTATTGCTCAACCAAGCTCTCAAGCAAACCGGCTAGCGAGCAAAATGCTCGAAGGTGAAGCGGCGCAACTCATGCAACAAGCATCCGTGCATTCAAGATGCTCCCTCTCCTGCCAGCCCTGCTCCGCCGCCTCAAATCACTCGCATCCCCGCCGCCGCCGGCACCGCATTCAGGTCTGGCGGCAGCGAAGGGGGCAAATACTAGAGACCGGGTACGTCGTGCGGACTCAAAGCAAATCCCCTCTCCCCGCCGATGATTAGGCATATTTAAACCTCGAATACCACGCGCCAATGCGTGAAAACCGACAATATGGTTGAATACGACGCACCAGCGCGTTAAAAAACCTGCACCTATGCAGCCAAAACCCCGTTGGCACTCAACAAAAACTGAGGCCCATAGCGCTGTTGATGGACTCGGTAAAATTATTTCTCATCAATTAGTTAGGCCTCTAGACATGCTTATGACACCAATCCTATCATCCACAAAAATTCTGAGACCGCTGCCTTGGATAGTCGGAGTTATCTTCTCACTTCCACTCCTTGCTTACGCTGTCTTTGACGTTTTTCTGACGCGACCTTGGACCATCGAGCCAGCAACTACGGTTTTTTTCACGCCCAAGCAACTTGATGTAGCGTTCGATACTGCAAAGGCACTCTTGCCGATATGCACAGGGTATCTTATCGCCGCGGCTCCAATTCTGAATTATCTACACAAAAACCGCCAACTTACTCGTCCCGTCGTTATCTTCGGCGTCGTTGCTATTTTTGGGCTCGGCATCATTGCTGTCGGACTTTGGACAGGTGTTTTTGCCTTCCTGATTCCGGCAGCGAATTCCATTGACAGACCCTCGGGCATTCAAGGAATCGACCCCGCCTTTCTAAACAACAGATATGAGATGGCACTTTTTTGTGCACGCCTAGCTCATCTATCATTCTTCGCGTCCATCGTTTGGTTTGCGGCCACAGTTATCGAAATCATGTTCCTTGAACCTGAAGCCAGCAAAGTCAATGAATCCAACGTCGCCTAACAAAACGGATGCAGGCAACAGCTCGAATGGCATTTGTCGTGTCATCGACGTTTCCCACTCGCCGTCGCCTGATCCGAGTCGTTCGCCCAAGTAGCAGAGCCATAGCACAATGCCCTGGAACTTTGACACCAAGCAGTTCGATCCCCCGTTGACCCTAGAGGAGATATTGGGCATTCAGACTCCAACGGACCAAGTTTTCCACCTTGAGGACTTTCTCTTCTACAAGAGTATTCGACTCAAGATGCCACTCTCCCGGGCAGAGAGGATGCTCCACGACACGGC
>NCCR01000042.1:22243-49206 GCA_002279765.1 Verrucomicrobia bacterium 12-59-8 | reverse complement strand
ACACGGCTGGACTACACGGAGAAATTCTGAGCGATGGCTGGCACAGTCCGTTCTATCAGATCTACTCTTGGGATCAATTCAGTGACATCATCGAAGTTCTCAACCATTGTGGCCATCAGGACGCAGCTAAGCTGCTGGGAGAAGCTCGCCACATCTATTACAGAGGACGAGTTGATCTGAAGACTGAAGAAGAGCGTCTTGAGGCTGGGATTGATGGTTGGCATCTGACTCCACAGGAGAAGGAGCTCTTCTGCGATTTGGGTGGGGCATTCGAGAAATTGGCCGAGACAGCATACTACCCTGACCTCGTGAAGTGGTTCTATGCTCACCAAGATGAGTTCACCGAATTTCCACGATGACAGCAGCATCTACCAACGAAGGGCAAAACATTAAAGAGCACATTGCTCGAGCCTGAACGAACCAACAGATGCGCTTGGGACGGAACAAGGGAAAAACGACAAACATTTTGTCCGGTCACGGATTGAGAGGGCTACGGTACGGCCTTCATTCCCGCCGCCTCCAACACCGCCAACAAATCTGGCGGCAGCGGCGCCTTGACACTGAGCTGCTGCCCGGAGGCCGGATGCTTCAGGCTCAGTTCAAACGCATGCAGAAACAGCCGCTTGGCCAGGATCGTTTTGCGCAGTTTGCGGTTCAGATCAAAAGAGCCGTACACATCATCGCCCACCAGCGGGAGTTGCCGGGAGGCGGCCTGGACGCGGATTTGATGCGTCTTGCCGGTGATCAGGTCAACTTCGATGAGTACCACGCGATTGAGGCCATTCGCCTCAAGCACCCGGTATTTCGCTTCGGCGTTGGGACGTGCGCCGTGGCGCACCGTCGTGCGCACCTGATTCTTGGCATGCGCTGTGATCAGATGGTCCAGCCACACGCCCTCAGGCTTCGCGGCCGCACCGCTGCATAAGGCGAGGTATTTTTTGCGCACCAGTTCCGCCTCAAAGGCCGCACGACATGCGGCGGCTGTTTTTTCATCCTTGGCACCCAACAAGACACCCGAGGTGTCCTGATCGAGACGATGCAGCAGCCATACCACTCCAGCCGCCGTTTTGAAGCAGCGCCGGTCATGGTCATAGCTGCCTTCAAATGCAGCCATCTGCGGCTTGCCAGACTTCGGGTTCGGGTGCGAGAGCACTCCCTGCGGTTTGTTCACCACAATGAGGAAACGATCCTCATGCAGGATGTCGCAGCGGGTCATGGCGGAGGCGGGAGTCATTGGGGCTGATACTTCTGCACCACGTACTCTTCCAGCGCATCGTACCAGTTGCGAATCTCACTGCCCAGCAGGCCTTGCAATCTCGCATTGCTCATCACGGTCATCAGCGGTCGTGGTGCCTTGAGCTGGGTAAGGCTAGCCAGTTCGATGAGCTGCACCTTCGTGGTTTTCACCGGCACCTCCAGCCGGGCGGCAATCGTGAGTGCTGCCTCAGCCCAGGAATGCCAGGAAGCGACACCGCTGTTGCACAGATGCAGTACGCCACAGGTTGTCGGATGCCGGACTATCAGTTGTTCGATCCAGCCGCTGATGTCTGCGTTGCTCGTCGGCACAGAAATTTTATCCGCCACGGCGCTGAGGTCGTCAGTCTGCAGCGCCCGTTGGATGATGGTGTCAGGATGGCTCGGCTTGTCAGCACCAAACAGCCACGAAACGCGCGCCACCAGCGCCGATGGTGACGCCTTGAGCACCGCCTGCTCTCCGGCCAGTTTGGTGCGGCCATAGATATTGACGGGGACCGTCTCGTCGGTTTCGAACCACAGGTCATGCCGCTCCCCGCTGAACACGTAGTCGGTGCTGAAGTGGATCATGCGTGCTCCGCGTGCCTGACAGCATTCGGCGAGGATCTGCGGTGCCACCGCATTGGCAAGGAAGGCGCGCTCCGGCTGCACTTCACAAACATCCGGGCTGGTCATGCCTGCGGCGTTGAGCAGCACATCGAATTCCTGGGCTGCCAGCTTCGCAGGGATGGCGTCAGGCTGCTCAAAATCCAGATCGGCACGCCCCCATGACGTCGTGTCATATTTGGCGTTCAGATGGCGGTACAAGGCACGACCCAAGCCGCCGGTGGAGCCGAGAATGAGGATGCGGGGGGCAGGCATGGCGCATGCTTGCCATACCTCCCGCACTTGCAAAGCCAAAAGGCATCTCCAAGGTGAGCGCACGACGGATTAAGGATGAATGAGTGATGCACACCCCAGGATTGTCATTGTAGGCGCCGGCCTTGCGGGGCTGGCGTGTGCCCGTGTGCTGGCAGCAGCAGGTAGGCCCTTCACGATTTTGGAAGCCTCCAACGCCGTCGGTGGCCGGGTGCGCACGGACGTGGTGGATGGCTTCCTGCTCGATCGCGGTTTCCAGATCTTCCTGCCGGGCTATCCTGAGGCCAAGCGGGTGCTGGACTATGAGGCGCTCGACCTGCGTTCGATCTACCGTGGTGCAGATGTCTTCGTGAAGAACCGCTTCCATCGCATGGCGGACCCTCTGGCGCATCCGCTCACGGCACTGAAGAACTTCAACGAAACCATCGTCACCCTGCGTGACAAATGGACCACGCTGCTGCTGCGCAAGGAGGTTTTCGGCCTGCGCGAACCTCCGGGCGACCTCGCTGAAATCGAAACGGAGGACTATCTGCGCGACTTTGGCTTCTCCGAAGGCATGATCGACCGCTTCTTCCGCCCGTTCTTTGGCGGCGTGTTTCTCGAGAAGGATCTGCGCACCAGCGCACGCATGATGCTGTTTCTATTTGCCATGTTTGACCGTGCGGGCAGCGCTCTGCCTGCGCGCGGCATGCAGTCGATCCCGGACCAGCTCGCCATGGCGCTGCCACCGGGGAGCCTGCGGCTGAATGCTCCGGTCGCTGCGGTACGTGCCGGCGAGGTCACCTTGGACACCGGCGAAGTTCTGCAGGCCGACCATGTCATTGTCGCCGTCAGCGAAGAGGTGGCGCATCGGCTGCTGCCAGCCGCTGAAAACACCACTCTCCTGCCCAGCCGCTCCACCACCTGCATGTATTTTGCCACGGATGAACTGCCGCCGGGCGATGCCATTCTGCACCTTGACGGTGATGGCCGCGGTCCGGTCAACAGCGTCCTCGTGCTCTCGCGTGTGTCACCGCATTATGCGCCCAAGGGGCAGCATCTCATCTCCGCCGCCATCATCGGCGCGCCATCCAGCACTGAATTGGAACAGGTCGTACGCGAGCAGATGTGCCGTTGGTTCGGGGAGAGCGTCGTCGCGAAATGGCGGCACCTGCGCACCTATCAGATTCGCCATGCACAGCCTGAGAGCCGACAGTTGCGGCTGGGAAACGCCCCCCTTGCCAGCGTGATCCAGCCCGGTCTCTACCGCTGCGGTGACTGGTGTGAGCAAGTCTCGATCAACGGCGCGCTCCTCAGCGGCCGTCGATGCGGAGCGGCGGTAATGAAAGCGTTGGGAGATCCGAGCCCGGAGTAGGCACGGACGGAGACATCTCCGTGGGCAGCGTGAAGGGGTTGATCGTGGCAGGAAGGTTGCTGAGCCGCACCTCCACTTTCGTCACTCCAAACTTGTCCGGCTGCTTGTCAGCTATCGCGCGCAGTTCCTGGGCGACGCTCTCGGCATCGGCCCGGTTTTTGAGATCTTTGATGGTCACCGTGGTGAAGCCCGGCCCCGCCTGCACTTCGATCTTGTCCGCAGGCACCCCCATGTTCACGTGAATGAGTTTTTCCCACGCACTGGAATGCTGCAGATCAGGAATCAGAATGAGGCCGGCTTGGTGAAAGCGCGCCTCCTCCTTTAGATCACGGGCGGACGTGGAGGAGGCCGGCTTGTGCTGGCAGGCTGCGAGGCAGGCGATGGCGGCGAAGAGGAAAAATCGGGAAATCACAGTTTGAGAAAGGCCTTCTGTTTATACAGCCACCAGCAGATCAGCCAAAGCACAAAAAGCACGCCGCAACGCTCAATGACCGGCGTCCAATACATTGGGAAAGCCGTCTCGGGCAGATGCTTGTGCAGATTCTCGGTGATCCAGCCCGCGCACAGGCTGTGCAGCAGATAAATGACGATGCTGTTCATGCCCACGACCACCAAAGGGAAAACCAGCCGCCGCATGCCGAGGATCTCCACCAGCCAGTAAAAAATCGAAAGCAGGATGAGCACCCAGCCTCCGCTCAGAATGGCCCAGGAGGGCGTCCAGATGCGCTTCACCACCGGCAGCAATGTGTATTGATCAAGCTGCGCCCCGACCACAGGCAGCACTTTGAGATCTAGCGCCGTGCCTACCACAACCAGCACCATACCCGTGACCAGCAGCGTGGCGCATCTGCCTTTGTCCGTTTTCCGGCTGTGCATCAGGAAGCCACCCGTAAGCGCACCGCCAAGCATCGTCGCCAGTGCAGGGACAGAGTTGAGCGTTTGATACCCACCGGGATTGTACTGAAAGGGCTGCGCCTGCGGCAGCAGATTGAGCCACCACCGGTCAAACGCTGCAGCGGCGTTGGTGTGGATGTTCCAATGCCCGGCAAAACCCGGCAGGATCGCGTGCTCCGTGCCCTTCATGCCCGCGATGGCGGCAAGCTCCTGCGCCGTCGGCAGAGGATGATTGATGAAGAACCAGGTGTAGCCCGCCAGGATCAGAATGATCGCGGACAACTGGTACTCCCAGCCCATGCGTGAGAGCAGAAAGAGCACAAAGTAGCCGAGCCCGATCTGCGCCAGTACGTTGGTAAACATAAATACCGTGTGCTGGTCCCCGGCACGCGTGGCCAGCAGCACCCCCAGCGCCACCAGCAGCACCGAACGAGAAAGCGCATGCCAGGCCATGCCAAAGAAGGACTGCCCGTGCTCACGCCGCTTCGCATACGAAAACGGCACCGCCATCCCCACCATGAACATGAAACTCGGCTGAATCAGATCCCACAACGAGCAGCCCTGCCAGTCCTGATGCACGAACTGCGGCCGGATGAACTCCCAGACGGAGCCCGGATGAGCAGAGGCCATCTGCACAATGCCAAAGCCGGAGGAGGCCATCAGCAGCATGATGAACCCTCGAAAAGCATCGAGGGACAGAAGACGTTGGTTTGAGGTGGTCGGATTCATGGAACAACCACAAACGCCACTCGTGCAGGCCTGCTATCGAAAGCCGTTCAGGTTCTGATCAGGCAGCCTTGAGCACCTCGTGCGTATGGATCGCAGGATTCACGATGTCACGCACGAACTGCGCCGGCTCGGCTCCTGCACCAAACACATAGATTCTTGTCCGCAGGGTCAGCTTCTTGATTTCAAAGCCCGGATTCGGAATGCTGCGGTAATAATTAAGGATCATTTCTTTCTCCAGATCCAGTGCCGCACCTTTCATCCCGTATTCGAGCACAAAGGCGGCTTTCTCAAACGCCGGCTGACCACCGGTACGGGCCTCCTGGCTGATGGAGTCGATCAAAACTTTGTCCACAAACGCCTGCAGCGCCGCCTCGTCCCCCTCAAACTCGATCTTGTACACCCGCCCTTCGCGGTACTTCAACGGCAGCGGATGTGGAGCGTACAGCAGCTTGTGGCAGTCGCTTTCAGTGTCGAATTTTCCGAGGATTTCAAAAATTTGGGTCACAGGGGTGGCGGGGATGGTTGACTGCCTTCCTAGCGAGAACGCCCGCCCGCGCAAGCCCGCAGCCACCTCCTGTGAATCCCTCTTGCCACTTCTGCCCCGGCCTGCTAGAACTGCTCTGTTATGCCGCGTATTCAATTCACCACTCCTGACGGTGCCTCTGGCGCCCTCGAACTCGACGCCGAACGCATGTCCCTGGGTCGTGCTGATGATAACCAGCTCATCATCGCCGACGACTCCGTGTCCAGTCATCACGGAGAGGTGGCGTTCGACGGCAATTCCTGGACGCTCACCGACCTCGGTTCCACCAACGGCACCAAAGTCGGCGGTTCCCGTGTTGAAACCGTCAATCTCGCCTCCGGTGCCGCTTTTCAGCTCGGCAATGTGAACTGCGTGTTCCTCGGCGACAGTGAAGAAGACGCCTATTCCGCCCCGACCATCACGGTCTCCACTCCTTCCAGCGGCTATGGCAGCCAGCCATACAATGGCAGACTGCGCACCGGCTTTGGCCCGAAGGTGAAGGAAAAAAATCCCGGTGGGGCTCTGCTCACGCTGCTTGGAGTTGCCGGTATTCTGGCCTGCGGTGCCGCTGTTTATTTCGCCAAGCAAATGGGAGTATCCTGAGACTGACCACAAATACGCACTCGCGTTCCTGGCTCCAGTTCGGAGCTCTCCAGCGGTCCTTCCGGCTGCCATGGTACGGCCTGCGCGTCATGAAAACAATCCTTGCGGCTCCATCATGCCGCCATTCAAAGTAAAGAATCCATGTCCAATACAATCATTGTCGGTGCCCAGTGGGGCGATGAAGGAAAAGGTAAAATCGTCGATTACCTCACTGAAGGCGCAGATCTCGTGGTACGCGCTGCAGGTGGCAACAACGCTGGCCACACCGTCATCAGCGGTGGCACGAAATACATCCTGCACCTGATCCCTTCCGGTATCCTCTGGAAGAACAAAGTCTGCGTCATCGGCAATGGTGTCGTCATGGACCCCATCGGCCTGCTCGAAGAAATGGCCAAACTGCGCAACCAGGGCGTCACCATCACCCCGGAAAATCTCCTCATCAGCGAAACCGCCCACCTGGTGATGCCCTACCACCGCGGTCTGGACAAGGCACGCGAAGCCAAGCGTGGAGACAAGAAGATCGGCACTACCGGACGCGGCATCGGCCCGGCCTACGCCGACAAAGTCGAGCGTGACGGCCTGCGCACCATCTTGATGACCCAGCCGGAAATCTTCGAGGAAGAGCTGCGCGACCGCCTCGCCCGCCACAACGTCACCTTTGCAGAGATGGGGGTCGAACTGGTCCCCGTCGAAGAAACGGTGAAGATCATGCTCGAAGCAGCCAAAACACTGGCTCCGCATATCACCAACACCACGGTGTATCTGCACGAGGCGATCAAAGCTGGGAAGAACCTGCTTTTTGAAGGCGCGCAGGGCACTTACCTCGACATCGACCACGGTACCTATCCTTTCGTTACCTCGTCGAACACCACCTCAGGTGGTGCCTGCACCGGTTCCGGCGTCCCGCCGCGCATGATCGACAAGGTCGTGGCCGTGGGCAAAGCCTACACCACCCGCGTCGGCAGCGGCCCCTTCGTCACCGAAAACGATGACATCGGCGACATGCTGCACAACATGGGCCGCGAATTTGGTGCCACCACCGGTCGCGCCCGCCGCTGCGGCTGGCTGGACGCCGTGCTCGTGCGCTACGCCGTCATGCTCAATGGGGCAGATGAACTCGCCATCACCAATCTCGACGGGCTTGACGGCCTCGACACCGTCCAAATCTGCACCGCCTACACCCTGCGTGGCAAAACCATCCACTACCCGCCGAGCACCGCCGCGGATCTGGCCGCCTGCGTTCCTGTCTATGAAACCCACCAGGGCTGGAAGCAGGATCTCAGCGGCATCAAAAAATTCTCCGACCTCCCGGAGCTGGCCAAAGCCTACCTCAAACGACTCGAAGAACTGACTGGAGCCCGCATCAGCCTCATCGGCGTCGGTCCAGACCGCGAGCAGACTCTCGTCGCTTAAGGCTATATTCCATTTGACGCCCGCCCTCATTCCCCTATTTTCCCTGCCCTTTTCCCAAACCACCCAGACCCGTTTATGACCGAAATTCAGATCCGCAAAGGCGAGCCCGTTGACCGCGCTCTCAAACGCCTCAAGACCCGCCTCGAAATGGACGGCATCCTCGAAGAAGTCCGTCGCCTGCGCGCCCACGAGACTCCGAAAGAACGCACCAAGCGCAAAGCCCGTGCCGCTGCCAAGCGTGGTAAGATCCGCTATCGCTTCACCCTGCCAAAAGCCCCAGGCGCTCCAGAGTCTCCTGTCTCTGCTTAATCCGGCTCAGGGAAAAGACCTTTTAAAGGGCGGGTTCATCCCCGCCCTTTTTTGTGCCCGCATCACTCAGACGGTGGCGGGTATCGCCGCCACTCCTGCCGGTGCAGACAGTCTCTTTTTCGCCTGCGATGACGATCTCCTGAACGTCCACGCCACCAACGACAGCGTACACAGTGAGCTTAGCGGCATCAAAACCGCCGCCACCAGCGGGCTCAGGTGCCCGGAGAGCCCCACCACCGCCGTGACGATGTTGTAGCTCACAGAAAAAGCGAACACGCGGCGCGTCGCCCGCCGATGCATCTGCGCCACCGTCAATAGGCCGGTCACAAAGCGCAGGCTGTGGCCCAGGAAGAAGAAATCAGCCTTCTGTTCGAGGAAGCTGCGCCCGGTGACCGGACTGCCAGCACACAGCGCCGCATCAAAGGCTAGGCTGTCGTTCGCTCCATCGCCCACATACAGCGTGTCATCGCGGTTCCTCTCCCGCAGCCAGGCGGCTTTGGCTTCCGGCGTCAATTCGGCCTGCCAGCATGATTCCGGCAGTTCCAGTTTGTGTGCTATGTCCGCCACCTTGCGCGTACGATCACCGCTGAGCACACAGACTTCGATCTGCTGCGCCCTAAGCTGCCTGACCTCCTGCACCGACTCGGCGCGCAGTTCATCGCGGAAGCGAAACGCTGCAAGCACCACGCCATCACGCTTCAGCACCGCATCCCCGGAGGCGGCGGCTTCAGGCCTGCCCAGTCGCCATTCGTGACCGCCTGCATCGTTGAACGCCAGACCATGCCCCACAGTTTCCTTCACGGTCCCTGCCATTGGCATGGCAGCACCGGTAAACGCCACCGCATCGAACAAACTACGGCTCACGGGATGCAAATTCCCCGTCACGAGGTGCCGTAGTGCCACACGCGCTTCCGCATCCAGCGCCTGCAGCACGGCGGGATTTTCCAGCACAGGGTTCTCCAGCGTCAGGGTGCCGGTTTTATCAAACACCACGCGCTTCACGCGCATCAGCCGCTTCCACAGACCCAGCGTGCGCACAAACACGCCCAGCTTCTCCGCCCGCGACGCCGCCATTTCCTCCGCCAGCGGCACAGCCACGCCCAATGCACATGGGCAGGAAACCACGAAGATCGAAATCATCACCTGCAATGCCTGCACCACGCCATAGCCGTGACTCCACCACCAAACGGCCCCGGCGACACCCACGACCACGACGACCACCAGATACCCCCGCAGCAGTTGCTCCAGCCGCACGTCACGAAATTCCGCCTCACGCCGCGCATCCAGCAGGCGCCGCAACGTCGAATCCTCCCACGTCTCCACGGCTTCCACCGTCACCGCCTGCGTGCCTATGTTCAACGCACCCGAAGGCAGCAACTGCCCTTCCCCACGTGATTGCGCTTCGCTCTCGCCATTGATCCACTCCAGGCTCACCGACGCGTCCATGCTGATCAGTTTGGCGGCCACCGGCACCGTCTGCCCGGGTTTCACCACAAACTGCATCCCGCTTTGCAAAGAGGCCACCGGCTGCAGCGCCTCCATGCCTGCGTCATCCAGCACGCTCACGGCGTCCGGGATGGAGGTGTCGCGCATCAACCGGCGGCGGTTGCGCTCCACAGCTGCCTGCTGGGCCCAGCGTCCGGTCAGCATCAGAAAGATGAAGATCGCCACAAAGTCAAAATACCGCAGTCCATCCACCCCGGCTATCCAGCCGCCGATGGATCCCACATACGCCGCCGTCACGCCCAGTGCGATGGGGGTGTCGATGTGCAGCACACCAGCGCGCAGGCTGCGCCACGCACGCTCGATGAAATAGCTGCCGCCCACCGCCATGGCCAGCGTGGCCGAAAATGCCGCGATGATTTCAAACCAGTGCGCGAAGGCAAAGTCACGCGGCATGCCAAAATACGCTGGCAGCGAAAACGCCATCGCATTCATCGCAAAGGCCCCGCACACACCCATGCGCCGTTCCAGGCCAGAAGATTCCTTCTGCTCCCCGCCCTGCCGTTGCGGCCCGAGGAGATAACCGAAGCTTTGCAGATCACGCGCACAGGCCACGGCATCAAACCGACCCCGCTGCCATGACATGCGCACCTCGCCATGCACCACATCCACATTCACCCGCAGAGCACCCGCATGCCGCGCAAACAGCCGCTCGATGAGCCACACGCAGCCCACGCATGACAGGCCCTGCACGGCCAGGCGTAGCTCCACCGCATCCCCTTCTCCCGTGCCGTCCGCCTCGGTTTGCAGCAGTACCAGCCACTCATAATCGCGCTCGCGCAATGCCTGCGGGGCCACCGGCGGGAGCGCCGCCTTGCCTTTGAGATCGTAGAAATGATCGAAGCCCTGCTGGTGCAGGAGATCATGCACATAGCTGCAGCCAGCGCAGCAAAACCCATCATCACGCCCTGCCGGCACCGGCGAGCCACAATGGGTGCAGTTAAGATTGTCGTGAGGCGCGTTCATCACACAGCACTATCCGCATGCCAGGCGGCAGACTCTCTTCAGTGCTTGGCATTGAGAGCGCCATGCTTGCGCTGAAGGCACCACCTTGACCTCTTGACCTTCACGCCAACCTCCCCGAACCGTTGCGTTCCCTTCTTCTCATCATGAAACTCAAACTCGATCTCGATGATTTCCATGTGCCCGACGGCAGACCGTTTCGCCTCAAGAAGGCGAAGACGAAGGTGAAGAGCCTCTACCAGGACGACGCCCACTATGAATCCCTCATCGCCGAATTCCGCACGGAGATCGACGACCTGCAGCAAAAGATGTATGCGCAGGACCGGCAGGCATTGCTGCTGGTGTTTCAGGCTATGGACGCCGCCGGCAAGGACAGCACGATCAAGCACGTGATGAGCGGCGTCAACACTCAGGGCGTGGAGGTGCATGCTTTCAAGCGTCCCACGTCGGCTGAACTGGATCATGACTTCATGTGGCGCACCAGCCGTGTCATGCCTGTACGCGGGCGCATCGGCATCTTCAACCGCAGCTATTACGAAGAGGTGCTCGTCTGCCGCGTGCATCCCGAGATCGTGACCAAGGTGCAGCGACTGCCCGCGCAAACGACGAAGAACCTCGACAAGCTCTTCTCCGACCGGCTCAAAGACATCCGCAACTATGAAGCCTACTGCCACCGCAACGGCATCCTGATCCTCAAATTCTTCCTCAACGTGTCCAAGGACGAGCAGAAGAAGCGTTTCCTTGACCGCATCAACACGCCCAGCAAAAACTGGAAATTTGAAGAAGGCGATGTGGGCGAGCGCGGCCACTGGAAGGAATACATGGCGGCTTATGAAGATGCCATCCGCGCCACCGCCAACGAAGACTGCCCCTGGTATGTCATCCCGGCGGATGACAAGAAAAACATGCGCCTCATCGTCAGCGCCGCGATCCTGGCTGAGATGAAGAACATGAAGCTCAAGTATCCCGAACTGCCGCCGGAGCAGCAGAAGCACCTGCAGGCGGCGAAGCAGATGCTGCTGGCGGAGTAGTGCGTTACTTCAGGCTGCGGAGCCAGGCAACGAGGTCGAGGAGTTCGGGTTCGGGCAAGGTTTGATCCAGGCCCTGAGGCATGAGGCTGATCGTCAGCGTCGTGTCACCAGCGATGGTTTGGTGCGCAATGGTTTTTTCCTGGCCAGCGATGTCGATGACGAGCAGACCTTCGGCAGTGTGCGATTTGATCACTCCCAAAGTCTGCTGACCATCGCTGGTTTCGATGACATGCGCCTCATAATCGCGGGCAAGCGTGTTGCTGGGAAAGAGGATGCTTTCCAGCAGGTCGCGCTCAGTACGGATGGCACCGATGTGGGAGAGATCGGGACCGATGGGCCGGCCCGCTTCACCAATCTTGTGGCAGGCGATGCAGGTGCCTTTGCCGAGTTCAAAGTTCTTCTTTCCATTCGAGGCATTGCCGCTGGCGATGACTTTGTCGGCCAGCGGCCCGAGCTGGCGCTTCTTGGCTTCCGTGGCCGCGACGGCGGCATTGTAAGCAGGCAGGATGATGGTTTCAAAAATCTCAGGCGGCAGATCGCTAAACGCAGTGCGGTACGCACTCTCCTGCTGGCTGGCGATGACAGGGCTCTTCGCAATCTCATTGGCAAACGCACGCCCGACTTCGGGCTCTTTCGATTTGCGCACAATGCCGAGCAGCGCCTTGAGTTCAACGGGGCCCAGCGTGGCAAAAAGCGGCGCGAGTTCCAGAAGCTGCGGCTTGGCCAGAGGCGCACTGGCGATCATGCCCGCTGCCTGAATCTTCGCGGCAGCGGAGGAGGCCGCATCGGCGAGCACGCCTTTCACCATCGCCAAGGTTTCCCCAGTGAGTTTGACCGACTTAGCAGCATCGAGCGCTCTAAGTCGAATGGCGAGCGGACTCTTCGTGTCATTGGCGATGGCCTGCAGCGCGACATCGAAGTGCGGCGTCTTGAGTTTCTTGATGGCGTCAAAAAGCGGCGGTGTGGGGGCGGCGGCCAGAAGCTTGTCGAACGCAGGAAACCAAGCCTCGTTAGTCGTGCCAGTGGTCTGTGACGCAAGAATATTTAAAGCGAGCCCTCGTACCTCCGGCGAAGAGTGGGCAAGCATCGCTGTGATGAGCTTCTGGGTTTCAGGCTTCGTGATGAGTACGGCGCAGAAGCCTGAAAGGGCGTTGAGACGCTGCGGAGCCAGTTTGGGTTCAGCCAGCCATTTGGCGACGTCCGCTGTGATGCGTTCATCCGCATCAGGATGGGAAGTCGCAAAGCTCAGCGCCACCCTAGCCAGCTCTGGATCTGCGGCATCCAGCTGCTTCATGGCGATCCCAAGGCTCAAGCTGCGATCTGCGGCCTCTTCCGAAGCAAAGCTCTGGAGCATGCGGCGCAATGCCAGCGGCTCAGAGCAGTCCTTGAGTGTTTGATAGCCAACGGCCTTCTGAATTTTGGCGGCATAGATCAAGGCATGCTCAAGAGAAGCATCGAGCTTCTCCCCCATCATCTGACGCAGGGCTGCCTTTACCTCGCTGTTTCCTGAACTGACACGCGCGACAACCGCAAGAGCATGCTGCCGCACATGCGGGTCGGTTGATTGAAGATTGGTAACGGCAGCCTTCAAATCTCCCGGATACTCGACCGCCGCCGGGTTCTTGCCCGTCAGCGCTACCGCGTGTGGTTTTGTGGATTTGATGCGATAAACAGCCCCCAGCAGATCCGACTTCGCCATGAGGCTGGAGGGACAGCCGATGCGAAACCAGCCGCCGGTGTCGATGAGGAGGAGCGAGCCGTCGCGCGGGTCTTCCATCACGTCGGTGAGATGGATGTCGGGGTTGTAGAGTTTGAGAAATTCGTTTTCGACCGCCTTGTAGGTGCTGCCGCTGGGAGTGAGCTCCATGCGCACGAGGCGCTGGGTGTTGAAGTGGGTGACCATGAACTGCTGTGCGTCCTTGTTCTTGGAAGGATAGCTCCTCCAGAAGCAGCAGCCGCTGACGGCGACGTGGCCGAAGTTGTACATGACCGGCATGGTTTCGAGAGTGCGCGGCAGATGCGCGATGGCCTTGAGCTGGTCGCTGCGCTCATAGACGCCGCCGTAGAGCCAGTGAATGATCGTATCCCCGCGCGGCTGGGTGTAGTAGAGGTTCTGCACACCGATGATGTCGCCGTCACGAGTGAAATCGACTTCGACCGGGTTGTCACCGCAGCCGAGGGAGTGCCAGGCGACGTCGCTGCCGTCGGGCTTGCAGCTCCAGATACCGCAGGCGAGCGATTCATCGACCAGCGTGCCGTCTTTCTGCACGACCTTGTGGCCTTTGCGGCCGTGGCACCAGTAGAGGCGGCCGTTTGGATGGAGGAAGGGGCCGTGGACGTCGGCGGCGTTGCCGGTGTAGTCGAAACCGCCGACGATCATCTCGCGCTGGTCGGCGACGCCGTCGGTGTCGGTGTCGGTGAGCTTCCAGATGCCGGGCGGTGAGCCGACGTAGAGGCTGCCGTTCAACCAGCAGGATCCTTGCGGAAACGTCATCTTGTCCGCAAAGACGGTGCTCTTGTCAAAGCTGCCATCTTTGTCGGTGTCTTCGAGCATGAGGACGCGGTTCGGCGGATTCGCTTCGAGCTGCGCCTTGTTCCAGTTCACACCGACGGCATCACCGACGAAGAGACGGCCCTTGTCATCGAGACAGCCCATGATGGGATGGGTGACGAGTGGCGCAGCGGCCACGACTTCGAGCTGGTAGCCGTCCGGAAGATCGTGCTTCGGCAATGCGAGCGATGCTTTGCCACTGATGACGACGGGGCGACTGCCACTCTCGGGGATTGCGCTGCCTTTGTCCGGCGGGAGATCAGCGGCGAAGACAGGGATGGCGATGAGGAGAAGCAACTGGCGCATGGGGCATGTACGCAGTGAAAATGCACCTTGTGTCGGAGCATTCACGCAGCAGTTGACTTTCTTAATAATAAGATACAAATCCAACCCATGGAAATTAACCCATACGCCGCTCCGCAGTCACAGGTTCTTCAGTCCAGCAGCCTGGATGAACTCGTACGCAAAGAGCATATCAACACCGAGGCGACGATCAAGTCTGTGGGCACCTTGTACTATCTCGGTGCGTTCATGGTGATTCTCGTCGGCTTGTCCACTTTTGTTGGCAACAATCTGAATATCGGCGCGTATGCGCCCCTTGTTGGAGTGTTGATCATCGCCATCGGCATCGGACAGGGTTCGGTGGCTTATGGCCTAAGGCGGCTGAAAGGCTGGGCGCGCATTCCCACGATCATCTTTTCCTGCCTCGGATTGTTCGCCTTTCCAATGGGTACACTGATCAATATCTACATCCTCGTGAAGGTGCTGGGCAAACAGGGCCAGTTTGTAATGACGCCAGAATATCAGCGGATCATCGCAGCCACGCCGCATGTGAAACGCAAAAGCTCCATCGTTGCCTTGGTTCTGCTGGCGCTGCTGCTCATCATCCTGATCGGCATCATCGCCGCTCTCGCCGTCGGCCGCTAGACGGCGCTACAGTCGCCGCACTTCCTGCACCTCAAGGCCGGTGAGCTTCCATTCGTCTTGCACCGGTGTGACGGTGATGCGCGCATTGTAAATATTGACGCGGGGATGGCTGTGGCCCCAGTGGCCGACGATGCCACGGGCCATCCAGTTGCAATCCGCCACAAAGCCCGCGCCCTTCGGATCGGCCTCCACTTTGTCCACGGTGGCGGAGAATTCGGCGATGGTGACACGGGTGCCTTCACGGCCATCCAGCGTGAGCGCCTGAATGGTTTCCAGGTAAAGTCTGCGCAGCAGCTCGCCGTCCACGCTGCGGGCCAGCACGTCATAGACGTCGGACTCGGCATGATGATCGAATGCGCGGTACACATTGCGCAGCAGCGGGGAAACGATCCTCTGCGCCTCAGCGACCTGGGTGACAGCCGGAGCGCCCCCGCCGAAATAAACCGGCACCACCAGCAGCTGACTCATGAGCACGCCACCCAAAATCCAGACGGCATAATACGGCAGGCTGCCGCCTGGGAGCTTGTGATCTTTCACCTTGAGGTAGATGTAAAACGCCAGACCGGCGACGCCCCAAACGATGCCGCCCACTGGCAGACGCAACGGCTTTGGCAGTGGAATCTGCGGCACTGCCGCCAGCGGCGCAGGACGCGGCATGCGGCCCTGATTGCGCCAGCGAAAATTTTTGACTGCGGAATGAATCTCGCCTGCCTCGCTCAAAGGGCCAAAAAAGACGCGTATTGGCAGCTTGGTGGTGCCTTTGATCCAGCCTTTCCAGGTGACGTTCAATTCATCCGGACCGGGTGGCGTGGCAAACTCCCACATGATTCCGACCAGCGCCTGATTCAGGGCCACCGCATCCCCCTCTTTCAGGGGCAGTGTGTTCCCCGGCACCCCTTTGATCACCGCCACCAGAGGCTGCGGCACGGACAGCGTCTGATCGCCCGCACTCAGGGCGCACCAGTCAGCGGCACGCGCCGCTATGGTTTCGATGATCTGCTTTTGCTGCTCAGGTGTGAGCGATTCCGGCAACGGCGCATCAGGCAGCAGCCATGCCTGCACGGTGGCTGCATCAAAGAGCACTTCAAAGCGCGTCTGAAACGGCTCGATGTAGAGATAGGCCTGTGCGGTCGGTCCGCTGTTGACGAGCGAAGTGCTGGTGGGCAGCGGAGGAGGTGCCGCAGGGGCTGGAGCAGCAGGCGCTGCCGGTGCTGCGGGAGCAGCCATCTGGGTTTCCGTAGTCGGCAACAAAGATGCTGCAGGCCCGAGGGATGGCAGTGTCTCCAGCGGCTTCAGCGGACCAATGTTGATCGTATCCTGCGCGTGCATGCCCGCTGGCGAGACCGCACTCTGAGCCAGGATGACCGCCAGAATGACGCCGCACCAGTTCGATGACAGGGAATGTTTGGGCATGCGATGAAGTGAGAAGACGGAGAGCGTAGGACGCTGAATCAAAGCACCCAGGGCTTGCGCCATTCCTTGGAGAGCAGGCTGGAGGCAGCCGCGTTGTCGGCAATGGTTTCGGACTTCGGATCCCACTTCAAGCCGGTGCTGCCACTGCGCAGGGCAATGTTCGCCAGATGCGCGATGGTGATGCTGCGGTGCGAGACCTCGATGGGCGTGGCCGTCGGCTTGCCGTCATAGATGCAAGAGAGGAAATTGTCCGTGTGATCCTTGCTTTCGTAGAGATGGATTTCCTCTGGGCGGGTCTTCTCGCGCAAGATCTCCGGGCTGCTGGCGGTGATCTTGCCACGGTTGACGTAAATCCATTTGCCCTCATCACCTTCAAACATCACGCCGACGTGATCGAAGGGCTTCTTGGCATTTGGTGTGGCAAGCACAGCCTCCACCTCAGGCATGAGTTGATGAGTCGGACTGGCCACATGCATGACCAGGCCGTTTTCATACACGCACTCAAAGGAAAACTCCGCGGCCGTGTTGTAGAGCGCCGCTTTGTCCATCGTGCCGGAGACGTTGCGCAGCTCGACGGGGCCGCTGAGCTGCGTGCCCATGCCCCACTGGGCGATGTCGATGTGATGCGCACCGAAGTCCGTGATCATGCCACCGGAAAAATTAAAGTTGTGGCGCCAGTTCAGCGGCAGCAGCGCGGGGCGGTAGTCCATGTGTTCGGCAGGGCCGAGCCACATCTCATAATCAAAGTCAGGCGGCAGCGGCGCGGGATTGATCTGGTCCGCCATGCCATTCCAGTTCGAATGGCCACCCGGCAGACCCACGCGCACGCGCTTGAGTTTGCCGATGCGGCCATTCTGCGTCATCTCGCAGGCCAGGCGGAAGTATTGGTCGCTGCGCTGCTGGCTGCCAGTCTGCCAGGTGACGCCTGCCTTGGCCACTTCATCGCTCATGCGACGGCCTTCGGCGATGGTGAGCGCCAGCGGTTTCTGGCCGTAGATATGTTTGCCTTTGCGAGCGGCATAGATGGCCAGATAGGCATGCCAGTGGTCAGGCGTGGAAACCTGCACCGCATCCAGGTCTTCCTTCTCCATCATCTCACGAAAATCCGCATAGGAGGCACAGGCCTTCACCGGCTTGTTTGCCGACTGAGAATAATGCGCATCGATGATCTTCTTCCCTGCCTCACGCCCGCCGGTCCTCTTGCCATCGTAGCCGTAGTGGCCGTATTCCTTCATCGGATCCGCCACGGCAATGACCTGGCATTTGTCATTGTTGAGGAAGGAGGGCGTCCAATCCCCCGCAATCGTCCCCCAGCCAATGGCACCGACAGTGATGCGCTCAGAAGGCGCCGGCCGCCCCCCTTTGCCCAGAGCCGTAGCGGGAATGATGGTGGGGAAACCGAGCGCGGCGGCGCTGGCGGTCAGGAAATGACGACGCGAAATGGCGGGGGAAACTGCTGTCATGCAAGCCAGCTTAGCGGATGCTCACTCCGAGGCCAGAAAAAGAAACGACAAAGAAGTTTTCCCGCACACGCAGAGATGGACATGAGGCACCTGCTTCTTCATGATGCCTAGATGAATCATTCGAAGGCGCTGCTGCGACGACTCCTGGCCCCCATCTGTGCGGTGCTGCTGATCGTAGCCGCATTCTTCCCTTATGAGAAAAAAGCACACCGGCTGCGCATCGTACCGGGAATGTGTCCGGCGGCCGAAGCTCTGCTCCTGGCGGGAGACATGCAAGTACTCCCCCACAACCGCTTTCAAGTCATCGAGATTCCCTGGTCCTCAGCTGTCATGCGGGCATTTGGCAGTGGTGCGGCCGACGTGGCTGTGGTGACGCTGGACAGCGTCGTGCGCATGCGGGATGCCGGGCAGAAACTGAAGGTGCTCATGGCACTGAGCCAGTCTGTCGGCGCGGATGCGCTGCTGGCGAGTCAAGGACTTCAGCGCATGGAGGATCTTAAAGGCAAACGGGTGGGAATTGAACGCGGTGCCGGCACCTACCTGCTGATGAATGCGCTGGAAGGCGCAGGTCTGACCATCGATGACATGGAAACGGTGCCCATGTTCCAGTCGGAGATGGAACAGGCCCTGCAGGCCGGTCAGGTGGATGCCGTGGTGGCCACCGAGCCGTGGCTGACCCGCCTGTCGCGCAGTGGCATGCACAGCCTGTATGATTCCAGCCAGCTCAAGGTGCCGATCGTGTACGTGCTCGTGGCCTCCGAGCGGGCATGCGCAGCCTCCCGCCAGGAGCTGGTTTCTCTGCTCAAAGTTCAGGCCGCAATGGCAGAAAAAATCTGGGCCGGAAAGCCTTTCCCAGGCATGGATGCAGTGTTGCGGCGTGAACGGCTCGAGGCTGATGAACTGGCGGCATGCCTCGGCAAGCTGCACTCGCTGAAGGCGGCTGAAAATGTAAAAATGCTGAAACATCTGCCGCAAATGGCTCTCCAAATGGAGGAACAGATGGTCCGTAACCGCGTCATCCTGTCCAGGCCGACGGCCAGTGAGTGGATCAGCCGCAGCTTCAGTGAGGAGGCATTCCGTTGAACTTTTTCCGCTCCATCCAAAGCCGCATCACCCTGATTGTCTGGTTGTTTGGCCTGATGATGATCCTGTACAACAACTGGAGAAATAAGCATTGGCTGCTGGATCGTCAGTACGAACGCATGACCCAGGAGGCTGCCGACACCGGCAGCCGTCTGGCCGGACTGCTGCAACATCTCTCCCGCAAGCAGCAGGAACGCGCTGCGGAACTTGAGATGGCCTATGTGTCGCTGTCCCCCGACGTGGATCTGGGTCTCGTCTGCAACAAGGAGGGCCTCGTCGTCTGCGCCACGCACATGCAGTGGTTCCAAATGGATGTCCTGCAAACACCGCTGGCGGAAGAATGGCGGCGGCATGCAGCCGTGCTCACCACGATGGAGCCGGTGGTTGAATGGGACACCACCATTAGAAACCTGATCGTGATGGTCCCATTTTTTGAGACCTATGAATCCAACAGCCAGGCTGCGGTGCTGATCCGCTACGATGCCACGATGGCGTTTGATCAGGTGCGCGAGGACGCATGGCAGGAATCTCTGCGCCAGGCGGCGGTGCTGCTGGCCTCATGCCTGCTGCTTTGGTTTGCACTGGATGAGCTTGTCACCCGCAGGGTGCGCAGCGTGGTGCAGATCCTGCGCGCCACCGCCACCAATTCAGCCCTCCCCCAGGTGCTGGAGGGCCGGGATGAACTCTCCATGATCTCCAAGGAATTTACCGGAGCCGTGGTCAAACTAAGAGAGGTGGAAAACATGGTGCTCGAAGCCGCCGAACAGGAACGCAGAAAAATCGGCCGGGACCTGCATGACGATCTCTGCCAACGACTCTCCGCGACCAAAATGAAAGCCGAGGTCGTGCAGGGAATTCTCCAGGCGAGTGACGGCAAGACCGCCAGCCTGGCCGGGCAGGTGGCGGAGGAGCTTTCGGAATCGACGGTCATCGCACGCGGCATGGCCTGGGGGCTCGCTCCCGTGGGCATCGAAAATCATGGTTTGAAGGATGCGCTGGAGAACGTGCTGCGGTTTGCGGAAAAATCATTCAAGGTCCGGTGCTCTCTGGACTATTCCGATCTGAGCACCAGCCTGACCGGCAGCGCCCAGGAGCTGCTCTTCCGCATTGCGCAAGAACTGGCGGTCAACGCCTGCAAGCATTCCAAGCCGAGCGTCATGAACATCACGGTACGGATGGAAGATGAGAACGTCGTGCTGAGCGTCATTCATGATGGTGCCGCCTTTGCCGAACCAGCAGAGCCGAACAAACTCGGCATGGGTCTGCATCTCATGGGCCAGCGGCTGCGCACACTCTCCGCCACGCTGGAGAGAACCATTGAAAAGGGAGTACGGGATTTCCAGATTGCGATTGTGCGGATTCCGTTAAAGACTCCCTGAGTACGACAAGCTGACGAACCCTCACCACCATGCGCCAATGAAACAAAAATCGCCTCCAGGAATCACTCGCATAGCCATCGTGGATGACCACACCATGATGCGTGAAGGCTGGCGTCTTTTCATTGAAAACGCCACCGATCTGGCCTTTGCCTGGATGGCCGGAGACGCCTCTGAGGCCGTGCGCAAGGTGGACGAAGACACGCCGGATGTTCTGGTCGTGGACATCTCGTTGCCAGACCGCTCCGGTCTAGAACTGATCAAGGATCTCCGTCTGCTGCGCCCGAAGCTGCCCATGATCGCCATTTCCATGCATGATGAGAAGCTCTACGCGCAGCGGGCCCTGAAGGCGGGTGCCCGCGGTTATGTCATGAAGAGCGCCCCGCAGAAAGAACTGGAACAGGCTCTGCACCGCGTGGCCGCCGGCGGCATCGCCGTCAGCGAAGACATGTCCGAGGAAATACTGAAGGCTTTTTCCTCCGGCAATGCTTCTGAAACGAAGGATTCCATTTCAGAGCTCAGCGATCGTGAGTTTGAAGTCTTCGTGCTCATTGGCCAGGGCAAAACCACCGGGCAGATCGCTGAAGCGCTGCGGATCAGCACCAAGACCGTGGATGTTCACAAGATGAACATCCGCGCTAAACTGGGGATGAACGAAACCGGCGAGCTGGCCTACTTCGCCATCCGCTGGGCAGAAGGGCAGAAGGCAGGCTGAGCAGCGCAGGCGGGCTGCCTGTGAGAGCGTTTTGCGAAACTGATTTCCGGAAAGCGAGCGTGGAAACGCTCGGCCGCTGCTTGTGGACGAGCGGCCCGACCTCGCGCGGGAGCTCGCATACCCGGCTTGCCCCAGCCTGTCTTTCGTAGCTCAACGCAGGAGAGCGAAGGAGGAAGTCAATGATCTGCTTGGAAAGGATCGGTGTCGTACTCCGCCAAGGGGAAATGAGTTTTACGACGCCGACTTGATTTACCCTGCCGAACGAGCCTCTACCGGGCCGCAATGTGTTGGTGTTTCCCGGCGCGGGCGTTTAACCGCCTGCCGCCGGGAAAAAACCACCCACCCATCAAAGCTCCCCCTGCCGACGGCGGCGGCGCAAGCCGAGCAGCGACAACAGGCCCAGCATGAGCAGCAGAACCCGTGAAGGCTCGGGAACCACAATCAGCACACCGCTGCTAGCAAAGGCCGAGGTGTCCCAGAAGAGGCCGCTGGTAAGCAGTGGCAGATCAATATCCCCCAACACTCCGCCTTGAGTGAACCCGGTCGTGACAAACGTACCGCCCATCACACCCTGCCAGTCGAGGAGGTTAAACACGTCACCGGTCTGGGCACCAGTCAGATAACCGTTGTCGATGATGGAGACCGTGCCGTTGCCCAAGGTGCCATCAAGCCGTGTGCCAAGGCTCAAGGTGCCGTTGGACAGGCTGACGAAGTCATGGTTCCCGGCGCTGGCAGGGGCACCCGTGGTCCAGGAAGGCGCGTTGTTCGTGATGTAGGTGAAAGCGTCGGTATAGGTGCCAGCATCAAGCGCGGAAAGAATGCCGGAGTCCGCGAGCGTCGTCGGGGTGGTGATGCTCAACTGCATCTGGGAACCGCTGGCGACGGTCAGGGCGGTGCCAGCCGCAGTGAAGCTAAGCGTCAGGTTGCTGAGACCGGTGTTGCCGGCACCAGGAGCGATCACCCCAGCGTTGGCTGTGCTTGCGACGTCACCAATGATGGTGGAGCCGGCGATCACGCCCACTCCTGAAGTGCCATCAGAGCCGCCAGCCAGGACAGGAGAGTTCAAAATGGTGCTGCCCGCCTGGACCACGGTCACGGTGCCAGCGCCATTGAGCGTCGTGCCATTGAGCGCGCCACTGGTGCCATCTCCGACCTGCAGAGTGCCAGCAGTGACCTTGGTGGGGCCGGAGTAGCTGTTTGCACCAGTGAGGACGAGCGTGTTGGCCCCCAGCTTGGTGACTCCGACCACATTGGCACCGCCGTTGGTATCAGCGATAGCCGTGGAGTAGGTGAAGCTGCGACCAGCCGCGTTGCTTGTGTCCAGACCGATCACCGAGCCGTTCTTGAAGCCACCGGTGCCAGTGCCAAGAGGCTGAATGGTGGCGATGTCTGACGCGGTGAACTCACCGGTGCCACCCACGTTGAAGGCGGCGGTGGCTCCACTGTTGACCACGAGGTTGGTGTTCGTCCAGCTAGCAGGGGTGTTGTTGTAGAGGGCTGCCTCCTGGGCAAACTGTAGCATGCCAGCGTTCACCGTGGTGGTGCCGGTGTAGCTGTTGGCACCGCTGAGGGTCTGCGTACCAGCACCTGTTTTCACGAAGTTCAGCGCGCTACCCTGATTGGTGATGTTGCCGGAGAAGGTGGTGTCCGTGCCATCGCCGCCTGTGGTCAACGTGGCGGCGGCACCGCCTGCATTGATCACCTCTCCATTTCCTGCAAGGGAACCAATGGCCTCATTGTTGCCATTGAGGTTGAAGAAGCCGCCGGAAGAAACCGTGACGGCGGAGGTGTCAGGAATGACGCCTGCGGCACCAAGCTGGAGAACACCAGCGCTGACAGTCGTGGCACCGCCATAGTTGTTGGTGTTTTTGGACAACACCAAGGTTCCCAGGCCGTCCTTGGTCAGTCCGTTGCCACCGGTCAACTGACCGCTGATGGTTCCAACCATGAGCAGGCCATTGACGGTCATGGTCTGGCTGGTTCCAGCCAAAGTGACCGTGCCGCTGAGGGTCAGATTGTTCGTGGCGTTGGCTGTGGCGTTATCAGCAGCCAGCGTGCCGAAGGTGAGGTTGCCAGCCACTGAAATGGCATTGCCAACGGTGCGTGCCGCCGTGCCGGCGCGGATGGCGACACCGTCTGCCAGACTGATGGTGCCTGTGCCGTAAGGATTAGAAGCTGCTGTGTTGTCAAAGACGAGCGTGCCTGCCATGACGTTCAGACCGCCGGTCAACACATGCGCCGTGCCGCCATTGAGGATCAGTGAACCGGCACCGGTCTTGGAGATGGTGCCACCGCCTGTCGTATCAAGAGGCGCAGTGATGATCAGGCCGCTCGGGGAGAGGCCAGCACTGACATTGATGCTCGGATTGGCGTTGCTCAGCACCAGCTTGGTGCCTGCAATGGTAGGCGTGTAGCTGAGGTTGTCATTGCTCGCGGAGATGGCTGTCGCGGCAGTCAGCGTCAGCAAGGTGGAGACATTTGCCGTTGGGTTGCCATTGCCGCCGTCACTGGTGATCTTCAAGCTGGTGAAAGTGTTCGAACCCGTGAGGTTGAGAACACCGCCGCCATTGATCGTGACATTGCTGCCCGCTGCAATCTGGCCAGCGTTCGTGTTCATGGTCACCGTGGCATTGTTGATGACAAGATCCCCCGGGATCACAACGATGTTCGCCGCAGCAGCGGAGAGATTCAGCGTGCCCGCATCGACGTAAGTGGTGCCCGTGTAGGTGTTGTTGCCGACTGCGACGCTGTTGTTGAGAGTCAGAGCCGAGCCACCAGACTTCACCAGCGAGAGGTTTCCTGTGATGTTGGCGTTGATCGATGTCGTGTTTTGATTGACGTAAACATAGAGGAACGGATTGGTGCTCGTCAAAGTCGAGGTGCTGTTTGTGCCCGCGATGGCGTAGGCGACATTGCCATTGGTAAGCCAGCCAACTCCCAGCGAAAGTGAAGACGCTGAGGAAAGGGTAAATGTCGAGGCCGTTCCACCGGAAGAGCGGAGCGAGTTGGCCGACACGTTTCCTGTGATGGTGCGGTTGGTGCCGGCATCATTGATGTTCTGAGTGGCATTCACGGTCGCCGCTGTGATGTTCGAGCCGTCGTAGTTGGGAGCCACCACCCCCTGCGTTGTCTGCCCCATCACAGAAACACCGGCACCTGTAACGTAGGTGGCGAATGAACTGCCGTCCGCCACTGCCCAGCCACCGATCAGGTTGTTGGTCAAACCCGAGTTCGCATTCAGGTTGATGCTGACCCCTGCAACCACGCCTGTGCCGGAGTTGAGTGTGAATGTCGTGCCATCCACGATCGACGCAATGGTTGAACCCGCCGGGATGTTGGCACCACTGACCGCCATGCCAACGACCAGCCCCGTGGTGGTTGGCACCGTGACCGTGGCGCTGTTCGCCGTTGTGGTGGCAGCCAGCACGTAGCTCACCGGACCAGCGGAGCCGTTGATCTGGTTCAAGAGGATGTTGCCATTGATCGAATACCCCTGACCACCCAGAGAGGATGTCGCAAGGCCGTTGTTGCTTGCGAAGCCGACGAAGTTGGTGACGCTGCCAGTGGACGGGTCCTGCACAAAGTTGCCGATGGTGATCTTCGCGGTGCCGCCCGAGTTAAAGTAGGGCACTACGTTGATGTTGGCCTGTCCGTTCGTCACCGTGAGGCTGTTGATCGTCACGGCTGAATCAATGGTGCCACCGCCCGTCAGTGTCAGAGAACCGCCGTTCAAGACCACCGGCACAGCAGCAGGCAGACGCACCGGCGTGAGATTGTCCATCGCGTTCAGGCTGGAGTCGTTCAGGTTGAGCGTGCTGTAGTTCACGGTGATGGAGGCGTTACTGAGATCCGCCACCCCGCTGTAAAGGGCTGCCTTGTCCTGAAGAACCACGGTACCGCCGCGGATGATGGTAGCGCCCGTGTAGCTTTGCACGTCAGGGAGCGTCAGCGTGTTGTTCCCAGATTTGGTGAAGGCAAGGTTCCCGGTGAGGTTGGCACCAAAGACTGAACTGGTCGTGGTCGCACTGCTCAGGATGGCGGTGGTGGTGCTGCTGTTGGTGATGACACCACCTGCGAAGCCCAGTGTGTTGCTGTTGAGCAAGGCACCCACGATCTGATCATTACCGTTGAGGTCAAACGTTCCGCCGTTCACCTGCAGGTTGCTGACACCGACGGTCAGAGAGGGGGCAACCAGAATGGTGTTGCGACCACCGGCGAGCGTCATCGTGCCGAGGCTTAGCGCCGTCTGGCCCGTGTAGGCTTGCGGGCTGGAGAGCGTGAGGTCTCCCGTGCCGGTCTTGGTGATGCCGGAAGTTCCCGTGATAGCGCTGGTGACGTTGAGCGATGAGCCGTTCACGCGGAAGGTGCCTTCAGCGCCGAGAGCAAGCACCGGAGTGCTGATGGTGGCATTGTCGCCATTCACAAGGATGCCGCCGCTGCTGATCGTCCAGCCCTGAGTCGGCAGGAGGAGTCCGTTGGAACCGATGGTGACGCCATTGTCAATGATGTCCACCGCATTGATGGTGCGAGCGAGGTTGATGTCACGCACAGTCGTTGTGGCATCCACCTTGATGGTCGCCGTGCCTGCCGATCCATTGACGTCGGTCGGAGTGACGTAACCGGTGTAGGCGATGATGCCTTTGGTGACGTCGTAGGTGGCAAAGTCAGTGCCAACCGCAATGCGGGAAATGATGCCGTTCGACAGTGTTGGAACCGTATTGAACAGCAGCTTGGTGTCGATGCCCAGATTCGTCCCGATGATGACAGCGGAGCTACCACCTTGCAGGCTGAGACTGCCAAACTTCAGCACTGCGGTGCCGCCTACGCCATTGGTCAGATTAACGACCGAAGCGCTCGGGCCAAGGGTCAAAACACCCGTGCTGGTCTCGGCCGAAGGAGTCGCGTCAGCACCCAGGTAGTTGAGCTGCCCGCCGTTCAGCGACACACCGCCATTGCGCAGGCGCGTGTCGTTGTTGATTGCGGTGTTGTCGAGGTTGAGCACCCCACCTTCGTTCACCTGGATGGAGGCATACGGGAAGCTGCTGGTGCCATTCCCCGAGAAGGTCACGTTACCGCGACTGATTGTCAGAGCGCCTGTGGTCGTGCTGCCAGCGCCATCAGAGTCAAACGTCAGCGTGCCGACGCCGATTTTCACGAGGCCAACGTTGGCCGGAGTCGCGTCATTGAAGCGAAGGAACAATCCCGAGAACGCCGAGTCCGTGCCGTCAAAACCAACGGTCAGCGTGTTGTTGCTGGTGCCGGAGTTGATCACATAACCCGAGCCGGACAGGGAGCCAAAAAGAGCATTGTTGTTGTTCAGGTTCAGGCCTGCCCCGCTCTGGAGTGTGAGCCGCGAGAAACGTGCGCCAGCGTTGACGGCTGCGATCTGGATGCGCCCCTCCTGCACGATCGTGACACCAGTGTAAATTCCCTGGCCCAATTGCAGCACCCCGTTGCCCACCTTGGTGAAGCCACCTGAGGATCCCACCACGCCCTGCAGCATGAAGTCTGGCAGCACCGCCGCCAGTTCCTGCCCGTTGAAGGTCGTGGCCGAAACGTTGATTGTGCTCATTGTGGTGCCGAAGTCCAAGCGTCCTGCAACGGTTGAAACTGAGGCAGGATTGGCAGTGGTCGAGACAATGCCGTTGGTCAAAGTAAGCACACCGAAGTTGGAGACCACCTGGGAGGCAGCGCTACCTCCGCCATCGTCACTAAAGATGAGGCCCGCGAGAGTGTTGTTACCGGCAAGGTTCAAGGTCGCGTTGCCATTGATCGTGACATAGTTGCCGGGATCAATGGTGCCAGCCGTTGTCTGTGTAACGGTGGCATTGTTGCCATTGATCACCAGGCCGTTGGTGGGGACGGCTGCGAGCGGAATGTAGCCGCTGCTGCCAATGATCAGGGTGCCCAAGTTGACATAGGTGCCGCCGGTGTAGGTGTTCGCCCCATTGATGGTCATGACGCTCGTTCCCGTGTCCCCGGAGGTTTTGATCAGGCGGAG
>NCCR01000042.1:0-22225 GCA_002279765.1 Verrucomicrobia bacterium 12-59-8 | reverse complement strand
ACCATTGTCCTTGATGATGGCATCAATGGAGACCGTGCGGTTGGTGCCGCCAAAGTTCGCATGGGTAAGGTAGAGATCTGCCGCACCACCGGAACCTGCAGTGATGAAGCCGTTCGTGACCCCGATGTTGACGTTGTCAGTGGATTCACCAAAAAGCAGACCTCCCGCAGTCAGTGTCAGAGTGTTGCCGCCGAGATTGAGCGTTGTGGCCGCGTTCGGACTGGTGAAGGTCAGGGTATTGATCGCGACATCACCCGTGAGAGTGGTGATACCGGTGGTACCATAGCGAACGTTGTACGTGGATTGAAGCACAGCGGCGAAACTGGTGCTGTCTCCCGTGGCAAAACCGACCGCATTGAGGCCGCCGATCCCCTGGCCTGGGACGTAGGTGGCAAACTCACGGTCCACAATGGCCCAGGCACCGATGATGTTGTTGACCAGACCGTCTCCCACATTCGAGGTCGCCACACCATTGATCTGGGTGAACGTGGTGCGCACTCCGTTGCCCAGCTGGCCATGCCCGCCGAGATTGTTGAAGCGCAGAGTCGCAGTGGATGACGGGCTACGCAGAAGCGCACCGAAATTCAGATCGGCTGAATTCACACCCGTACCGCCAGCGGTGTTGAAGATGCCGTTGTGCCCCCGCAGCACAGTCACGTCTCCGAGTGTCTCGACCGAGGCATACTGCTGTCTGCCCTGGTAGTTGAGGATACCACCACGCAGGGTGATCGTCGCGGCATCGTTCACACGATTCGTCATGTCCTTGGTGCCAGAGTTGTCCAGGCTCAGGGTGGAGTAGATGATCTGAATGTCCGAGGTGCCGGACAAGGCCCCGCCGTCTTTCAACGTGGTCGTGCCACCGCTGATAAACGTGGTGCCGGTGTAGTCATTGTTTGAATACAATACCATCGTGCCGTCACCGGTGCGCATGAAGCTCAAGGCCCCCGTCAGCACGCCACTCCAGTTGCGCGTGGTGTTGTCCTGGTTCACCACGAGCGTGCTGGCGGTGAGCGATCCACCTGTGATAGTGCCGCCTGCATTTTCGGCCGTCAGGTCCGAGAACAATCCCCGCACCATCTGCACATTGCCGTTGAGGTCGAGGGTGCCATTACCACCCAGACTGAGGAACTGATTTGCCAGCAGCGTGTTGCTGCCGCCATTCAGCACCACCGTACCACCGAGGATGGATCCCGTCCCGCTGATCGTATTCGTGCCGGTGTTGAGCAGAGAATTGAATGGCGAGGACAAATACAGCGTACCGTCGCCATCCTTCACCCATCCGGCGGTGCCTGTGATGACACTGCTGATCGTCAGGTTTGTGCCTGTATTAACGTGGAAAACCGCCTGGGTAGTGCCAAAGGCAAGGGCCGCCGCGCTGATCGTGTTGGTATTTCCACCGGTAGCCAGCACACCGCCGCTGGAGACCGTCAATGTGAAGGGTGTGGTGCCACCTACCACCCCTGCCCCAGTAGCCGGCGCAGTGATCGCGACAGCGCCGGAAGCGCCGTTGAGCTTGATGCCATTGATGGTGCGGCTTGCCGTCAGTGCTGCGGAGGCAGTGAGGTTGAGCGTGGCTGTCGTGGTGCCGGAATTGATGTTGTTGGTGTTGTCATACGCCGCAAAAGCTGCGATGCCGGTGCCGGCGGCATAGGTGGCGAAGTCAGCTCCGTTCACCGTCGCCCTGGCCAGGATGTTGTTCGCCAGTGTTGGCGCGGTGGTGAAGATGATCTTGTTGCTGGCGGTGCCCAGGCCGGTGCCAACGAAATTTGCTGAGGAATCACCACCGATGGTCAGAGAGCTGAAGGTCAGCAAGTTGGTGCCTGTGCCCGCCCCTGGAGTACTGGTGACGGTGCCACCGGGACGGTTGATGTTCAGAGCGCCGAGAGTTTCCGTGGAGGCGGCGTTATCCATGCCGACGAAGGTCAGACTGCCGCCAACCAGTGTCACGGGGCGTCCGCCAAGACGATTGGCAACGTTGGTCACGGAGTTGTCGAGCAGGAGTGTCGCGGGGGAATAGACCGTCGCCGCGATAGTGTTGCCGCCGGCAATTTTGCCTGCGCCGTTGAAGCTGGTCGTTCCTGCGAAGAAGCTTAGACTGCTGGTAGGAACCATGCTGAGCGCCGCCGTGATGTTCAGCGTGCCGATGCCGCGCTTGGTGATGCTGAAATACTGGTTGGCCGTGGTGGTGGCAGCTGTCGTGTCGCTGTTGAGGTTGATGACCCCAAGCCCGTTCGCGACGTCCCCACCCACATTGAATGAAAGCGCCCGGGCGCTCGTCGTGTTGTTGTTGATGCCGCCGTTGATGTTCAGCGTCGCCCCGGCATCCGCTCCGATCAGGCTATCAAACGCCATGATGAGCTGTCCGGTCACCGTATTGACGCCGGAGACGCTCTGCAACTGGCCACCGCCATTGATGCCGCCGAGTGCCTGATTGTTGTTCCCTTGCAGATTGATCACGTTGCTGACGGAGATGCCGCCGGACAATTGCAGCGCGGCTCCCAGCGCGGAAGAAGCAGGAGAAATAGTGATGGTGCCACTGCCAGCACCCGTCGCGTTGTTCAGGAGCACCGCACCCGCATTGATGGTGAGGCCGCCGGTCCACCCGGTGTTGTTCGCATTGAGCACCAGCGTGCCATTGTCGTTTTTGACCAGAGCAGCCGCAGCCCCAGCACCCGAATTGAGGTCGAAGGCCGAATTGAGCTGCAGTATCGCGTTCTGGGAGACCTCAATCGCCCGGATGCTGGACGTGTTGGCCAGCTGAATCACATGGTCGGTGGTGATGAGAGAGGTGGCTCTCAGCGTTGCCGTCCCGGTCACAGGAGAGAGCACCACCATGTTGGCGGCAGCCCCAAGTTCGCCGTCATTGTCGATGGAAACCGTGCCTTGATTGATCACGACATTGCCGGTGAAATCGTTGCCGGCGTTGCCGAGCGCCAAGGTCCCGTTGCCGGTCTTGGTCAGGCCTGTGCCACTGAGCTTGCCATTCAGATACAACCCCTGGGTTTGGGTGGAAACGCTGGCAGTCGCCACACTGAAGATAGCATTGTTCAAGGTCACCGAATCGCTCAAATACAGGCCGTAGCCGTTATTGTTCGTGACAGTGAGGCCAGCACTGATGTTGGTGATGGAGGCAGGGGCAATGACCTTGTTCTGCGGCTGGTTGTATGGCGTTGAGAAGCCGGCGCGTCCGACGACCACCGTCGGGACGATGCCTGCATCAAAAACCACGTTGCCCAGGCTGATGAGTTCCTGCATGCCTGTGCCATTGCCATCATTGAGAAGCGAGACAGAGTTCGGATTCCCGAGTGCTGAAGCGTAAAAATCACCCGTGTAGCCTGTCGTATTAAAGATGAGCGTGCCCAGACCGGTGTTGGTGATGTTGGTGATCGAGCCGATGTTGGCGATGTTACCGAGGACCACGGTCAGACCAGGTGTCGTCACCGAGACTGAAACGGCACCATTTGGCAGGTTGAGGGCCCCGTTCAAAGTCAAGGTGACGGTGGACGTACCGGTCGAGGCAAAAACGGGGCTGCCCGCGAAGTTGATGTTGTTGGCGACAGTGCGGCTGGCGTTGTCCACCAGCAGGCTGGCGCCGCTTGCCACTGTCAACGTGCCAGTGCCCAGCGGGCCGCTGACCAGCACACCGCCACCAAGAGTGGGGTTGCTGTTGGCACCGATGATGATGCCACCTGCCTGGAGGTCGATGCCGCCACTGAAGGTGTTCTGACCACTCAGCTGCAACAGACCGTTGCCAGCCTTGATCACGCCTTCCGAACCCGTGCCGATGAGGACGCCGCTGATGAGCAGGTTAGGCTGCAACGGATTGAGGTTGCTGCCATTCCATTGCACGGGATCGACGGTGATGGTGCGGGTGCTGCCACCCAGGCTGATCTGGCCTGTTCCAGTGCCACTGATGGTGGAGACAGATCCCAAGTTCTGCCCGGTGGCGGTGATGTCGCCATTCAGGGTCAGCCTGCCGGTGCCAACTGTCATGGTGGGTGAGTCGCCACCATTGTTGTTGAACACCAAGCCGCCAAGAGTCTGACTGAAATTGTTCAAATCCAGTGTGCCGCCGCCCATGAGGGTCACGGTGGCAGTATTGGCGATCTGGCTGTCACCCAAAAGCAGCACACGGGTGTTGCGATCGAGGAAAATACCATTGTTGCCACTGTAGCCGCCGGCGATGGTCAGATTGCCTGTGCCAGTGGCCGTCTTCGTGACGCCGTTCGCCCCTGCGGTGTTCAAGTCCACACGCCCGGAGTTGACGAAAGTGCCGCCGGTGTAGGTGTTGTTGCCCGTGAGGAAGACATCGTTGGTGGCTCCCAGAGTGCCGCGGCCATTGTTCGCATCAATGACCAGCGTGACTGCGCCGCCTGCGCTATTGTCCACAATATTGGCTGCAATGGTGACGTCCGCGTTGCCCGTGTTGTCCGCCTGGCCGTTGAACCAGCTCAAAGCGTGCAGGTAGAAGTCGGTGGGACTGCTCGTGGTGCCTGCGGTGAGGTTGCCGCTCTGCACGGTGATGTTGTTTGACAAGGCCGTGGTTGCGACCGGCGCGAGGATCAAGCCACCGCCGGCAAGTGTGAGAGTATTCCCGCCCAGATCCAAAGTACTGTTGGCCGTGGAAGTGCTCGGAGCCTGCATGTTGAGGGTGTAGAGCGTGCGGTCCGCAGTCAGAGTGGTGGTGGAGCCAGTCGCTGGCAGGACGATGCGGACGTTGTCTGTGTTCGAGGCCAAGTTGGGATCGGCAAACGGCGAGTAGCCGGCATAGCCATTGTTGTTCAGTCCACCGAGCCCCATGCTCGGGGTGTAGCTGGCAAACTCACGCTCATAGGTGGCCCATGCTCCGATGATGTTGTTGGTGAGGCCGTCGCCGATATTGGTGGGCGCGACACCGTTGAGGTTGTTGATGAAGAGACGCTGCAGGCTGGAAACATTGCCATCAACGTTCAAGAATCTCACCGTACCACGCTGGCCTGCTGCCTGTGCCAAGCTCAAGAAGGTGATATCAGACTGGTTCACATTTGTGCCAGGCTCCGAGAAATCAATCATGTTGCCCGCATAGCCAACCGTGACTGCTCCCATGGTTTCCGTGGTGTACAGTGACGCGCGGCTGCGGAACTGGAACAGTGCCCCGTTTAGCAGGATGGAGGCCGTGTCATTGATCCGGTCCGTGTTGTTGGCGGCTTCCACCGAAATGTTGGAGGCGGCAAAAGACAAGGTCGAATTGCTGATCTCAATGGAGGAGGTTCCGCTAAGACTGCCAGCATCGATAATCTGAGTGCGACCGCCATTCAAAAGCGTCGGCCCGGTGTAAGTGTTATTGGAGAAAAGGTTCCAATCCACGGTGGCACCGGCTGCGGTGGACCGGGCGACTGCGATGTTGCTCTCTCCCGGAACGCCATTCCCGATCGCTCCTCGGAAACTGGCGTTGGCTGTCGTGATGGAGAGTGTGGCCTGGGTGGCCGAAGTATTGATGATGGTTCCGCCCGTATTGGGGGCAAACTGCTCGTTCACCGCGAGCGAACCTGTCTGAGCCTGCACATTGTTGAAGTTTTGCACCGTACCGTTCAGGTCCAGAATGCCGCCCAGAAGCTGCAACGTCTGGTTCGGGAAGAGCGTCTGATCACCCGCAGCCAGCTTCACGGTACCCTCGTTGATGGTCAGTGTGCCACCATAGTAGTTGGTTGCATTAAGCGTCAGAGTACCGGCACCCGACTTGGTCAGGCCTCCGGTGAAATTGCTGATCGGCACGTTCACCGCCAGATCACCCACAGCATAAACGATGAGCTCGCGGTTGCTTGCGGTGGCAAGCCGGCCGGTTCCAGAGATGCTGGAACTGCCATCCGTGACCAGCAGGCCGCCGCTTTCGAGGGTCAGGAAAGTGGAATAGCCACCAGACAAAGTGATGCCCGCACCGCTGCCAAGTTGCAGGGAATTGATGGAGAGCAAACTGGAGATAGAAGCAGCGCCAGCCAAGTTCACGTTGGTTCCGGCAATAGTCAGACTGGACACCTGCTCGGTCAAAGGATTCAGCAGGCGCAGCCGGTTGGTACCAGCGTTGGCACCGGCAGCAGCGGAGTCTGCCGTGACAAAGCCTAGACTCGTACCAGCAAGGCTGGTGGATCCGAACGCCCACGGCAGGATCGACTTGTTGGTCGTACCCGTCGCGCCCAACTGCCCCGTGAAAGTGTAGGTGGCGGTGCTGGCCTGGATGGTGGCCACGCCATTGCCTGCGGCGCTGCCGAAGTTGTCGGCGAGAATGAGCAAGGTGGAACCGCCACCACGAGTCACTGCTGCTGTGGTGAAGTTCAACTGCCGCCCTGTACCGGCATCCAGCGTGAAGACCGACGCACCGGCGTTAAGGGCCATGGTTCCCGTGGTTGTTTCCGTCGTATTGGTGTTGTCGTTGCCAATGATGCGGAAATCAGAGCCCTGGAAATTCAGCGCAGCATTGCCCAGGCGGTTGTTGACGTTGTTGCCGATGACACCGGAGTTGTCGAGAATCAACGTGGCAAAATCATGCACAAAAACCGTGCGCAGCGTGCCCTGTCCAGTGCCCAGCGTGTTGAAGGAACCTGCACCGTTCAATGACAGCGTACCCTGCTTGACCATGACATCCCGACCGGAGAAGGCATTCGCCAATTGAATGTTCAAGGTGCCGGTGCCAAATTTCTCCAACTGGAAAATTCCGATCGTTCCCGTATTGGTGATCGCCGTGGTGGTGAGGTTGATGGTGCCATCACCGCCAAAGCCGACCCATGCATGACGGCTAGCTCCAGCCGTACCCACCTGACCCAGCACACCACCGGTGACGTTCAGTGTGGCACCGCTGTCCGCCTTCAGCGTGACAGCACGCATATTGCTGTCCGCCGTCGTCGTGGCGATGGTCACAAGCCCTGAAACGGTGTTGGTGCCAGCGGTGCTACGGATGGCACCGCCGCCGTTGATGCCGTTGGAGGTCAAGTTGTTGCTGGCATTGACAAAGATGCTGTCTGCTACGGTGACACCGCCAGTCAGTTCGATAGCGGCACCCAAATTCGAAAGGTAAACACCGCCTGCGGAAGTTGTGATGGTCGGATTGGCAGCGGTGGTGGCGATGCTGAGGGTGATCGTGGTGGGCGTGATGGCGGTGATATACGTGTCCGGGGTGATGCCCGTGCCATAGACCACCTGCCCGACGCCGTAATTGGCGGTGCCGCCAGTCGGGGTGAGCGTTGTCGTGCCGGAAGCCCCGGTGGTTGCGGTCGAAGCCGTCGTGGAGGAGGCGTTGCCGAGCTGCGCACCGTTCGAGATTCGCAGCACCCCTTGCTGCACCAGCATGACACCATTCCAGCCGGTTTCGGGCTGGGTCAGCACGAGGGTGCCGAGATCATATTTTCTGAGGGCGTTATTGGCTGTGGCAAAGGTGAAGGCATTGTTCAGAGTCAATGTGTTGCCCTGGGTGACTTCAATTTCACTGGCTGCGGAATTAAGATTGAAAATACGCGAGGTGGCAAAGGTGCCGGTGGCACGGAAGCCGTAGCTGAGATTGTTGCCACTGAGGCGGATGATGTTCCCTGCATTCCCCAAGACAGCATCATTGGATGCCGCAATAAGACCTGCCGTGATGTCAATGATCGATCCGCCACCCCCGAAGGTGTTGCCGGAATTGGTCAGGCTCAGCACGCCGCCGCCGGCCTTGCTGAGGACCACCGCAGTGGCGCCCGTCGGGCCACCCGAGAGCACGCCGCTGAGCGTCAATCCGTCCAACTGGAGTGAGGTGCTTCCACCTGACACGGTGAAAGTAGGCCCCTGATTGGCAGACACGGTGTTGAAGGCAATGGCATCCGAAAGCAGGAGTCCGTAGTTGTTGTTGTTGGTCAGGTTGATGCCATTGCCAAGTTGTGAAGAAATCAGTGCGGCCGGCGCGATGGTCTTGTTAACCGCCAGCGGGTAATAGGATGCGCTGCCGGCACGGCCGATGGTCAATACCAAGGCCGTTCCCGTGACTGCTGGCTCCCAGGTGATGGCACCGAGATTGATGGTCTCAAAAGAACCCGTGGCATCACCATCATGCAGGATTGAGAAGGCACCGTTGGAAAGCGCCGAGATGTTGATTGGCACGCTGCTGCCAATGCCGGTGAAATTAAGGCCCGTGATGTTGCCCAGTCCGATCTTGCTGATGGTGTTTGCCCCTGTTCCACCGATGGCAGTGATCGTACCAATGTTGGCGATGGGGCCGCCCAGAACCACATTAAGATACGGAGTCGGAATGTTCACCACCAGGCCGGTGGTGGTCTGCGTGGCAAAATTGAGCGCCCCGTTAAGCGTCATGGTGAACAGGCTCGTACCCGTGTTATTAAACAGCGGATCACCCGCAAAGCTCATGGCATTGGCCACCGAGCGGTTGTTGTCCACCAGCAGGCTGGTGCCAGCAGCAAAGGATACCGGGCCGATACCCAGAGGTCCCGAAACCAGGGTGTTTGGAACGGTGGAGGTGCTGCTGGCGGAAAGAATGATGCCGCCGCCCTGCACATCCATGCCACCGCTAAAGGTGCTCTGCCCACTGAGCTGCAGCAGACCGGTGTCGGTCTTGATGATGCTGGACCCGGTGCCGGTGATCGCCGACGAAATGCTCAATGCGGAGCCGATCTGCGTGTAAACTTGACCCGCCAGCGTCGGGCCGCCGATGCTGAAGGTGTTCGCTCCACTGCTCAATGCCAGAAAACCACCGCTGATTGTCGGCACGGTCGCCGCATTGCTGCTAGTGACGGTCACAGGTGCGGAGGACGTGAGCGTAAGTATGCTGTTGGTCGGAATCGTGACGGTCGGATTCCCGCTGCCGCCGTTGTTGTTGAACGTGATGCTCTTGAGCGTGTTGTTCAGCCCCAGGCCCCCGGCCAGTGTCAGTGTCGAGCTGCCAACCAAGGTGACATCGTTGGTGGCAGCGATCTGCCCGTTGTTGGTGAGCATGGTGACCACACCATTGTTGATGGTCAGACCACCTGCAGGAAGGACCACTCCACTGCCGATCAAATTGAGCGTGCCCTGATTGACCACCGTGCCGCCGGTGTAGGTGTTATTGGCAGACAGGTTCAAGACACCCGTACCAGATTTCACCATCTGCACCATGTTGCCAAAACCGTTGTCGGCGATGACGGAGTTGATGATCATGTTGCTCATACCGACAGTAAAGGAAAGCGCGCTGCCAGTGGCGGTGGCGTTCTGGCTGAGCGTGACCTGCGTCGGGCTGTCCACCGAAACCACATAAGAGCCGGTAGGAATGCCGGTGCCCGTAAGCGTCATGCCCGGAGCGATGCCGGTGGTGGAGTTCATCGTGATCTGAGCGGACCCCACGGTGGTGGTGCCACTGACAAACGAACCCGCGTTGAAGGTTTGATTTTGCGCACTGGCCGTGGCATTGTTGCTCAGGGTGATCTGTGTCAGGCTGTCCACGGACAAGACCGTGGTGCCAGCGGGGAAGTTGGCATTGGTCAGAGTCATGCCTGGCTGGATGCCAACCGTGGAATTCATGATAACCACCGGTGATCCAGCTACGATGCCCCCAGCAGTGTTGGGATTGGTAAACGATGGATTGGAGGTGCTGGTATTGTAAACAATGAGTTCCCGAGTTCCGCTCGTTTCGGTGCCGCCGGCGGTGATCACCCCACGGATGGCCGTGGAGCCAAAGGTGGTGTCAAAAGCGTTGTTGGTGCGCAGGATGCCGCCGAGTTCGAGGTTCAGGAGGGTGCCATTGGTCGTGAAGGCAACGTTGTTGGTGAAATTGCCACTCAACCGGAGCATGCTAGCAGTGGTGTTCCCTGTGAGGGTAGTTGTCAGAGGAGTTGCGGAGTAAGTTCCAAGGCTCGTGATGTTGCCGCTGCCAAAAACAGCCGAATATCCGGCGAATCCACCATTCCCCACCGTCCCCACACCGTTGGCGGTGTTGTAAGCTGCGTAGTCGCTGGAGTTCGAAATGGCCCAAGCACCAAGCACGCCATCGCCATAGGTGGTCGGTGCCGTGGTGAAGTTGATGAGAGGAAAATTGCCAATGCTGCCCAGTGCGGTTGAGTTGAGGAAATTCACCGTGGCACCTGGGGTGCGGGTGAGGCTGGCGATGGTCAGACTTTGGGAAGTGAACGCCCCTGCCGTACCGGTAGAACCGGTGGCCGATTGAATGGTGTTGGCACCCCCGGTCACCGTGAAGGCTCCGAGCGTTTCTGTGGCGGCCGTATTGACCCGCCCGTTCACATTGATCGTACCTGCATTCAGCGTGATCGGGATCGTATCACCAATACGGTCATTGATCTGCGTCTGCAGGGAGGTGTTGTTGTTCAGGTTCAACACCGCACCACCGGTGATTTCGATCGCCGTTGTGGTAAGCAAGCTGGCATCGTTTTCAAGGCTTGTGGTACCTCCCAGGAATGAAGTGAAGCCCGTATAGGTCTGAGCCATTTCCAGAGTCAGCGTGCCGCCGCCGACACGACCGAAGTTGATGTTGCCCGAGATCAAGCCGGCAAAATTTCCGCCGCCATTGCTGACATACGTGGAATACCCCAACGCCGTGTTGGTAAGGGTGCCCGCTGTATTTGGCAGGACGCCGTTGCCGGTAAGATTGCCCAGATACTGGGAGTTGCCGTTGAGATCGACGGTGGCACCAATGCCGATATTGAGACTTACGCCGCCAGCTGGGAAAATGCTATTGAGCCCGGCGTTGAGCAGCAGGGTGCCACCCATCACGTTGGTGGTGCTGTTGTAGAAGCTCGGGCTTTCCATGCTCAGGGTGCCACCGCCCACCAGGCTGAGCTGACCGTTGATCAAGGTGGAGGTCACATGCAGCGTCGTGCCGCTCTGCACCTGGAAATAGCCTGCTCCGCCACTCAGGTTCACTTGTGAAACAGCCAGAGTGTTGTCGCCACCGGTGCTGATGACCGAACCCGTGGTCAGGGTCAGCACACGATTTCCAGTGCTGGTGACGGAGACACCGGCACCGTTGATCTTGAGTGCGTTCAGCGTGCGCGAGGCGGACACATTGGCCGACCCAGTCACGTTCATCGTATCGGTGTTGGCCGCACCATCCAAATTGGTGCTGGTATTGTAGGCAGTGAATGCGACGACACCGTTGGTGTTATCGTAGGCGGCAAAATCATTCGCAATGACAATGCGCGGCAGGATGGCGTTGGTGAATGTGGAGCCACCATGCTGATACGTAGTGATCTTCACCTTGTTGGTGCTGCCCAATCCGGTGATTCCGCTCAGATCCCAAGACGAGCCTGAATTGGCAAAATTAACCGTGCCAAAAGTGAGCGTGTTGTTTCCGGTACCGGACATGTTGATCGTGCCCATGATGCCGTTCACTAAGACAGCCCCAATTGTTTCTGAGGTGCTGTTCCCGATCAGGCTCAAAGCGCCGCCTTGGAAGGCGATGCTGCGACCGGCGATGCGACCCGCTGCATTGTTGCCGCCGCTGTTGTCGAGCACCAGCGTTCCGCCAGCGTTCAACACGATGTTGTTAAGGCTTGAGCTGGTGTCTGCGAGCGCATTGAAGCTGCCGTTGGCTCCGCTGATGGTGACAACACCGCGACTGACGGTGAGACGCCCGACGGAAGTGTTGGTTCCCGTCAGGCTGAGCGCTCCGGTGCCAGAATATTGCAGACCCTGCGCACCGGTACCGGTACCGACGACGCCGTTGATCAGTGTGTTCCCCGAACCAAAAATCGTGAGGGTCGCGGCGGAAGTGTTGGTCACGAGGCCGGAAATCGTCAGCACCTTGCCGGCGTCCAGATTGTTCACAAGCGACCGGCTGGCGTTCAGGTTTAACTGGGCACCGAACTCAATATTATTGGAACCACTGACGATGACAGGATCGCCCTGCAGAAAGACGTTGTTGCCGATCTTGTTCGCCCCGGTGAGATCCAAGGTGGAGGTGAACACACCACCATCGAGAATGACACTGTTCGCAACTGGCCCAAGTCCTCCGGCATTCGCGATGATGAGAGTTCCCTGGCCCAGCAAAATACCGCCGGTCAGACCCAGTGCCGCGTTTTTGTTATCGCCGCCGAGCGTGAAAGAGGCGTCATTGGAGAGGCGGATGTCGAACCGTGTGAGCGAAGTGGCGCTGAAGTTTTGAATGACGCCGTTCCACACCGTGGAGCCGTAACCACGGACGTTGATGTTGCGGGTGGCCGTAGCATTCTGGGCATTGATAAAATTGCCGTTGATGGTCAGAACCGCTCCGTTTTCCAGGTTGTTGCTGAAGGTCTGGTCATTCGCGCCGGTAGCCTTGGTCACGGTGCCGTTAAAGGTCATGTTGTTGCTGCCGGCAAACACAGCGGCGGAGTTGTTGGCGAGAATCATGTTGGTGCTCGTAGTCAGAGCTCCACCGTAGGCAAAGAGCCCGCCGTTGCTGATGGTGATGTTGGCCGCAGTGCCAATGGCATTTGCAGTCAGACCAAGCAATCCGTTGTTGGCATTGAGGGAGCCAGTGAAGGTGTTTGCCGTAGTTGGGTTCAAAATCCAGACCCCGCCATCCGTCTTGGTCACGGTAAGGGCACCGCCATTGTCCGCCAGTACCGAGGTGACCATGTTGGCGTCGGTGTTGGTTCCGCGCAGTTCCAGCGTCTTCGCCCCACCGGTGGTGTTGACAGAAGACGCCGTGGTGTTCAGCAAGTTGGTAAGAATCAATGCCCCGGTGCCACTGGAGTCGATGCGCCGGGTCCCCGTGGTGCCAGTAAGATCAATCTCACGCGTGGTGGTTTCACCAGCACCGACATACATCAGGCTGACGGTGGTGGTGGTACCAGGATTGCCCAGTTCCAAAATGCCGCCGCCGACGTTCGTACCGAAACTGGTCGCAGTTGCGCCTGCCGCCCCGATGGATGTCGCAAACACAGCATCCTGACGGATGACCGTCCTGCCGCTGTAGGTGTTGGCATCGCCGAGAATGAGATTTGCAGAGCCGATTTTGCCAAGTCCGCCCGTGCCGCCGATCACGCCAGAGACAGTGGCAAAATCAAGATTGGTGCTGCCGTTGTCATCCACCTGGATCTGCCGGAAACCGCCTGCCGCCACCGCTGCGGAAATTCCGGTTCCTGTGGCGCTTGCGTTCTGGCTGAGCGTGAAAGTGGTCGTGCCTGTGATCGCGCTGATGTAGGTGCCTGCGGGAATGTTGGATCCAGTAATCACCTGGCCAACGGTCAGGCCGGTAGTGTTGCCAGTCGTAATCGTAACACTGGAACTGGCGCTTGTGGTGGTGATTGTAAGTGCTGCTGCCGCACCAGGCGCAAGATCAAAATTTCCCTTCACTTCAATATCAGCAAGGGAGGTGGCATTGTTGAGGATAAACGTACCCGCCCCAAGGAAATTCGGCGTCGATCCCCACACGGGCGTGCCGACGATGCCTAACGTGCCGAAATCCACTGTCAGCTTGGTTGTGCCTGAAGAGAAGCCACCGTTGCCATTGGCCGTGAACTGAAACTGCCCGGCATTCGTGCCCATGGTGCGGGCGAATGTGCCGGAAGTCTGGTACACGCCGCCATTGAGCAAAAGATTGCTGTTTGCCGAAAGCCCAACGCCATCCACCGCCTGGAGCGCACCGCCATTGATGGTTGTGATTCCAGTATAGTTGTTCGCTGTGGATGGGTTCAGAATCCACAGGCTGGTGCCGTTCTTGGTCAACAAAAGAGAGCCGCCATTGGTATTGTCGATCAGATGGATGTCGATTTCGTTGTCACCCTGTGAATCGCCATCGAGCGTGAGGGTGCGATTTCCTGCCCCACTGAAAGAAAGATCGGCTGTGTTATTGAAAATCAGCGCCGCGTTGTTCGACGCGCGCGATGCCGAAAGATTGCCATAGCTGCCAAAGGAGGCAATGGTGCCGTTCCCCGCCAGGGTGAACAGGCGGTTGATGCTGACCGAGGGAGTCTGGGTCGCGGTCACCGCACCACCGGAGTTGGTCCCCACATAACGCAGCGCACCGCCATTGAGAATGATACTGGCCGCGTTGGTCGCGTCATTGGTGGCATCCCCCATACCGATGCCGCTGGCCACGCCAATGTCGGCAATGTTGGGAATGTCCAGATTGCCACCATTGATGATCACCTGCCCCGTGAAGGTGTTTGCCCCGGTGAGGGTGACGGTGCTTGATGTGCCACTTTTGATCAACGCTATCGCCGCATTGGCACCATCCTGAATCAGGCCGGTGAAGACCCCACTGGCGTTGTTGTTGCTGAACCGCAGGGTGGCAGTCCCGCTGGCTGCACTGTTGGTGATGAGGCCCGCACCATTGAGAGCATTCACTGAATTATTTCCTGAAACGAAGGTGCCCACGTTCACTCCATTGAGATCAAACGTCGCTCCTTGGCGAATCGTCAGGTTGATATTGGTGGCACCAAGCAATCCCGAACCCGAGAGCTGCAACGTACCCTCATTCACCGTGACCGTACCCGACTCAGCGTTGGCCCCGCTCAGCACCAGGGTGCCAGCTCCGTTTTTCGTGAGGCCCCCCGTTGTTGTGGAGGTGATGGGAGCCGAAATAAGCAGCGAGTCTGTGCTGCCATCCACTCGGACCACAAGATCCTGATTCCCAGCAGTGGTCACACCTGTGCCGCTGATTGTGCCCGAGCCGCCCGTCTGCAGGATGCCGCCGGAAGTATTGGCACCCACGTTGATCGTCAGCAGGCCTGTCTGGGCCACCGTCTGGCTCCCGGAAATTTTCAACGAACTGACGGTAAGCGCTCCCGAACTTGTGTTACCAGTCACCAAATTGTGACTTGCAGCCGTGAGCGCAGCTCCTGCGGTCACAAAGCCGGCATCCGTATCGTAAACGGGTGCCACCAGCACGCCGCCATTGGACCGGGCGAAGTCCGAACCCCCAAAATAAATATGGCCATTCCCGGCCAGAGTCGTGGCGGTGCTCGTCGCAACCCCTGTAAGTGTCACGGTGCCGTTGCCAATCACATTCAGTCCGGTGCCAATGGCGGGTGTGGCAAGTGAGGAAAAGGTCAAACCTGTGGCACCGCCACCGGCAGTGATCTTGAGGGTGTTTGCACCAGCCGTCAGGGTCAAAGCACCGAGTAATTCCGTCATCGCACCACCACTGAAGCCCAGGTATTCAAACGTTCCGCCCGCGACTTGGTTCGTGTTCAAGGGATCGACATTGAAAATGAGCGCGGAAGTGTCGTTGATCACATTCGAGCCATTGCCACTGGCTGCCGTCGCCTTGATTTGCAGCGTTCCGTTCGCAACGGTCACACTGCCGGTGAAATTGCCAATGGTGCCGAACGTCAGGGCAGTGGCATTGGCTACCGGCGTCGTGATGAACGAACCCGCTGGGACGTTGGTTCCCGAGACTGTCTGCCCGACTTTGAGACTAGCGGCGCTGGAAACAATTAAAGTGCTGGAGAGAGCCGCGCCACCGCCGGTGGTTGTGACACCGGTCGCTGCCGTGTCCAAATAAGTGGAGGCCGACGGATCATAAAGCCAGGTGCCGGAGCCGATCTTGACCAGCGAGGTCTTGTTGGTGCTGCTGTTGTCCTGAATCACACCCTGAAGCTCGTTCTGCAGCGTACTGGCACCACCCAAGTACAGATTCTTGATGCCCGCACCCGTGGCGGCAATGCTGCTTGAAATGATCAGCGCGGTAGGACTGCTGCCGGTTTGGTTGGCAAGGATGATGCCTGAGCCCGTCGTGCTGGACAAGTTCATTGCTCTTAAGGCGGTTTCACCGGCACCCGTGCCTGCCGCACCCAGATAATTCAAGGCACCGCCGCTGAGCTGCAAGGCACCGGTGCCACTGTTGTTGATGGCTCCGAAGGTATTGATCACAACGGTACCGGCATTGATGTTGAAGCTGCCGAGGAAATTGCTGGAAGTCCCCTGAATGGTGAGCGTGCCACTTCCTGCCTTGGTCACTACATGAGAGGCACCCGTGGCGGTCAGGTTGCCGGTAAGCAATGTGTCACCATTGCCTTGAATGGTCAGCGTGCGCGCCGATGTATCGGTCTGATTCCAGAGGCTGGAAGTCGCGAGGGTGAGCAGACCATTGGAATTATTTTCGATGAGAGCGTTGTTTGCGCCCCCCTGTCCCATGATCCCCGTTGGGGAATTGTTCAACCCGACCAGGGTCACATTAAACCCGTCCCGGCCAGTGATACGAAAATTGGTGTTCGAACCCGTGGCCCGCGTTTCTCCAAACGTCACTGTCTGATTGATCGCGCTGCCATCAAGCGCGCGGCTGACGAAGATGCCCGTGTTGGTACTGTCACGGTTGAACACTTTTCTCTGGGAGAAGTCGGCATTGCCAACACCTGGTGTGTCAGTGCGGACTTCCAGGATGCCGTTGTTGAGATCGACTGCCTGGGTGCTGATGTTGTTCCCCAGAGCGGTGTTCGTGGACACGCGCACCGTACCGGAGTCGATGCGGAGCGACTCCCCAAAGTTGTTGTTCGCATTTTGCAGCCACAACGTGGTGCCATAGACAGTGCCTGATTTGTTAAACCGGTCATTGACTACTTCAAAACCGGTCACCTGGCCGGAGATGATGAAGTTGCCGTTACCAAGGAACGTCTGGGTGCTGCCGTTACCCAACTGGATATCGCCCGTGATGGTGGTGATACCGTGGGTTGCCAGAACGTTACCCTGGGAAGCAGTGCCGCCAACGACCAAATTTCCGGTGATCGTGTTGTTCCCCACACTGATCAGAGCCCCCCCGTTGTTGGCAGCGCCTGGGCCGCGACCCGACAGGCTGATGTCACGAGTGAACGTCATGCCTGCAAGTCCGCCCTGCAAAATGAGGCTGCCCCCGCTAAACCCCGGATTGCCCGTATTGGCCAAACCATTGATCGAAACGACGGTGGTGCCTGTCCCGAGTTGTGCCTGGTCGGTGATGATAAGATTGCCACCATTGATGACCACATCACCGCTGAAGGTGTTGCCACCACTGCCGAGGACGAGCGTGCCGTTGCCGGTCTTCGTCAGCCCTGAAGTTCCGGCAATGACTGCATCGATTTCGGCTCGTTGGAAGGAGGCCACATTGATCATGGGAGAGACGCTCAATCCGGCAATGGACGCCAGCGTCAGTGGATTCAGTGAATCGCCAGCGATGACATAGCCACTGCTGCCAAAGTTGAGGCCGCTCGCCGTAATCGCTTCATTCAAGGTGACCGTTCCAGATACCCCACCAAAGACGGCGATGTCACCATTGATCCAAGACACGGCATCAGAGAGACTGCTGTTCGTGGACCACTGATTGATAGCCGTATCCCACGGGCCGTTATCGCCTTGATAGAACAAAGTGGCCCCACGAACCTGAGCGGTCCACAGCGGAAAAAACAGTGCCAAGGCGGTGGCAACCGGACGTTTGAAGTGACGACGCAAGGTGTCCAAGAGAACGCTGGATTTCTTCATCTGGTGGTTGAGGATGCTGAGGGCTGAGGGAAACGGTTGAAAAGCGCTTATCGCAGGGTGGGGAACTGCGATTTAATAGCTGAACTTATTGCTTATATTGGCCTAACACCTGCATTCAGAACCATTGGTTAATGGCTTGTTGTTGGATAAACCTTGTTCAACTCAGCACTGAGTTTTATCTTTGCTCGCACTAAAGATTTAGCCAATTTCACTGCTGCGCCGTTCAAAAGCCCGTGGTTGGCTCCTTTGAATCCATGCCCTCGGTGGTTTCGCCAGTTGCGGGCGCGGCCCGGCTCAACACTTTCCCTGCCATGTCGCGCATCCCGGAAGAAACCATCCAGCAAGTCATTGCCGCCACGGACATCGTGGCCCTGGTGGGGCGCTCCGTGAAGCTGCGCAAGGCGGGCACAAACTTCCTCGGCCTGTGCCCGTTTCACAACGAAAAGAGCCCCTCCTTCAACGTCAGCCCCTCGCGCAATACCTACCACTGCTTCGGCTGCGGTGCGGGTGGCACCGCAGTCCGATTTGTCATGGAGCATGACGGCCTGTCATTCGTCGAAGCGGTCAAACGCCTAGCCGATGCGGCGGGAATCCGTATCGAGGAGGAAGTCTGGGATGCCAACGCGGAGGCCGAAGCCAAACACCGCAGCCTGCTCCTGCGCGCCCACCGCGAGATTTCCGAATGGTTCCACCAGTTGCTGATGAAGCACAAAATCGCCGCCCCAGCGCGCGACTACCTCAAATCACGCGGCATCACCGCCGAGGTGGCGAAGAACTGGCAGATGGGCTACGCCCCGCCCCACGGCGCTTTTTTCCGCGAATGGGCCGCACAGGCCAAAATCCCCGAGAGCGTGCTCGTCGAGGCCGGCCTCTTTGTACAGAGCGATGAAGAATCCGGCCGCCGTGGCACCTACCCACGTTTCCGCGACCGGCTCATGTTCCCCATCCGCAACGATCACGGCGATGTGATCGCCTTCAGCGGACGAATTCTCGACCCAGAGGCCAAAACGGCCAAATACCTCAATTCCCCCGAAACCTCGCTCTTTAGTAAGAGCAAGGTGCTGTTCGGCTTCGACCGCTCCAAGCGTGCCATCTCGAAAGCAGGCGAAGCCATCGTCTGCGAAGGCCAGATCGACATGATCATGGTCTATGAGGCTGGTTTTCAAAATGTCGTGGCAGGCCAAGGCACCGCCTTCACCGAACTCCATGCCAAACTGCTCAAGCGTGTCTGCAATGAAGTCGTGCTCTGCTACGACTCCGACATTGCAGGCTACAAAGCGGCTGAGCGCGCCTTCCAAATCCTCTCCCCCATCGGGCTGACGGTGAAGGTGGCCTCACTCCCGCAGGGAGAAGACCCCGACTCGCTGCTGCGCAAAGAAGGCACTGAGGCACTGCAGACCGTGCTGGGAAATGCCACGGACTTCCTCGAATACCAAATCCGCCGCCTGCGCGCCAGCGCCAAGTCCGACAGCATGGTCGAGCGCGTGCGCATGGCCGAGCAGGTGGCCTCTGCCATCAGCATCTTCAGCGGCGTGGCTCAGCGCATCACCGCCGTCAACAAAGTCGCCAAGCTCCTCGAAATTTCTGAGGATCAGCTCAATGCGATGGTCAAACGTGCCGCCAAAGAAGCCAAGGGCGGTCAAGGTGCCAGTACCTCCACCGTTAATGTGGTGGATGAGGCAAAGAAACTGCTCGCCTCCCAGCACAGGACCTCCCTGTCACTCTGCCAGATGGCGTTGGCCGATGCCGAGGTCATGTACTGGCTGCGAGAGACTGACTGCGAAGACCTGCTGCGCGAGGTGCCAGGCACGGAGATGCTGGCACTGCTGGTGCATAGCCGCCATGACCCCCTGGAGGAATCCTCCCAGCTAGCCTTCATGGCCGGGCTGCAGCGTCAGGAGGAGGCAGCCTTTGCCCAGCTCCAGGCGCGCCCGCGCCTGCCCGGCGGGCTCGAAGATGCAAAAAGCGCCCTGTACACCCTGGAACTCGTCCGGATGCAGAATCTCATCCAGAGCATTGAGTCCAAATTACGCCAGCGCGACCTTCCTAAGGAGGAGGTCGAGCGCCTGCAGCAGCAGCAAATAGAACTCATTGCTAAGCGCAAAGAATGCCTTGACCGTACGAAACCCACCCCGAATAGTTTCTCCCCCTGACTGACCCAGGTTTCGGACCCCCACCGAGGTAAGTATGGCCGTCTCCAAAAACCCACCCAATGGACCCCATTCTCGCAACGCAGCCGCACAGGCGGGCGTGCCTGCTGCTGTCGAAAACGCAGATGCTGCTGTCGAAAACGCAGATGCTGCGGTGAAACGTGGTCGCGGCAGACCGCGCATTCATCCGCCCAAAGAACAGCCCCTCGCCCAAGTGGGTGCTGATGGCGAGCCGCTCAAGCGGCGCCGGGGGCGGCCGCCTAAAACTGGCCAGGTCGGCGGCATCACGCACTTTGCCAATACCACTCACGATGACATCCACTCTCCCGACGTCCAGGCGCGGCTGCGTGACCTCATCCGCACCGCACGCGAGCATGATCATCTGACCTGGGACGACATCAATGAGGCCCTGCCTTCAGGATTCGTCACCCCGGACCTGATGGACGCCCTCATCACGCGCCTGCGGGCGATGGAAATCAAGATCAGCGATGATGTTGACGGCATCGCGGCACGTCATTCCGCCGCCCGCGAGCGCATCACGGCGGAACGTGACGCGGCCTCGGCCAAGCTGGACGTGTTTGACGATCCGGTGCGCATGTACCTGCGCCAGATGGGCCAGGTGCCCCTGCTCACCCGCGAGCAGGAAATCCACATCTCCAAGCGCATCGAAAAGGCCGATCTCAGCCTGCGCCAGTGCCTGCACACCATCGGGTTCATCGGTCAGGCCTACCTCCAGTTTGCCGAAGCTCTGTGCAACGGCATCGAACGCTTTGACCGCCTCGTCAGTGACCGCAAGGCGGACGAGCGCGAATCTTATTTTAAAAAGCTCAAGCCCCTCCTCGATCAGGCGCGTGAGACGCATGACAAGACCAGCCGGGCGTTTACCGCCCTCATTCAGGCTGGCCCACGCAAACGTCCCGCCAGCCTGGAGGAGTTTGAAACCCTGCGCGCCTCGTTCTTCCGCGTGTGTGAGAAGTTCTACTTCAAATCCAAAATCAACGAGGACTTCGTCACCCTGCTGCAGCAACGGCTGACGGATCTCGGCAATCTGGAGCGCAATCTCAAAGACCACCCCGGCAGCGAAGCCGCGCACGAGGCCGTGAAAGCCTTTGAACAGGAGTCATGGATGACAGCGACGGAGTACCGCACGCTCATCACCGACACACTCAAGCATGTGGCAGGCTCCACCCGCGCGAAGACCGAGATGATCGAGGCCAACCTGCGGCTCGTCATCTCCATCGCCAAAAAATACACCAATCGCGGCCTGTCATTCCTCGATCTCATCCAGGAAGGCAACATGGGCCTCATGCGTGCGGTGGAGAAGTTCGAGTACCAGCGCGGCTACAAGTTCAGCACCTACGCCACCTGGTGGATTCGGCAGGCCATCACCCGCAGCATCGCCGATCAGGCGCGCACCATCCGCATCCCGGTGCATATGATCGAAACGATCAACAAGCTCATGCGCGTACATAAGCAACTGCTGCAGGAGCTTGGCCGTGATCCGACACCAGAAGAAATCGCCGAGGAAATCCATCTGCCCGTCGATCGCGTGAACGCCGTGCTGCGCCTCTCCCAGCAGCCCGTTTCCATGCAGGCCAAAGTCGGCGAAAGCGAAGGCGACACCGAATTTGGCGACTTCATCGAGGACAAGGAGGCGAGCAATCCCATGGAACTCACCGCCATGCACCTGCTGCGGGACAAGCTGCGCGATGTGCTCGACACGCTCAATCCGCGCGAGCGCGAAGTGCTGGAGCAGCGCTTTGGCCTCGGAGACGGTGCCGGACGCACCCTCGAAGAAGTCGGCAAGCAGTTCCAAGTCACCCGCGAGCGCATTCGTCAGATCGAAGCCAAAGCCCTGCGCAAGCTGCGGCACCCCACGCGCATCCGCAAGCTCGGCGGCTTCTTCGGCGCGGGGTGATTCTGAAGTACGATGGGCACTCCTGCCCGTCGATCAGCGCTTACGCAAACATGCAACGCTCACGCTGCCCCCTCATCTCCCTGCCGCACCATCTGTGCATTCGATCACAGTGCTGCCCACGCGAGCGCTGACCGACAGACAGGAGAGCCGAGGCTTGGCGAGACAGACGAAGTCAATCTGTCGTACTTCCAGGCAGCGTCTCCGGCAGTACGATGGGCACTCCTGCCCGTCGGCCAGTGGCACCGCAGCCTCCCTCGTCCTCACAAACCTCAAAACAACCTTCGCCGAACCCGGCAGGCAAGGCCAGCTTTGGGAATGCGGGCTTGTGCTTGGCCGCCTTGAACGACAGGCGATGGCTCGACGGAAAGACGGATGCCGGCACCTGGGGAATGGCGGAAAGCGTTGAAGTTTGCGTGAACGCTGGTCGACAGACAGGAGTGTCTGTCGTACGGCTCCGCATGCGCGTTGTCGGCGGCAAGGACTTCACACCTTTTGACTGGGAGGCCGTGGGAAAATCCCACCGCAGGCATCTCCCTCAGCTCGATCAGCCTGGGGCGATTTACTTCGTCACATTCAGGCTGGAGGATTCGCTGACGCAGAAGCTTCTGAAATCCTAGCTGCTCAAGAGAAATGCCTGGCGATTAACCCACCCTGAACCTTGGGATGATACCACACGCAAAGAATACCAGCAGCTCTTCACCGCGCGTATGGAACGCTGGCTCGATGCAGGGCTTGCCGGTAAGCAGCGCTGGAACTTCCTCGCCCAGCA
>NCCR01000267.1:11342-11860 GCA_002279765.1 Verrucomicrobia bacterium 12-59-8 | reverse complement strand
TTTTGAGGACGCACGTGAGATCCTGGCGCAGGGGCTGGCCTACGTCTTCACCTTCTTCTCCACTCCGTTCGTGCTTGAGACCAGCTGTGCCTTTATCGGTTTGTGCGTCGTGATTGCCATCAACAACCGCCGTCTCGAACGCGAGGGTGACGGCTGGGTGGAAATGGAAATCGAGGACCCGGTGGCTGAGAGCGACCTGAGCGTAGAGCAAACGCCTGCGGACAAAGCTTCCAAGGCCTGAATCTAACTGGCCTTCGGCGCGTCCATGCTTCACTCTTCGGGCCTTCCGAACGTGAACATTCCGCCTGCATGTCCTCTGCTCCGCCGCCTTCCAGCCTTCCGCCCGTGATCCACGGAGCGCGTGTGGTGACGGCAGGAAAGTTCCTGCAACTGGCCGATGGCACACCGCATTTCGTGCGCGGTGTCAGCTATGGCCCGTTCAAGCCAAACTCCCGGGGCGAGCCCTTCCCCGAGGACGCACAACTTGCCACCGATCTGCGCCACATGGCTGCGCTGGG
>NCCR01000267.1:0-11287 GCA_002279765.1 Verrucomicrobia bacterium 12-59-8 | reverse complement strand
GACCGTGCTCTTTGCCGGGAGATCGAAGCCCGCATCGCCACGGCCTGCGCCAGTCTGCGTGATCATTCCTGCATCACCGCCTGCCTGGTGGGCAATGAAATCGAGAAGACCCTGGTGCGCTGGATGAAGCCGCGCCGCGTGCGGGCATTTATCGAAAACTTGATCGAGATCGCCCGCCGCCATGCGCCGCAGACGCTCATCAGCTACGCCACGTATCCGTCCACTGGATACCTCGTGCCGCGCAATGCGGATTTCCTGGCGGTGAACGTGTATCTGGAATCACCGGCTGCATTCAGTGCCTGCCTGGCCCAGTGGCAAAACCTTGCGGGCAACCAGCCGCTGCTCATCACGGAATTCGGCCTCGATGTCGCCACGCATGGGCCGGAGCGTCAGGTGGAGGTCATGCGCTGGCAGCACGACTGCCTGCTGAGCGGCGGCTGCGCGGGCGGGGTGTGGTTTGCTTATACCGACGAATGGCATCGCGGCGGCAAGGAGGTGACAGAGTGGCAGTTTGGCCTGGTGGATCGTGATCGAAAGGAACGGCCCGCATGCGCTTTGCAGCGTGAGTTGAAACCTGTCTGGCAGCCGCCTGCTGAGGCACCACGCATTTCTGTCGTCGTATGCACGCGCAATGGCGACCACACTTTGCGAGAGTGCCTCGCATCCTTGGTGGCGCTGAACTACCCCAATTTCGAAATCCTGGTGATTGATGACGGCTCCAGAGATGTCACGGCGGAAGTGGCGAAAAGCTTTCCGCAGGTGCGTTACCAGTTTCAAGAACACGCCGGTCTCAGCGTGGCGCGCAATCTGGGGGCCAGCCTCGCCACTGGCTCCATCATTGCCTACACGGATGATGACTGCATCGCGCACCCGGACTGGCTGCTGCATCTGAGCCATGGCTTTGCGGATGAAACGATCATTGCCGCCGGTGGTCCCAACATTCCACCGCGACCGCGCAATCAGATCGAGCGAGTGGTCGCCGCCGCACCGGGGGCACCGGCGCATGTGCTGCTCAGCGACACGGAGGCCGAGCATCTGCCGGGCTGCAATCTCGCCATTCGGAAGGAAGCTTTAGAGCGCATCGGCGGCTTCCTGGCTGAATTTAAAACGGCGGGCGATGATGTGGACATCTGCTGGCGTCTGCGTGAAACCGGGGGGCGTCTGCGATTTGTGGCGGGTGCCATGGTCTGGCATCACCGGCGCTTCACCATTCGGGCCTATTTGAACCAGCAGTTTGGCTACGGGCAGGCGGAGGCGCTTTTGATGAAGAAGCATCCCGCACGTTTCGGGTTTCTAGGCGGCGCCCGCTGGCGTGGCGGGATTTATGGAGATCAGCATCCGGCGGATCATCCCATCGAAGGCAGCATCTTCCACGGCCCCTTGGGGCTCGGTGCTTTTCAGGTGATCTACTCCTCCTCCAGCTTCCGCTGGTGGGAATGGTTTACCGGCCTGCTATGGCTCGCGCTTCTGGTGCTGGCGCTCGTTTGTCATCAGCCATGGGTGGCGGCAGGGCTGCTAGGCTTCGCCTTATGGGCGGCCTGGCAGGTCAGTGCGCGCAATGCAGCGGCGGCAAACATTCGTGGCATGTGCGATCGGCTGCTGCTGTGGTGGCTGAGCTTTCTCCAACCCGTGGTGCGCGAATGGGCGCGACTGCGCGGCATGCTGGCACTGGGGGCAAGACCAAGCTGCTCTCCACAACTGCCGGACATCATCCCCCCCTCGCGGCCACATAAAATCACGCTCAGTCTGGGAACGCTGTGCTTTTGGAGCGAAACCGGCGTGACCCGTGAAGGCTGGCTGCATGAACTGCGCAAGGTCCTTCGCTCTGCGCACATCCTCTTTCGTGAAGACGATGGCTGGCGCTGGTTTGACATCGAGGCCTGGCCTTGGTCGGAAGTGTCCCGCGCTTTTTTGAGCGTCACCGAATTTCATGCCGACGGACGCTGCCTCACACGGGTACGGCTGCTTCTGCGCATCCGCCGCGGCTTCTGGATGAATCTGCTGCTATGGCTCATCGTGGCGGCCATCTTGATGGCGGCAGGTTTGCACACGCTGCTCGTGCTGGGCGCGGTTGCAGCCATCGCCATCGCACTGCTGATTCCTCTGGGTGTTTGGATCATCCGCCGTGAGATGCGCAAACTGGCGCGTGCGGCGGCGACCAGCGCCGGACTGGTGGAAATGCGTTAGCGCTTCAGCACACGCGAGGCTCCGAGCCAGAGCAGGACGGGAACGATGGCGCTCAAGGCGAAAGCCCAGCCGGGCTCGCTTTGTCCGAGATGGCCGATGGCGGCGAAGACGAAGCCGGTCGGGATGGAACCACAGGCCAGAGCGGGCAAAAAGACGCGCCAGCGCATGCTGGAAAGCCCCGCAAGGCAGGCCACCGCCTCCGGCAGCACCGGCATCCAGCGTGAAAGCGCCACAAGCCAGCCGCCGCGCTGCTCGAAGATCTCCTCGCCTCGGCGCAGCCCCTCCTCACCCGCGATCCAGCGCGCCGCGCCGCGTCCCAGCCAGCGGCATGTGGCATAGGCGATGATGCCCGAGAGCATGGAGCCTGCCGCGCAGATCAAGCCTCCCAACCACCAGCCATGCAGCACGATGTCAGCGATGAGCAGCGCGATGCCCGCTGCCCACGCCCAGGAGCCATAGCCCTCCATCCATGCGCGTGCGCCCTGGAGGCTCAGGGTCTGGTCAAATCGCGCACCCCAGATCATGAACGGCACGACGATCCCCGCGAGAATGACGAGGATCAATAGAATGAGCGAGCGGCTGCCACGGGTCATGCTGCAACACAGCAGGCAAAGCGGCTCAGGGCAAGAGCGGTACAGCTTTCTCGACCATGCCCGCCGCCCGCTGGCCGGCACCGGGGCGATTGAAATCCCCCGTGTCTTTGCGGGCTTTTTCAGCCAACTGGGTGAGGCGCTGCACGATCTCCGGATGCTGCGCGGACACTTCGTGCTCCTCGCTTACATCATGACGAACATCGAACAGCTCCGCTTTGAAAGGTTCACGCTTGCTGCCCAGATTTTTAAACTTCCCTTCAAGCGGCAGGTAAAGCTTCCAATCTCCTGCGCGGACTGCCTGAAGCTGATCCATGCGGTAATAGAAGAAGCCATCGTCATCCCATGGAGAGCGGGCGTTTTTGGCATCCAACAGAATCGGGGTGATGTCGTGGCCGTCGATCTTGCTCGGCGGCAGCGCGGCGCCCACGAGGCTGGCAAAGGTCGGCAGCATGTCCAGCGTCGAGCACAGCGCGTCATTCACAGCACCGGCGGGAATTTTGCCCGGCCAGCGCATCACACAGGGCATGCGCATCGCGCCTTCGGAGGTGTCGTAGCCTGAGCCGCGATACGGCGCATTGCTGCCCTGCGGCGGATTGCGTTTCACGGCGCCGTTGTCGGAAGTCCAGACGATGAGCGTGTTGTCCTCAATTTTCAGCCGCTGCAGTACAGCCATGATCTCACCGGTGCTCCAGTCGAGCTCTTCGACCGAGTCGCCGTAATCACCGTTCGCGCTTTTGCCGCGGAAGTTTTCGCTCGAATAGGGAGTCTTCGTCGATCCGGGCATCGTGTGCGGCAGGTAAAGAAAGAACGGCTCCTTCGCATGCTGCTCGATGAAGCGCACCGCTTCTGCGGTGCAGCGCTGCACCAGATGATCACGGTCCGCGGGCGCTTCGATCACTTTCTCTCCATGCATCAACGGCAGTTCCGGCCACACATCCGGCTTTTTATCCTTCGTCATGTCATCACTGTACGGAATGCCGAAGAAATCATCGAAGCCCTGCTGCGTGGGAAGAAAGGCCCGCTGATCACCGAGATGCCACTTGCCGATGCACATCGTCGCGTAGCCCGCACTCTTTAACACTTCCGCCATGGTGACCTCGGATGGATTCAGCCCCTTGCGCGCGACCGGCTGCAGCACCGCGCCGCCGGTGTCGCTCACGTGCATGCCGACGCGGCGCGGATAGCAGCCCGTCATCAACGACGCACGGCTCGGGGTGCAGACGCCGCTGGCCACATAGAAGCTGGTGAACTTGGTGCCCTCCTTCGCGAGGCGGTCCACATGGGGCGTGCGATGAAGCGTCGAGCCAAAGCAGCCGAGATCTCCGTTGCCGAAGTTATCGACGAAGATGAAAATGATGTTTGGCTTTGCCGCGAAAGCGCTGACGGAGAATAGCAGAAGCAGGAAGAGTGTTTTCATGGAATAGGTGCTTCCCAAACGGCCACGCCCATGTGGTAGTGATCACATTCGGGCGCGGCTTTGGAGTAGTAGGCGGTGATGAGTTTTCCGTTCGCAAGCTGGACGGTGGAGGGATAGCCGCAGTCGGTCACCTCGCTGCGGGCGAGACGAACGGGAGCGCTCCAAGTTTTGCCGTCGTCGCTGCTGAATTTCGCGCAGACGCCGTGCTTCTCTGCCACGCGCACGCCATAGCTGAGCAGCAGGCGTTTGTCGGCAAGCCGGGTGAGGTGACCGTTGATCTCATTGCGTCCGGTGACTTTGAGGGGTGCGCCCCAGGTCGCACCATCGTCATCGCTGCGAAACAATTCCATTTGCACGGTGCGTGCTGCGGCGAGCCAGCTTTTCCCGCCGAGAGGGAAGATGTCCGTCTCATTGTGCGTAGGGCCGATGATGGACTGCGGCTTCCACGTGACACCATCGTCATCGCTGCGGAAGCACCAGGAGCGCCAGCCTTTGGTCTTGGACGATTTCACCGGATCAGTGATCTGACCCTGATAGCAGGAGGTGCGCAGCGTACCGTCCTGCGCCGTCCAGATGTCGCCAAAGGGAATGTGCTCGGTCCATTCGTCAGATTCAGTCGCGGGAAAGAGATCGCTCTTGCTCCAGGTGCGGCCTGCGTCCTTTGAGCGCAGCACCCAGCTCCGCAACACGGCATCGCGGAAATCAGCCTGCTTGGGCCGCTGCGGCTGCTTCACATTGGTCCATCCGGAGCAGAGCACGAGCAAATCGCCATTTTTCGCCAGTCCCGCAGCGTGGTTCATGCGGATCGTGTCCGGTTCATGCTGCGTGACGGTGCTGCGCTTCTCCCACTTCACACCGTCGCTGCTGGCATAGCAGTCCACGTCCCCCTGCATGGTGCCGTGGCCCGGCTGATTGAAAAGAATGGCGATGATCGTGCCATCCGGAAGCAGCGTGAGATTCGGCCACGCACACACATTCTCGATGGCGACGATGCGTTGCAGCTTCTTGGGCTCCGCCTCCTGCGCGCTCAAACCAGCCAGCGAAAACACGAACAGACATGCAGTGATGAATTTCATATGCAACCAACGCCGCGAGCACCCCACACATTACGGCCGTTCCGCCACCATCAGCCGCGTGAACGGACCATCGCTGACATTGTAGTAGATGCGTTTGCCGTCCGCGCTGAAGGCGGGATGCGGGTGATTGCGCCGCCAGGATTTGGCACCGCCGTTTTGCGCAAAGCTGTGCAGCAGCACCCATTTGCCCCCGTTCATGTCCACCACCTGAATGCCCCACTCATCGCCTTTGCCGCCGACGTTTTTGCTCATGCCATCCGTGACCATCAGGGTGCCGTCCGGACTCACAGATGGATGAGTGCCACTGAGAACGGGCACATCTTTGAGGCGGGTGTATTTGGCCGGGTTATCAGCGATGTCGAAGCTGATGTTTCCCGCTTCAAAGATGTGCTGTGAGTCAGGCGTCCAGGCCGGGTGCCCCCACCGGTTGCGCTGCCAGATGCAGCCTGCTTTTTCAAAATCATAGACCACGGTGCCCTGGCGATGGCTGGCCCTGCTGGACATGTAGTCGTCCCCGCCATTGCCTGCGGCGACCTTGAAAAAAACACGTTTCAGATCCGGACTGAGCACCGGAAAGAAAATGGAGCACGGCTTGCCCGCGAACTCCTTCTGCAACCACTCGCCATACTTGGCCTCCACCTCTGAAATCTTGGCGTAAGTGGTGGTCTTGCCGCTGGATGCGTCCCAGACTTCAAGATCGCGAAACGGCCCCGGATTCCAATGGCAGCCATACATGGGCAGCAGATCTCCTTCCGGCCTGCCGAAACCCACCTGATGATCTTCAGCAACGATCGTTTTCTTCAACGTCTCCACATCCACCACGACCACGCGCCATTTCTTGTCGATCACTTCATGAAACGCCACGCCTTTCCCGCCGGAGAGCCACTGCTGACACGCAACGCGGTGAGCATCCTCCGTATGCACGTTGTCAGCCAGCACTGTCTCCTTCTGCGTCGCACGTTCGATCATCCGCACCTCGCCGAGATGGCCCTGAGGATCGGTGGAGGTGAAAAACAGCACCCACTTGCCATCCGGGCTTTCTGGATTGGTGAGGTAGTATGTGTGAATCGTGTGCCGCCCTTCAACGGCTGAGACCGGCTTGATGGTGACGTCTTTGGACCATGCGGCGACGGGGTCGGCCGCCAGGCCGTGGACAGTCATCAATGAAAGGAATGCAACGATGGATTTCATGGCGCTATAAATGAGTGAGTACGGCGGATCAAATCAGGCTGTCAACTCACGCAGCACGCGCCCATGCACGTCGGTAAGGCGCTGGTCGCGACCACCGTGGCGGAAGATGAGTTTTTCGTGATCCACACCCATTTGATGCAGAAGCGTGGCGTGGATGTCATGGATGTCCACGGGATCGCTGGCGACGGAGTTGCCGAACTCGTCAGTTTCACCGAAGGCCATGCCGCCTTTGAAACCGCCGCCTGCCAAGAAGATGCTGTAGCCGTTCACATGGTGATCGCGACCACACGACTCGCTGATTTTGGGCGTATGCGGCGTGCGCCCCATCTCGCCAGCCCAGAGCACGATGGTTTCATCAAGCAGGCCGCGCTGATCCAGATCGCTGATGAGAGCGGCGACGGATTGATCGGTGATGCGCGCATTTTTGGCGTGGTTTTGGCGAATCTGCCCGTGCTGATCCCAGGGCGAATTGTTGCCATCGAAACTCGGACAGGTGATTTCGACAAATCGCACTCCTGCCTCCACCAAGCGCCGCGCACGCAGGGCTTGGGTGGCATAAAAGCGCTGATGTTCGTCCGTGGAATCCACGCCGTAGAGCTTGCGAATGTGCTCAGGTTCGCCGGCGATGTCCGCAATGCCGGGAACCGCGCTTTGCATGCGAAACGCGGTCTCGTAGTTCGCGATCGCTCCTTCAATGACTTGCGCATCCGAAGCTCCCGCCGCGAACTCGGCGTCCTGCTGTGCCAGCAGCGCGAGTTTGCGCCGCTGGATGACCGCCTCATCGTGCGGAGCAATGTTATCGACCGGCACGCCCTTGGCGCGAACCATGGTGGCCTGATGACTCGCGGGCAGGAAAGAACTGCCGAAGTTTTCGAGCCCGCCGTTTGGCACCCAGTCGTTGTTGAGCACGACGTAGCCCGGCAGATTGTGATTTTCCGTGCCGAGGCCATAGGAGACCCAGGAGCCGATGCTCGGCGCCTGGCCAAGGATGCGACCCGTGTGCAGCAGCAAATTCTGCTGACCATGCAGCGGCAGTTCACCGACCATGGAACGGACGACACACAGCTTGTCCGCCGCCTGGGCGATGTGCGGAAAAAGCTCGCTCACCCACAAGCCGCTCTGTCCGCGCTGCTTGAACTCCCACGGACTGCCAAACCAGACGCGCCCGGCATTTGACTGCGAGCGCTTTGACACCGCGCCACTGCCGATGGCTTTGCCTTCGAACTTCTTGAGCATGGGCTTGGGATCAAAAGTGTCCACGTGGCTGGGGCCGCCATCCATGAAACAGAAGATGATGTTCTTCGCCCGTGCTCGACGGTGCAGCGGCACACCCGCCATCGCACGCAGCGCCAGCATGCCAAAGCCCGCGGCAGCACCTGCCAGAACCTGGCGGCGCGAGCAAAGACGATGGTCATGCGGCTGCATTTCAGCGGTAGTAGAGAAACTCCTTGGTGTTGAATAACGCATGGGCAAGCCGTTCCCATGCATCCGGCGTGTCACCGCCAAAATCCTGCAACGCGTCTATCCAGCGTTTCAACTCGGCTGCATCCGGCGCACGAGCCAAAGCCTGACCGAACATCTGACGCACGCGGTCTTCGCGGTTCACGTCCTGATGCTTTAACAAACCAGCCGCCCAGCATTTCGCCATCTCGTTCACAAACGAATCATTCAGCATGATCAGCGCCTGGGAGGGAACATTCGTCACGTCTCGTCTGCCAGCAGGCAGTTTCAGATCTGGAAGATTGAAGCCGACGAGAAATTTCGGCGGGTCCATGATGGACATCTGCAGATAGATCGAGCGGCGGCCATGACCATCGAGCGGACCGCTGAAAAGGCGCTTGGCAGCGTCCTCGGCACTGCGAAACGGCAAGATAGGGCGGCCATAAAGCTGCGGGTCTAGACGACCAGAGATCGCGAGCAGTGAATCGCGAATGGCCTCGGCCTCCAGCCGCCGTGTAGCGTAGTGGTGCAGCAGCTCGCGCGCGGCATCGTTGACGATTCCTGACTGGCGGAAGGTCTGGCTCAAAACAAGCCGCCGCACCAGTTTCTTCGTCGACCAGCCTTCGCGAATGAACTCGCGTGCCAGCCAGTCGAGCAGCTCGGGATGCGAGGGCTTGTCTCCGAGCCGTCCGAAATCATCCGGGGTGGCCACGAGTCCGGTGCCAAAGAGCCACTGCCAAACTCGGTTCACATAGACACGGGCCGTCAGCGGATGCTCGGGATCCAGCAGCGACTCGGCGAGCGCCAGTCGGTCAGTCACTCGCGCCCTGAGGTCCAGCATTTTCAAAAATCCCGGCTGCACCAGAGTGCCGGGCACATCCACATTTCCGCGCACGTTAAGCGGGTAACTGGCCTGAGCCGTTTCCCGCTGGTCCATGCTGTTGACCGTTCGCGGAAAATCGATGCCCGCCTCGACGCCCCGATATTCGGCCAGCAGTGTCGCGAGCCAGCTTCCGGGTTCGGCCTTGTTTGGCAGCAAACCGCTTGTTAGCAGCCAGTCTAGAACAGGCTGATCTCCGGGTTGCGTTTTGCCGTCACACCACCGCGCGACGGCAGAGTTGAACCAAGCCGCGATGCGCTCCCAGGAGTCCTGCGAATGGGCTCCGTCATACAAACCAGCAAATGCATCCTGTTCATCCTGCGGCGTGCCTGCCTTGTCATGCGAGACAATGCCACAGACACTCAGCCAGCTGCGTTTATCGTAGCCGAAGTCGTCATTCTTGAGGCCCTTTGCCAGACCTGTACGCGGTGGAAAATTCGGATTCAACGACGAGGTGGCAAACTCCACCGTGACCTGCTGCACACCGTTCTTCAGCTCGGCATCGGCGAAGGTCTTCCACTCGGAAAGGGTGTTCGTATAGAAAGTGATGGTTTCGTTTTGAAACGCATGGTCATCGATCACGAGCTGGCCGCCGAATTCCCCACCTGCGAGATCAAGGCTCACGAACCTGCCCGGGATGAGATGCTCAGGCGGCATGCGCAGCGCTCCGGGCAGCTTGGAAGACAAAGCATGCGTGTGCCAGCCACGCGGCAGGAGGCGCTCAATGACGGCATCGCCTTCGAGTGCAATTAGGGGAGTGCCCGCTTCAGTAAAGCCGTGCTTCATCCCGTCGCCCTCCATCACCCAGCCTTGAGGAAACTGCGCCTTGGCCGGATCGGCCAAGGGTTTGAAAATGGCGTTGGCCTTTTGCACGGCCACGCGGGCCTTGCGCCACTCGGCAGCTTTTTGCGGCAGTTGATCTGGCGCTGCCAGCGGTGCACCGACTCCCTTCAAAGCGAAGCTGTGCGTCTCCGCCCATACTTTGAGGAAGCCCGCCTCAAACGGCTTGTTCCATGCAACTGCCATCTCGGCGCGAATCGCCTCGCGCAGGTCTTTCAGTTTCGCGATGGCCTCATCGTTTTTATTCGGCGCATCGATCACACGGGAAGTCCAGCGTGGTGTGGTGAAGACGGCGGCGAGAGCGTAGTAGTCGCGCTGCGAGACGGCTTCGAGCTTGTGATCGTGGCAGCGTGCGCAGGCCACGGTGGTGGCGAGGAAAGCTTTGGAAAAGGCGTCGATCTTGTTGTTCACCATCTCCTGGTGAATGCCGTTGAACATCAGGCTGCTGCCGTGGCGGTGTTCCCCCAGATGATAAAACATGGGGCCGATGAGGCTTTCGTTGGTTTGGGAGTCGGTGTTGATTCGCGGCCTCGGCAGAAGATCTCCCGCGATCTGCTCGCGCAGGAACTGAGCGAAACTGATGTCGTCATTGAAGGCGCGGATGAGGTAGTCACGGTACTCATAGGCACCCTTGGCCGGATTGTCCCATTCGTAGCCATAGGTGTCCGTGTAGCGCACGACGTCCATCCAATGCCGTGCGAAGTGCTCCCCGAAACGCGGGCTTTGCAGCAGCATGTCCACATAGGCCTTGTCAGACAAAGATGCTGATGCCGAGGATGGCGGCAGCCCCGTCAGCACAAATGCAAGCCGCCGCCTCAGCACGCCAGGCTCCGCAGGGGGCGCAGGCTGCAGTTTGGCGGCCGCCAGTGCCGCACGCACGAAACGATCCACCGGCTCTTTTGACCATGCCACATCATCCACCTTCGGCGGTTCGACTTTACGCATGGGCTTGAGGCTCCACCAGTCGAGGCGCTTGTGGAACTCAGCATCCCAACTGTCGCCTGCTGCAAGATCCTGGCTGTTCTTTACTTCTGACACGCGCGGATCGGGAGCCCCCAGCCGAATCCATTCTGCAAACACGGCAATCTCCGAAGCAGGAAGCATCTTCTTCGGCGGCATTTTGACATCCTTTTCTGCATGACTCAGCGCCTGCATCAGCAGGCTTGCTTCCGGTTTTCCCGGAACAATGGCGGGCCCGCTCTCGCCGCCCTTTTCCCAGCCTGACTTTGAGTCAAGAGCGAGGCCGCCTTTGATTTTTCTCTCATGTGAATGGCACTCAAAGCAACGCTGTTTCAGCAGGGGCTCCACCTTGGAGACGAAGATGTCCTCCGCGCCCATGACTGAGGCGGTGAGCAGACATGCCATGGTGGCGAAGGACTTCATCGGTCTTGAGCAGCAGGCGTGGCGATGATGCGGAATGAGTTCATGCAAAGGAACCAACGCCGCCAGAAAGCCATCTCTCTGTGACCCTGCCCGCAAAAAATGGTAATATCCGATCATCTGCCGAGGTAGAGCCTGCCTGCGGCTGACAGTGGAATGATCGAAATGCCGTTGAACTGCGCCTGCTTCCTGCTCTTGGTGAGGCCCGATGGTTCATTCTCTGCGCCGCCTCCTGCTGGCGGGAGGTCTGCATGCGGCGATAGACCGCCTGCTGGTTGGCCTG
>NCCR01000266.1 GCA_002279765.1 Verrucomicrobia bacterium 12-59-8 | reverse complement strand
GGCATCGCGCAGCTTTGCCACGCTGTCGTGCTGGCGGATGTCCCAGTACTCGTCGTGGCCGATGCTGATGAAGGCCTTGCACTTCAAACCGTGATCCGGGGTGATCATGTCGGCATTGGAGCAGTAGGTCACATCGTAGCCTTCCTTCTCCAGCCAGTAGGCGGCGGGAAACTCAAAGCACAGCCACTCGCCACTGCCGACGGACTGCGGATTCTCGTAGATCTGCGCATACTTGGCATAGGGACGATCAAAGCTCACATCCGACCACGGGCCCTGATTGCCTTTGGGATCGGTGTAGAGCGAGTAATTGTCCGGCCAGCGGTTGTAGGCCTGCCAGGTGTTGTCGCTGCACTGGAAGAGGATGTCGGCCTTGCGGTCGTCGGTGACGATGAAGACGATGTAGCTCTGCCAGTAGGGTTCGTCTTTTGAGGCTGGCAGCGTGGTGAGTCTGCCGAGATAGACGCCGCTGAGCCAGTCCGGTGGAATGGTGAGGGAGGTGGTCTTTTCCCAGCGGCATTCGCGGAGGCGCTTTTCGCCGATCTCGGGCACGGGCTGTTCTTTGCCTTCAAAGGGGCCGAGTTCCGTCATGAGGCGCGCGCCGCAGCCGCCGTAGTAGCCGGTGCGGAAGATTTCGAGTTTGAAGCGAGCGGTGGGTTGGGTGCTGACGAAGATGTCGAGGGTGTCGCCTGCTTTGACGGACTGGCGTGAGCAGTAGCCTTCGATGAAGGGGGTGCGGAAGCCCTCGTTTTTGTCGAGGCGCATGCGGGTGAGTTGCCAGTCGTGTGAGCCGGGCTTGGAGTTTTCTGCGGTGATCAGGGACATGGGCAGAATACGCGGGTGGAAGGCGAAAATGATCAGCAGGTCGCGCGGTCGCCGGAGAGATTGAAGACGGTGCCAAAGGTAGCTGGGAGCTTTTAGTCGTGTTGGGAGTCTTGCGAGACTTCCGGAACGAGCTGAAGCTCTGGAGTACTTTACAGAGGATCAGTAGGTCGCTCTGCCGCCGGAGAGATCGAAGACGGCACCGGTGGTGAAGGAGCAGTCTTCGGAGGAGAGCCACGCCACCATTGCAGCGGCTTCTTCTTTTTTGCCGAAGCGGTTCATGGGGATCTTCGAGAGCATGTAGTCGATGTGCTGCTGGGTGAGCTGCTTGAGGATGTCGGTCTCGATCACGGCCGGAGTGACGGCATTGACGATGATGTTGCTGGTGGCGAGCTCTTTGCCGAGCGATTTTGTCAATGCGACCACTCCGGCCTTCGAGGCGCTGTAGTGTGCGGCGTTGGGATTGCCTTCCTTGCCGGCGATGGAGGCGATGTTGACAATGCGGCCGTAGCCGTTTTTGAGCATGTGCGGGACGACGGCGTGGCAGCAATGGAAGGGGCCATTCAAATTGATCGCAATCACGCGCTGCCATTCGGCGGGGTCGGTTTCCCAGGTCTTCGCGTTGGTGCCCGCGATGCCTGCGTTGTTGACGAGGATGTCGATCTTGCCAAAGGCGCCGATGGTGGAAGCGGCGGCGCTTTCCACGGAGGCGATGCTGGTGAGGTCCACGGTGGCGGTGTGAACTTTGCCCAGGGCGCGAGGGCGGAGAGTTCGGCTTTGGCCGCATCGAGCGCCGCAGCGTCAATATCCCAGAGGCAAACGCCCGCACCTGAGCTGAGCAGGCGCTCTGCGATGGCGTAGCCGATTCCGCGTGCACCACCGGTGACGATGGCAACTCTGTCCTTGAGGTCGATTTGATTCATGGGCAGAAGAATCGCGGCTAATCCTCCCAGACTTTCAGGAGTTCCACTTCAAAGATCAGCGTTTCATTGGGTCCGATGTCGATTCCGGCGCCGCGTTTGCCATAGGCCAGCTCCGACGGAATGAAGAAACGGAACTTCGCGCCTTCCTGCATGAGCTGCAGGCCTTCGGTCCAGCCTTTGATGACACGTTTGAGAGGGAATTCCGCCGGTTCGCGTCCGGCGAGGTAGGAGCTGTCGAATTCCACGCCATTGAGCAATGTGCCGCGATAGTTCACCACTACGGCGTCTTTGACCTTCGGGCTTTTGCCGGTGCCGGGGGTGAGCACCTGATACTGCAGGCCGCTGGCAGTGGTGGTGATGCCTTCTTTTGTGGCGTTTTCGGCGAGGAAGGCTTTGCCGGTTTCGAGAGCGGATTGGGACATGGGAAAAGGGATGAAAGGGCGCGCTTCATCACCGCAAGCTTTGGCGCACGCAACCACAAATCATGCGCAATGCTCATTGGTTTCGGCGAAATGCATGGCACTTTCCTGCGTATCTTGGATACCCCCATTTCTTTCCTTTTTCATGCTTCGTCGCCTCATCTTCGCCTCCCTCGCGATCCCTTCCCTGCTGTCCGCCGCTGAACGCGGCCAGGACGCCTACAATCAGCGAATCCTGCCCCTGCTGCAAAAGTTCTGCTACGACTGCCACGGCGATGGCTCTGACAAAGGCGATTTCGCGCTGGATGAGTACCCCGAATACTCGAAACTCATTGGCGACAAGGTGCTGTGGGATCATACGCGGCAGCAACTCGTCACGCATGTGATGCCGCCGGAGAAGAAGGACAAGCCTTCGCTGCCGGAGCGTGATGAGATCGTGGCGTGGATCGACAGCACTGTTTTCTATTTCGATCCGCAGAAGATTGATCCGGGCCACATCACCTACCGCCGCCTCAACCGCACGGAGTACAACAACACGATCCGCGATCTGCTGTTTGTGGACACGAAGCCCGCAAATCAATTTCCGCCCGATGACACGGGCTACGGCTATGACAACATCGGCGACGTGCTGAGCATTTCGCCGCTGCTCATGGAGAAATACATCCGGGCCGCCAATACGGTGGCAGACAAGGCGCTGGATACTTCTGCCGTGGAACGGCTGGATCTGGAACTGGGTGCCAAGAAATTCTGGAACCAAAAGGGCGACACCAAAGAGTGGGAGGGCATCCGCTGGTTTCACGGCAATGCTGATGCCGCGACCAAATTCACGGCTCCAGCCTACGGCAACTATCAGCTCAAATTCCGCCTCTCTGCCACGCAGGCCGGACCGGATGCCGCCAAGGTAGCGCTGCGCGTGGATGACAAGGAACTCGGCACCTTTGACGTGACCGCACCTTATCGCGGCGAGAAAGGCCCCTGGCAGACGATCAAGCAGATGGTGCCGCTCAAGAGTGGCGAGCACAAGATCGTGGTGCGCTTTTTGAATGATTTTGCGGACCCGCAGAATCCAGATCCCGACAAGCGCGACCGCAACCTCGCGCTCGACAATATCCACATCGAAGGCCCCGACGGCCTGCTGCCGCCCCGTGGCACACGGCTGGTGCAGTGGCTGCTGGATGGCAAACCTGCGGGTCTTCCCGCCATGAAACTCAGCGGGGAGGATTTTGAAAACGGTCAGGGCAATGCGCACCGCGACACGGGCACGATCCAGATGCCCTCGAACGGCTACGTGAAGCATCACATCGATCTGGCCACGGTTGGCAAGTATCGCCTCACCATCAAAGCGGGTGCGCAGCAAGCCGGGGGTGAGCCCGCGAAGTTTGACGTGCGCATCGGTGGTAAAAACGCCGGCTCTTTCTCCATCACCGCCAAAAGCCAGACGCCGCAGTGGTTCAACACGGAGGTCGAACTGCCAGCGGGCAAGCAGGAGATCCAGGTGTGGTTCCTCAATGATTTCTACGACGAAAAAACGCACGATGACCGCAACTTCTGGCTGCACCAGCTCAGCGTGGAAGGCCCGGTGAACCAACCGGGCGGCGTTGCTGTGGCTGACATGCATGGCCTGGTGGACAAGCTCGGCCAGCGGCTCTTCCGCCGCCCGCTGCGCGATGTGGAAAAAACGAAATGGCACGGCATTGCCGATCTCGGCATCAAGGAGAACCTGCCGCCGCTGGAAGCCCTGGGCTACGTGCTGCGCGGCATGCTCATGTCGCCGGGATTTCTGTACCGTGGCTCTCCCACGCCTGTGGGCACGACTCAAAACGGTGTCGCGTTGATTGACGAATACAGCCTCGCCTCGCGTCTCTCGTATTTCCTCTGGTCCGCACCGCCGGATGACAAACTGCTGCAACTCGCGGCCAAAGGGGAGCTGCGCAAAAATCTCGCTGCGGAGGTGAAGCGCATGATTGGCGACTACCGCGCCTGGAGTCTCACGGAGGATTTCGGCGGACAGTGGCTGCAACTGCGCGACATGGACATCGTGGATGTGGACCAGCGGCGCTTTCCTGAATGGAAGGGCGGGCTTGGCTACGCGATGAAGAAGGAATCGCAGACGTTTTTTGACCACATCCTGCGCAACAATCTGGACGTGATCACCTTTCTCAATGCGGACTACAGCTTCCTCAATGAAAAGCTCGCACGCTTGTACGGCATCAACGGTGTTAAAGGAGACAAATATCAAAAGGTGTCGCTGCAAGGTACTCCGCGCGCGGGCATTCTGACGCAGGGCAGCATCCTCACGCTGACATCCAATCCCACGCGCACCTCGCCGGTGAAGCGGGGCAAGTATCTGCTGGAAAACATTCTCGGCACCCCGCCACCGCCCGCGCCGGGTGGCGTGCCGCCGCTGGATGAGAAGAAGCAGATGTTTGGCAAGCTCACGCTGCGCCAGCAGTTCTCGGAACACCGCAGCAATGCGGCCTGCGCCGGGTGCCATGCGTTTCTTGACCCGATGGGCTTTGCCTTTGAGAACTACGATGCCATCGGCCGCTGGCGTGATGAGGAGAAGAAACAACCCATCGATGCCTCCGGCGCGCTCGTGCGTGGCCAGACCTTTGCCAACCTTGCGGAACTGCGCAGCATCCTTGTGCGCGACATGAGCGACCAGTTCGTCAAAAACCTCGCCGACAACCTGCTCATCTATGCGCTCGGTCGCGGCCTCGAATACTCCGACAAACCCACGACAGAAGAAATCCAGCGCAAGGCCAAGGCATCCGGCAACCGCTTTCAGGACATCATCCTCGCCGTCTGTGAAAGCGTGCCGTTTCAGAAGATGCGTGTAACGCCGTAGTAGTGCGAAGGCCCATGCGCTGGTTCCTTCACCAGACCAGATCATTTTTCTTTGATCGGACCTTGGGCGGCGTTTACTCCGGCTCATGCATTCCATCCTCATCATCGGCTGCGGCAGCATTGGCGAGCGCCATCTGCGCTGCTTTCAGCAGACCGGACGCTGTGCCGTCAGTGTCTGTGATGCGAATGCCACGCTGCTGAACGAAGTCAGCCAGCGCTATGGCGTGCCATCATTCAGCAGTTTTGCGGCGGCTCTCACGGCGCAGAAGTTCGACGCGCTGGTCGTCTGCACGCCTGCACATACCCATCTGGCCATCGCCCGGGAGGGTGCGGCCCACGGCGCGGCGCTGCTGATCGAAAAGCCGCTGTCAGTCACACTTGATGGCATTGAGGAAACGCGCGCTGCCATCGTCAGCAGCGGCCGGTTTGTGGCCGTGGCGTATGTTTATCACTGCTTCCCGTGGATCGTGGCGGCGCGTGAGTTCTTAAAAGCGGGCTCCTTTGGAAAGCCGCTGCACGTGAGCGTGGTGGCCGGCCAGCACTTCCCGACGTTTCGGCCTGCGTATCGAGACATCTATTATGCGCGACATGAAACGGGCGGCGGCGCCATTCAGGATGCCCTCACGCATCTGGTCAATGCCATGGAGTGGATGATCGGACCGATGACGCGTGTGTTTTGTGATGCTGCGCATCAGCAGCTCGAAGGAGTGACGGTGGAGGACACTGTGAATGTTACTGCGCGTCATGGCGATGTGCTTGCCAGCTATGCGATGACTCAGTTTCAGGCTGCGAACGAAGCCATTTTCGAAATTCATTGCGAGCATGGCAGTGTGAAGATCGAATCCCATGCGCAGCGCTGGGGCACCATCAAACTCGGTGAGACCGCGTGGACCTGGCACACGCCTCCTCCGCTTGAAAGAGACGATCTCTTCATCGCTCAGGCGAATGCTTTCCTCGACGGCATGGAGGGCAAGGACTGCCAGCTTTGCACGTTTGATGAGGCGGTGCAGACGCTGCGCTTCAATCGGGCAGCGCTGGAATCCACCGCCACCGGCCTTCCCATCATCCTTTCATGAGCAGCAGTGGCAAAGTACTCCGCCTGGCGATGCTGGGCATGATCGAGGGCAACGGCCACCCCTATTCGTGGAGCGCGATCATCAATGGCTACGATCCCGCCGCCATGGCCCAGTGTCCGTATGCAGGCATCATCGCCTATCTTAGCAAGCAGCCGCTGGCGACCATGGAAATTCCTGGCGCACGGGTGACTCACCTTTGGACGGATGATCCTGCGGATGCGCCGAAGGTCGCTGCGGCGAGCTTGATTCCGAACATCGTCGCGAAGGCGGAAGATGTCATCGGTCATGTCGATGCGGTGATTGTTTCGACCGACGATGGCGATGATCACATCCGCCGCGTGGATCCTTTCATTGATGCCGGGCTGCCCGTGTTTGTGGACAAGCCGATGGCGACGAACATCGCTGACCTGCGGCAGTTTGTGAAGTGGCATAAAGCGGGAGCTACGATCCTTTCCACCAGCGGCATGCGCTATGCGCCGGAGATGAGACTGAGCGATGAACAGCGCACGCAGCTTGGCGATCTGCGCTGGATCACCAGTTTCACCTGCAAGAGCTGGGAGCGCTATGGCATCCATGCCCTTGAAGCGATCGAACCGCTGCTAGGCACTGGGTTCCTGACCGTGCAGGCGCTCAGCGATGCCGGAGGCGATGTCATGCATCTCACGCATCGCAGTGGAGTGCGTGTCACGATTGGGGCGATCCATGATGCGTATGGCAGCTTTGGCGCGGTGCATCTCTACGGCACCAAGGGCGCGCTGCCGCTTCGGCTTACTGACACCTACCACGCCTTCCGTGGGCAGCTTGTCGCGTTTATCGACATGCTCCAAACGGGGGCCCGTCCCCTGCCCTTCGGCGAAACTGTAGAACTCATGGCGGTCATCATTGCCGGACGCCGCAGCCGCGAGCAGAATGGCGCGCTCATTCAAATCGCCGACGTCCTGGCCGAAACACACTCATGAAACTACGCCCCTCCCGCATCCTCCGCGAACTTCGCGATGGAAAAAACAGCACTGTCCTGAAGCTCAACATGGGAGATCCGCGCATCGTCGAGCTTGCGGGGCTCTCGGGTGCCAGCGCCGTGTGGCTGTGCAATGAACATGTGCCCAATAGCTGGCTCAATCTAGAGCATCAGGTGCGCGCCGCAAAGCTCTACGACATGGACACCATCGTCCGTGTGAATAAAGGCGGATACAGCGAGTACGTGAAGCCGTTTGAGTGCGATGCCACGGGGATCATGGTGCCGCATGTGACCAGCGCTGATGAAGCCCGCAATGTGGTGGACATGGTGCGCTGCCGCCCGCTCGGCAGCAAGGCACTGGATGCCGGCAACGTCATCCTCCAGATCGAAAGCCCTGAGGCGCTCGAAGTGGTGGAGGAGATCGCCGCTGTGCCTGGGTTTGACATGCTGCTCTTCGGCGCGGGAGATTTCAGCCATCGCATTGGCAAGCTCGGGCAGGCGACGCATCCCGAAGTTGTCGCTGCACGCAAACGGGTCGCTGCTGCGGCGCTCAAGCATGGCAAGTATCCTGCCGTGGCCTCGCTCTTTGGTCAGAAAGACCAGCTCATCGCTGAAGGCACGCGGGTCTTCACCCTGGGTGCCGATGTGATCGAACTCGGCAACGCGTTCAAGAAGTTGGCGGGCGATTTCGGCGGCGCGGACGCAGCGACTGCCAGTGATTCGATTTACAAATCCAAGTAACCGCCATGTCCTCCGATCTCTTTTCTCTGCGCGATAAGACTGTTCTCCTCACCGGGGGTGCCGGTCTCTATGGGCGTGGCTTGGCTGCCATGCTGGCACAGGCGGGCGCCACGCTGATCATGGCATCGCGTGACACCGCGAAGCTGCAAACGGTGGCGGATGAAGAGACGGCCAAGGGGTATCGCGTCTTCGCAGAAGCGCTCGACCAGGGAGATGAAGCTTCCGTGGTGGCGCTGCACGAGCGCATTACCGCCAAGTTTGGCCCGTTGCATGGACTGGTGAACAACGCAGTGCTGCGTCCGATGAAAGGCGCGAACGGCGCGGCGGAGCAGTTTGCGGAATCCATGCGCGTCAATGCCACTGGCGTCATGCTCATGCACAGGCACTTTGGCCAGACGATGGCCACCGCCGGACGCGGCAGCATTGTGAATATCGGCAGCATCCAGGGGATGATCGGTCCGAGCTACGAACTTTATACCGGAACCAACATGGGCGACATGCCGCCGGATTATTTCTTTCACAAGGGAGGCATGGAGAACCTCACGCGCTTTTATGCGGCGCTCTATGGGCCGCAGGGGGTGCGGGTGAACAACCTCGCGCCGGGAGGCTTCTTCAACAATCAGCCTGAGCCGTTTTTGCAGCGCTACTGTGAGCACACGATGCTGGGGCGCATGGCGGATGAAAACGATCTGGGTGGCGCTGTCATCTTTCTGCTGAGCGATGCCTCGAAATACATCACCGGAGTGAATTTGCCGATCGATGGCGGGTATACGGCGAAGTAGTTTTCGTCTTTGGTTCGTGTGGGGGAAGCTCGCCCGGCTCCCGGAACGAGCTAAAGCTCATGACTACTTTAGCTCTGCGATGGAGATGCGGAAGAACTTGTCGGTGCGGGATTGTTTTTTGTCTTCTCCGCCGAAGCAATAGACGAAGGCGTCGAGTTTCACCAAGCCAACCATCGCTGCATATGGCAGGGATTGCGCTTTTCGATAGGTGTCCGCCTTCACATCATAGATCATACCAGCGGTGGTGAATTCGTCCTCGTAGCCGCCCGCGAGGTAGATGTGCTGATCATCGAGCGCGACCGCAGACAGACCGCGATTGGCGACGGCGAGTGGCTGCAATTTGCGCCAGGTATTCTTCGCTGGGGAGAACGCATAGGCTTCCGTCGCGTTCACGGGTTGCTTCGTGGCTGCCTCGTAATTCATCCCGCCGAAGACGAAGAGTTCATCTCCCACCACTGCCGAGGCTGCGACGGCAAAAGGTTTGCCGGGATAGTCGTCCATTTTTTTCACCTGCCAGTTTCCACTGATGAATTCCACGGCATGCACAGCGCGCTGCACGCCAGCGAGATTCATCGGATCATCGGTGCCGCCGACGATGATCTGCCTGCCAGCGACCTCACCTCCGGCAGCCAGAACCACTGCATCTGGCAAGGCGGGCACCTGCACGCTGGTTTTGCTTCCTTCGAGCACCGCAACCGCTTTGAGCGGCCGCTGACCATCGGTTCCGCCCAGATAGGCGAAAGCAGGGCCTTGCTGGATCCGGATTCCATAGGCTACCGGGCTGTCCAGATCGCGGAGCTTGGTCCACTTGCCCGACACGGGATCAAACTGATGAATGGCGCGCAGCCAGTGTTTCGTGCCGCCTTCCCAGTTGGTGCCGCCGACGACAACGATCTTGCCGTTTGCCGCACCGCAGATGAAGCCGCCGTTTGGTTCGGGGAGAGGTGGGAGCTGGGCCCAGTCTGCGGCATGCGCGGCGCAGGTGAGTGAGGCTAACATCACGGTGCATAGAACCCTGAGAGCGTTGTGGATTACTTTAGTCCGCGGGAGCTTTCCGCAGGCCAGCGGACGGACGAAAGCGCCAGAGGACTGGCGCACTCCAGAACGCTTGCGCGAGTTGAGTCCGACCATGCTAAACAACACTCGTTTTGTCATCGGGATCTGTGGCATGTGCATAGTGGTCAGTGTGGGGTGATTTCCAGCCGGGACGCAAGCGTACATCCCCTGCACCGCTGAGTGCTCCGGGAGCGCTGGGTGGAGTGGAGTCGTTCTTGCGGCGCATTTCCCACCAGCACTGGCCGCAGTGGTTGTGCTCGTGGTCGATGACAAATCCGGCCTCCTTCATCAGCGGTCCGATCCAGCCCATGCAGTGGTCGCAGTAGTCCTTGTATTGATTCAAGTCGTTGCGGATGAGAAAGCCCTTGGACGGACATTCGTGCATGTCGATGCGGAAGACGTCGTCGGTGACGGTGCGCTCGTAAACCGCGCCTTCGTCCGCGAGGGTGGGGCCCCAGTATTCCTTCATGCCTTCGATGCCTTTGGCTTCGATGAGCTTTGAGGCGTGGAGCTGGGAGTCCTGATGGATGGCTTCGTCCCAGTAGGCGCGCACGAGGTCATGGCCGCCCTGCGCACGGAGCCATTCGAAGGTCCACTCGTAGTGTCCGCAGAAGTCGTAACAACCGATCATGATGCTGTGGCGATGTCCTCCAGGTTTTGCGGAGCGGCTTCCGCTGTTCGTTTGATGAAGCGCTGGGTGCAGGCGCCGTTGCCGCCGCAAATGCGAACGGTCAGGCCAGCGGGCTCGGCGATGGCCTCGCTGACATAGAAGCAATGCTGGCAGAAATTGGGGACGATGGCGCGGTCGTGCTCGCGCAGATGATGGATGGCGGGGCAGCGTTTGACTTCGAGCTGCACTTCATCGGAGGATTCGATGACCTCGACCTCTGCCCCTGGCTCTGCCTTGAAAAAGGCGCGCCAGTAGTCTGCCACGCCGTGCATCCCCTGCTCCGCCCATTTCAGCGCGACGGGGCGGTAGTAGCTGGTGCCGATGTCGCGCCAGTATTTTTTCAATGCGTCTTCACCGTGATGCCGCTGGATGAAGCGGAAGGTGGCATTGGTGGCGAAATAGAAATCTGCATGGCCCACCGGCTTGGTGTCGGTGTAGGGCAGCGGTG
>NCCR01000265.1 GCA_002279765.1 Verrucomicrobia bacterium 12-59-8 | reverse complement strand
ACGACAGCAAACCCGGTGGTCTGCGGGATTCATTCAGCCCGGTGGAATTGAAGCGGCTCTATGATGACCATTTCGCGGAGACAGTGCTCAAGCGCATGACTTCCGGCAAGACGGGCGGAGCGATGACGAAGAAGATGCTCTGTGACTGGATGGGAGAGCACATCGGCCCCAAGACCACGCCCAAGCCCGGACAGGAGGGCAAAGGCAAGGAGATCATCGAAATGCCCAAGGCGACGGGCCGCGCGCGCTTCTCGCGCCCGGCGCTGCGTCTGGTGAAGGAGCTGCTGCTCTCCGGCTTGTCTCCAGCCGAGTTCAAGGCTGCTTTGTTGGATCTGAACAACCCGGCTTACGATGAACTGCGCAAGGCCGTGAAACTGGTGGGCGATGGTGGCCGTGAGATGAACACGCAGGAGATGCGCGGCATGATCGCGGCGGACCTTGATTTCCTCGACAACATCGGTGCCTCCTGGGACAAGATCAGCATCCGTGACGAACGGCTGGAAGCCATCAGCGAACTCACGCAGGCGGAGAAGGAGGCGCGGCAGGCTGCTATCACGCGCATGATCGGCATGGAGATTAATCCCAAGATCAGGCACCGCCTCACGCTGCTGGACCACATTCTCGATGAGGTCATCGCTGATGGCAGGCCGTTGGACCGTGTGGTGCTGGAGTTTGCCCGTGAAGAATGGCTGGGGCCGAAGCGCCGCAAGGAGCTGATGGATTTCCAGGCTGAGCGCAAGCAGCAGAACATTACGGCACGCCTGAGTCTTGGTGGCGAGGTGACTCAGAAAGCTGTGCTCAAGCACCAACTGCTGACTGAGCAAGGTGGGCGCTGTTTGTTCTGTGGGAAGAACTTCTCCAATCCAAAAACTACCAATGTGGCCCATGGCGAGTTGTCGTTTGAAAACGCGCATCTCGCCCACATCGTGGCAGATTCCAAAGGCGGGCCGCGTGCCTATGTGAACCTGGTGCTGGCGTGTGACGGCTGCAATCGGGCGCAGGAAAATCGCTATCATGCGGATGCTTTTGCGCAGAACCGCTTTCCCATCGGCTGGGATGCCTTCATGGGCATCGTCTCCGGTTGTGCGGGCATGCGCCCCTTCAAGAAAAAGATTCTCTGCACCAAGTCTGAGGATGAAGCGGCCTTGATGGTGCAGAACAAAACGGCCCTGCAAGAGACGGCATGGATCGCCAAGCTGGCCCGCGTGCTCATCTGTCTTAAACTCGGCTGGAAGCTGGACGCGGAAGGTGAGGAGCGTCGCATCGTCGTGGTGACCGGCAGCGTGACGAACCGCGTGGCGACAAGGTATGGCCTTTACTCACTGCTGGGCGGGCCGGAGCGCGTGAAGAAACTGGCCGATGCGAAAGCGGCTATCGAAACAGCCGTCAAGAATGTGGAAGAAGCCAGTGATGATGAGCTCGACAAGCTTTGCGATGACTTCCCCAAAGAGTGGAAAATGAAGAAACGCAAAGGGGCTGACCATTGGGACAAAGACCATGCGCTTTGGCTCTTGCGCCGTCTTCACATCGCTAATGAAGATGAGATCAACGAGAAAGACCGCAAGGATGACCGCCATCATGCACTGGATGCCATGGTGCTGTCCTTTCTTTCCCATAAAGCAGGCAACCCCAGGGAGAGCTTGTATTTTGGCCTGCCACCTGGGAAGAACTGGAAGGAGGAGTTCAGTTTGAGATTGAGCTCGGTGCAGGCTGAATCACTCAGGTTTGAAAAGCCTGTCTTGCGAGAAACAATATATGGGCTTCGTCCAGGAGAGTCAGGCAAACTATCAGCGGTAATACGCCGTGAGGTTTTCCCAATGGCTTACGGAGGCTTAACGCCAGATGGTAAACTCATCAAGTTTGCGGTGGGGAACTTGAGGTCAAGGCTTCCAAGCATACGAATCAAGAGTATTTCAAGCCTGTTAGGAGCCATCGCCAATGATCTAGAAGGCATTGCGGATGGACAGAAGCGCGAGAAAGAATGGTATCTGCTCTGCCAGGATTTGCGTCTTAAACCAAATGGACCGTTGATAAAGAAGGTGTCCTGCTGGTCCGACAAGCCTGAACAAGCGAACTACTGCAATATGTCCAAAGACTGGACGCCTGAGCGAGAAGCAGCAGGAAAAGGACAGTGGCGTTGCGCGAAGGGAAGCCACCAAGGCCAATGGGTTTATCTCGACACCTTGAGCAAGCCCAGAATTCGGGCTGTTAAGGTCTTTGAGTCAATCGCGAAGGTTAAGTCAGATCTAGAAGCGGATAGCGATTGCGCCCGTGTCGTAATGTTTCTCCAGTCGGGCTGTATTGTGAAGATTGACGGTGAAGTAAAGTCAGGAGCAAAAAAGCTCCCAGAAGGCAACTACCGCGTTGGAGGCGTTGAAGAAGCCGCAAGGAAGATCGATCTTTACTCCGCAGGCGGCACCAAATTTGAAAAAATCCCATTAACATCTCTTCTAACACAAAATTTCAGGCGAGTTCATTGAGAACTTCATAGAGCAACCCACTTACCACCCATGAGCTACCACGTCGTTCACATCCTGACTCACGGTGCCATGCTGGCGCGTGAGCGCGGCTTTCTCGTCTGCCGTCCGCCCAAGGACGCTGTCGATGCCGTGGAAAAGAAGCTGCCGCTGGAAGACATCCGGGCGGTGGTCATCGCCGCACGCGGTGTCACTCTGACGAGCAATGCCATCTCCGGCATTCTGGAGCAGGACGGACTCATCCTGCATTGCGATGAGAGCTATCGACCGGTGGGAGTCACGACGCCGCTGCCGCGCATCATCGACACGCGGGCGTATCTGAATCAGGCGCGGCAGCCGCAGCGCCTGAATGAACGGCTGTGGAACCGGCTGCTGCTGGGCAAGACGGCCAACCAGCAGGCGGTGCTCAAGCAGCGTGAGCTGTTCAGCGCGCACCTGGACCGGGCCATGAGGATCAAGCAGGTGGATGAGGGCAACTGCGCCAAGAAATACTGGCAGCTCTACTTTCCCAGCATTGGCTGGAGTGCCACGCGGCGGGACCGCAAACTGAACACTCCGCCAAACCGGATGCTGAACTATGGCTACACCGTGCTGGCAGCGCTGTGCCACCGTTCCCTGATTGTGCATGGCCTGAGCCCGCTGCTCGGTGTCGGGCATGTGCCGCGCTACAAGGCGGACCCGCTGGTGTATGACTTAATGGAGCCGTACCGCCCCTTTGTGGACTGCATGCTGGCGGACTTCATGCAGAACGAGCCGGAGATCACCGAGGCGGCCTGGTGCAGGAAGATTGGGCGTGAGCTGCGGGAGCGCCGGGTGGAGAAGGAACCGTTTTCACTCAAGCTGCTGGATGCGATCGACAAGAGCGCCGCCACGCTGACCGACTGTTACAGCCACCTGAGTCCTGATCCGCTGTGGGTGCCTGCGTTGAATTGAAGCGAACCCGGAGGGCCGCATGCCCAGAGAAAAACTTTCCCCTTACCGCATGGGCTGGATGCTCGTCATGTTTGACCTGCCAGTGCTGACGAAGGCGCAGCGCAGGACTGCCACGGAGTTTCGCAATGCTCTGCTGGAGGATGGTTTCTTTATGGTGCAGTTCAGCGTTTACACGCGTGCCTGCCCGGATGTGGACCGCATGGAGAAACATGCTGAACGCCTGCGTAAGATGGTGCCGGAGGCAGGCAATGTACGAGTGCTCTTTCTGACCGATGCCCAATGGACGCGCGGGCTGTGCCTGGGGGGTGGCAACTATGAACGCAATCACCCGCCGGAGCGTATCGAGATGCCCAAGCAGATTGAATTCTGGTAGGAAATAAAACTCCCCGCGCTCCGGTGCTAGGCAGTGACGGAGGCGGGGAGTTATCAGTTAAGTCTTCCTGATCCCCGGCTTGGGATGGCTAACTTTGCACTCTAATTGTTGGTGATGAAAGGCTTTCTGTCAATCCTAGTTTAGCCATCCCAAGCCGGGGGGGAAGACAAAACAATCGGACTCCGTGGGAGAAGACCTTCAAGAGTTTAGCCATCCCAAGCCGGGGGGGAAGACAAAACCTGCTTGCTGATGCGCTCCACACGGCGAAAAGTTTAGCCATCCCAAGCCGGGGGGGAAGACAAAACACGGCTTGCAGCGTAAGCACATCCGGGCCGAGTTTAGCCATCCCAAGCCGGGGGGGAAGACAAAACATCATCCGAAGTGGAAAGTGGCTGTAGTATAGTTTAGCCATCCCAAGCCGGGGGGGAAGACAAAACAGATTCGGGCGTCAGGCGCTCCCTCACTTCTTGTCCACCTGGGCGCGGAGGGTGTTGACGGCGGAGGTGGAGGTGAGCCAGTCGGCGTAGCGGGAGAAGAGGAGGGTGAACTCGCGCTGCAGGGAGTCGATGGAGTGCTGGATCATTGGGTCGAGCGCTTGGGCCTCCTGGCCGCTGATGGGGCGGCCGGGGATGGCGGGACTGCTGGTGATGGTGTCGAGGTCCTGCTTGAGGACGTCGCGGAGGTCTTCGTTTTTGCGTTGTTCGTCGCTGTACACTTCGCGGAGTTCGGGATTGGAGAGGGTGGAGGCCATTTCTGCGAGGGTGCGGTTTTCCTGTTCGAGGCGCTCGACGTTGGCCTGCATGTCTTGGATGAGCTTGGTGCGCAGGGTGTCGGTCTGGCTGGAGAGGCGGAGGTTTTGCCGGTAGTCCTCGCTGTCCTCATAACGCACGCCGCCAAAGCGGGAGTGGCCGATGGCTTTGTAGCGCTCGAAGTCCTCGTGCTTGGGGAAGGTTTTGTAGAGTTCGACGATCTGCTGCACGCGTTTTTCGATGCGCTCTTCGAAGTCGTTGCTGATGGTCTGCTTCTGCACCTGGGTGAGGTTGAAGGTGGGGCGCACCATCTGCTCCTGCAGCCAGGCGCGCTTCTGCTGGTAGGAGGTGATGCTGTTTTGCAGGCTGGTGATGGTCTCCTCCTTCATGCGGGTGACCTGGGTGTGGGAGTCCTTGGAGTCGCTGACGGCGCGGAGCGTGGTGAGGAGGTCGTCAAAGCGGGCTTCGATGCGCTGGTCGGCGCTGTGGATGGCGTCTCCCAGCAGGCTGGCGCGCCGCATCTGGCCAAAGAGGCGGACTTTGAGGATGGCCTGGGCGGGGGTGAGCGGGGGCGCAATCACTGCTGGCTCTGCGGGTGTGGCCGTGGGAGCGGCAGGGGAGGTGGGTGTTTGTGCGGACACCGACAGGCCGGAATGCCAGGCCAGCAGCCACGCCACGTATGGGCGGAGGGAGCAGAGTTTCATGGTTGGAGACAGCCGGGCAGGGCTGTAGGTGCTTAAACAGTGCGGCGCACCCCGACTTATCATGCAGGGCTAGAAACCTGCGGAGAGGTGCGAGGGACCAAACCATGGAAGAACTAAGAATGGCAGAATGGAAAATGGGCCGGAGCGCTGACGCAGGAGGCGCTGGCCATTCCACCATTTTGACCCACTCCACCATTCTGACCCATTCCTTCATTTGCCATTCGCCATGCCCAAGACATGCGAGGGGACCAAGCCATGGAAGAACTGAGAATGGAGGAACTAAGAATGGAAAATGGGCCGGAGCGCTGGCTACGCGCCGCGCAGCTTGCTCACGTCATACAGCGTCAGCATGGACGCGAGGACTTCGTCCTTCTTGCCCTGCTTGAGCTGGTCAAAGGAGACGTGCTTGCCGGGAAGGAGCTTGAAGTGGCCGGAGCGGGTGCGACGCAGGGCGCTGAGGTGGGCGCCGCAGCCGAGCTTTTGGCCGACATCATGCGCGTAGGTGCGGACGTAGAAGCCTTTGCTGCAGACGACGCGGAAATCGACGAACGGAGGCTCGAAGCGGGTGATCTCGTAGTCGTACACGCGGACGAAGCGGGGCTCGCGCACGACTTCCTGGCCTTTGCGGGCGAGCTTGTAGAGCGGGACGCCGCCGATCTTGATGGCGGAGACCATG
>NCCR01000264.1:5217-11135 GCA_002279765.1 Verrucomicrobia bacterium 12-59-8 | reverse complement strand
CTCTGGCTTAGCCTTTGACGCGAATCGGAAAACTCGGCGCGAAGTAACTCACCTTTGACACCATAGCTGTATTTCGACTCGCTTAAAGTTGTCTCGCTTATCGATGTGCGTGAACTCCTGACCTTGCCAAAGGTGTCCCCGGGCGTCAAGATTATCGCCGTCTGCGATAAGATCCCATTGGGATCTACATACTTCAGGATGCCGGTCTGGCTGTCGAACATGATGCTTTCAAGCAATCCGGCACTGCCAGTTCGTTCAAGGTGGTAACTATTGGCATGCTGAGTGTCGATTATTTTATAGCTCGCTGTGGCGTCACTGACGATTTTTCCATCGCTCACGTGCCAGGCAAGCTGCGGAAATGCAGGAAAAACACCGGTGCCCGCAGCGGACGGTTTGGTATCGTCCTTGACACTCAATTCGTCGGCATCAGGATCGTAAATAACCTGCAGTGCAAGCTGTTCCTGCTGCTCCTTCCCTCGAATAATGTGTGTCATCATCGGATTCAGACCCACAATGACCGTTTTCCCCTGCAACTGGCTCGTCGAAGGCACTTCGTAATTGTATTTGAACTTCAAATTCAGGCGATCAGCTGTGATTTCATCAGCCAGATTCTCCGCTGACAATTTCACTGATATCAGACTCCTGTTATTCGAAGTCACCGACAAAGAATCCGCATGACGTTGAATGTTCAATTCCTCGCCGGTTGGCAAGGTCACTGACGCAATTTTTCCGTTTTTGTATTTAAATCGGCCGCCGGTACTGCTGGACAATTCAAAGTCGTTGCCGACTCTCTTCCCCACCCAGCGTCCGTCTTTGGAGGTATAACGATCAACCTCACCAGGCAATTGGTATAGATCGATCTTTTTTCCCGTTGCAGTTTGGGCTTCAATGGTCTGCTCATCGATAGCCATTACAGTGGCCTCAAACAGCGGCATCGACCAATTTTTCCCGAAGAGCGGCTGGCCGGACTGCATACGCTCAGTTGTGAGGACTGCATAAAGCGGCAAGGAGGCGTCTTTTGAGACTTTGATTGTTTCAAGCAAAATCGAATTGCAAGCTTCACCATGTTCGGTTGCAAAGCCCAGCACGGTAGCCCTGGTGTTGAAAAAGTCACTCGGGCTCTCGGCAGACAGCTGGGCCTGCGGCAGCATGATGGAAAAGGCGATAAGAATTCGCGTCATACCTTTATAAAGATTTTCCATCGACATAACCGATGCACTGAATCGCGGTAATTTCTTTGCCGCTGGCAACAACCGACAGTCGATCATCAACAAAGCCGGCGCGCGTAAAGTGGACCTTGAATAAAAACTCTTTTACTTCGCCTTCCATCTGCGCCGCATTCGACGGCAGCTTGCTGAAGCTCGCCCAGGGCATGTCAGCGATCTTCACATCCCCGCTCGCACTCAAGCGGAGTTTCAGGACAAGGTTCTCCGACAGGGAGGCTCTTGCAAAGTGCCAAAAGCCTTTGTTGGCAGTCAAGGGCACGAGCAAATAGTTCCTTAGAACACGCTGAGTCTCTGATCGTGGCGTCACTAACTTTACCATGATCTTGTCAGCGTTCAGCTTAGCTGAGCTGAGATGGACTCTTTTCACGTCGAGGTTGTTGAAGTACGGATGAGCCTCCCAATCTTCTTCCCGAATCACCACTTCTGGAACGCTTGTTATGCGATAGGAATTTACTGGCTCGGTTCGGTCATGAGCCAGCAAGAGTGTGGCGCTGCATTGCCCTTCGAGTGCGGAGGTGAAATCCAGAGCTTCCAAGACCGCATACCCATCAACAGTGGTTGACACGAATTGCACGAGGGCCTTGACTGAGACCCCGGTGTCGGAGTTGCCGATAACCAAGCTGCTGCCTTTTCCAGTAGCCACGCCAGCATTCACGTTGACCGGAACCAAGGTGTCCGCCTGCGGAGCGATGACAACCGGGGCATCTGGCACAGTGAGACAGCCGCAGCTTGAAGCAAATTGCATCTTGCACGGCTTCGACGACAAGCTCGTCACAACGATATGGTGCGTGGAGTAGCCACTCACACGGCCAAGGTTGGTTGAGCTGCCTTGAACAAGGATTTTTTCAGGAGGATGCCGCGCAAAGTTGCTGAAGCTCCATAGCAGACCGCCGGCCACCACCGACAACCCCATGAAAATAATCAGGTCATTTCTATTTCCCGCTTCCATTTTTGAGAGGTAGCTTGTCAAACTCCATTTTTTCAATCGACAGGCCGTCAAGAGTGTTGGTCGAGAGCGTAAAGCCCTCGCCCCCCCAAAGAGCTTTTTCCGCCATCAAGGTCATGCCCTTTTTAATGACATAGGGTGTGTACTCGGCCAGCTCCTCACTTGATTTCTTTTTACATACACCTTCCGAGAACAGGGTTCCGTCCCCACGGTAATTCTTCGAGAGATACTCCCCGTTCACGAGTTGCCATTGCGCCAGCTTCTTATCGCCTTGCCAAAGCTGCATCTCGAGTATTTCAAATGTGGCTGGAGACATTTTCAGCTGAATCCTGACCCCCATTTCTTTGTTGGTAATGGAAATCTCGTGGTCGCCGATTTGCTTGAGTTCCTGGGCACCCCCAAGATAATTTTGCAGCGCAAAGAGCGGGTGCGGCTGCATTAAAGTTGCCAGCCGCAATTTTCCGTAGCTGGCGGGTATCAGCTTAATCAGCGTGCTTTGCTCGTTAATATCCAAAAGAAACTGGGTTCCATTCGCCACCAGATGGGTGGCCGCCGCTTGGTTGACGTGCTGCGGCGAGTAATCCAATTCCCACCGCAGCATGGAATGGCACCTGAAATCCACATCAATCACCTCCGTCCTCGTTGGCGGCTCATTTTTTAATTGAGCCGCCATCTGGCGTTCCACATCGTTCCCAGACGCAAGCTGAGTCAGCATTGACGACATTTCGACCGGGTCTCGGTAGAACGTCATCTTGTTCTGCCACTTGACGCTTTGCCCCGCTGTAGAAAAGAGAGAAGTTGATAACAACTTCGAGGCCTCCTCCAAATTCTGCGAGTAAGTGCAAGGCAGGGAGATCAACCAGATGGCCGCGATCTTTTTCATATCAATCTCTAGTGATCAACCCCTGGAATTACTGATTGTTATTGTTTCCACCGCTCTTGGGACAGGTGTCTCCGGCGGCGAGATTGACATTGATGTTACGCTGCTGGTTGATTTGTTGCGGATTGACGTTGCATCCTGTAGCGGAACATGTCGCCGAGGTGCCCGTGGTTGTAGCGACAACCTGGCCCTGCTGCATGGTTGTCTGACCGCTGTCCTTTCCCCCTTCTGCCCTCGTGTAGGATGTTGTCCAATAGGAGCAGGCAACACCACCGCTGCCCTGCCCACACGGGCCACCGGCCTGGCCGGGGTCGTTTTGCCCGACATTGTCAAAACAGTTACCGGCAAATGACGCAATAGATGATACGGCTAGGACTAGATAAATAATGTATTTGATTTTCATGGCGTGATTATTCTTGTTCAGTTGCAGGCTTTATTGCAACATTATTTTCTTTATGTAAATCCCGTTTCGACATATACAGTTGTGTAATAATAATTTGCGGCTTAAAAAAAGGCAAAATCTTAACAGAGGGCAGCCCACGTACCTCAGACGTCATCGCCCTAGTGCCGCTCACCTTCAGCATCCTCTGTCGCAGCTTTGGCGTCCGCGTCAGGCTCCTCCCCGTGCTCGCCACCGCCAGCCTCTTCATGCTGAGCTGGCCCATCGCCAGCGTCGCGTTCTCATTCATCGAGCACCGCAACGGCGACGAACTCATCCACGCCCTCAAAAGCGGCTACGTCATCCCGCTCCTCATACTCTCCCTCGGCCTGCCCGTGCTGCGTCCGTCAAACACGTCGCCCACTTAACCCGTTCGCTCGCAGGCCTTCAGTTCTCTGGAGATTGCTTGGCAGGCGTTGGCGCGTAGTCCATGGCAGACGGACAAAAGTCGCCAGGCACTTCGTGAAGCCATGATGCACAAATCCGCATCCCCCCGCTTCCTCCTCCTCACCACTGCAACGTGTTCACATCCACCCGCGTCTCATTGCGGCTTTCCTTGATGATCTGACCGTCAGAGAGGTGCAGCACGCGGTCCGCCATGGCGGACATCGCGGCATTGTGCGTGATGACGACGGTCAGCGTGCCGAGTTCACGGTTGATGCGCTCGATGGCTTCCAGCACGGTGATGCCGGTGGTCACATCCAGCGCCCCGGTGGGCTCGTCACACAGCAGCACTTCGGGTTTTTTCGCGATGGCTCGGGCGATGGCCACGCGCTGCTGCTCGCCGCCGCTGAGCTGGGAGGGGAAATGATCCAGGCGGTGGCTCAGGCCCACGCGGTCCAGCGCGTCTTCCGGCTTCATGGGGTCCGGGGCGATGTCGGTGATGAGGGCCACGTTTTCGCGGGCGGTGAGGCTGGGGATGAGGTTGTAAAATTGAAACACGAAGCCCACACAGTTGCGGCGGAACTGCGTCAGCGTGCGCTCGCCGCCGCCGGAGAGATCCCAGCCTTTGTAGCGCAGGGTGCCGGAGGTGGGGATGTCCAGGCCTCCTAAAATGTTCAGCAGCGTGGACTTACCGCTACCAGAGGCACCCAGCAGCACCACCAGCTCGCCGGTGTGGAAATCAAGATCGACTCCCTGCAGCGCCACCACATGGAGATCTCCGGTGTGGTACACTTTGCGCAGCCCCCGTGCCGCAAAAATCGGCGGCGCGCCCGCCGCAGGCGGCTGGCGGGTGTTTGGGGAGCTTGACTGCTGCGGGTGGGGCATTCCCACACCTTGCATGGCGAAAGGGATTCTGCCATCACGATGATCGGTGGTTGCGTCCTGCGTTCATCGCGCAAGATTAGTCGATGCCCATTTTGGTCAGCGATGATGCCCCCGACATTCATACGTCGAGGGTCCAACTCCCCTCACGTGAACGCGCCAGCGGGCGCACGGTGGTCATTGGCGACATCCATGGCTGTTCGACCGCGCTGGATCGCATGCTCCAGGAGCTTTCCCCCCAGAAAGACGACGTGATCGTCACCCTAGGCGATTACGTGGACCGCGGCCCGGACAGCCGCGGCGTGCTGCACCTTCTGCTGGAATTGGAAAAGCGTGTCCAGCTCGTTCCGCTGCTCGGCAACCATGAAATCCTCATGCTCGACGCCCACAGCAACCTGCTTGATTCCGGTTCATGGTATGGCGTCGGCGGCAGGCAGACCATGCAGTCCTACGGCTGCATGGACACCCCGGACTGGAACGCCATCCCGCAGGAGCACTGGGACTTCCTCAGCCAGCGCCTGCGCCGCTGGCATGCGAATGAGACGCACATCTTTGCCCACGCCAATGCGAACGCCATGCTGCCCATGCCGGATCAGAGCGACGACTGGCTGTTCTGGCGGCGCTTTGATGATTCCCACCCGCATTTCTCCGGCAAAATGCTGGTCTGCGGCCACACTGCGCAGAAGAACGGGCTGCCCCTCATTCTCCCCAGCCGCATCTGTCTGGACACCTGGGCCTATGGCGAAGGCTGGCTCACCGCTCTCGACACGGGCGCGGAAACCTTGGTGCAGACCAACCAGCGTGGCGAGGCACGGCGCTACAGCTTCGACGAGGTGCGCATGCTCACCGAAAAAGCGTGACCTCCCCCGCCATGACTCGCGCGCGCTGGATCCTTTCTGCTGCATCGCTCCTCGCGCTCTGGCTGGTCGGTGCGCTGGTGTGCCTGCCGCACCTGCAGCGGGATCTCGAAGCCGCCGCACAGACAATGCTCTCGCAGCAGCCCGCCCTGCACCAACGCCTGGGCGGACTGCACCTCGCCTTTGACGGCCAGCAGGCGCGGCTCACCGGCAGCGTGCGCACGGCGCAAGATCGCAGCCTGGTCGAAACCACCCTCCTAGGTCAGGTGCGCGTGCCTGCCCCGCTTTCCCTCGGCCTCGGGCT
>NCCR01000264.1:0-5196 GCA_002279765.1 Verrucomicrobia bacterium 12-59-8 | reverse complement strand
GCTTCACCTCAATCCCGTCAGCGGCGTGCAGAACGAGGTCGAAGTCATTCCCAGCCCTCCCGGCTGGATGCTGCTGGCGGCCGATGGCGCTCATGCGCGGCTGCTGGGCACCGCCGCCAACGCCTATGAGGCCCGCGACCTCGCGCATAGCGTGCAGAAAGCCTGGAGCATCCGGGGCGGCCTGAGCGAAGGCATGCCCGGCACCGACGCTGCGAACCACGACGAAGCCGCCAGCGTCTCTACCACCCTGCGCACGGTGCCAGCCCCGCAGTCCAATGTGCAGGCCTACCTAGCACGCATCGGCCAGTCCTGGAAAGAGCTGGCGCTGAGCAATTCTGACTCCGAGCTGCTGGCTGAAGCGCGCACCCTGGGCGTGAGCGCGGATGAGTGGCAGCACCAAGTCCTGCCCGCCTTGCAGGAGCTGCGCGCCACCCAGCAGCAGCAGCACCAGGCCCAGGTGGAAAGCGCGCGCCAGGCCCGACTGCCGCCGGGCTATCTCTTCATCGCGGTGCGGGATCAGCAGATCATTCTCCGTGGCGAGGTGGGCGCCGCCATGAAGCAGGAGATTCTCGCAGACGCTCTCGTCGCCTTCGCCCCACGCCGCCTGCATGATGAGATCCGCGTCAGCGCGCAGCGTCGTCCCAGCGGAGATTTTGGCCCCATCACCACCGCCCTGCTGCCAGCGCGGGGCAAAGCTGGTGGCAAATCCTGTTTTCTCAGCCTCAGCGGCGAAGCCTGGAAGTCCGTGGACTGGCAGACCGCGCCCCGCGAGCAGTCATGGCAGGAAGACCTGCCAGCAGGCATGGATGCCAAGCCGCTGCAAAATGACAGCGCCATGCTCAGCCACTGGCTGCAGGGGGACGACTCCGGCGCACCTGCTCCCTCCCCGCCCACAGTTCCCGCCTTCATCGCCCTCGCCCTCTTCGGCACCAAGGCCATCCTCTCCGGGCAGGTCGCGGAAGAGGCCGTGCGCGCCCAGCTCATCGCCGCCGCGCGCCACACCTACAGCCCGCCGTTCCTCGTCATCGACGACCAGGTTCAGGTGCGTGGCGACTGCGAGCCCTCCGGCGGCATCCTGCACACCCTGAAAAGCCTGCCTCCGCCACCTGCTGCCGGCAGCGCGGGGACTTTCGCCATCGCCAAACCCGGCAGCACCTGGACGCTCATCCCGGTGACACGCCAGCTCGTCGAGGCGGGCGGGCTGGCCCAGTCCGGCAGCCTGCCCGCCGGCCTGACGGCCACGGTTGTTGAAGAACTCACCGCCGAGGCCATTGAGCAGCTTCGCCTGCACCTGGCCCACCCTGCTTTCCGCTGATGTCCTCCTTCCTCTGGCTGCTGCTCTACCTCGCACCGCTGCTCGGCCTCACCGCCGCGCTGTTCGCCTGGTTTGGCTGGCAGTGGCGCGGCAGTGACCTGCAGCAGCGCATCAACGAACTGACGGCCCGGCTCGATGCCACACAAGCCGCCCTAGCCACCCCAGCCCTGCAAGACCCGACTGCCGACGAACTCCAGGCCCTGCGGGACGCTTTGCAATCCGCCCAGGCGGAAGCGCGTCTGCGGCAGGATGAGGCCGCCAAGACACGCGAAGCCGCACAGGCGCTCGAAACAGAAATGACCCGGCTGCTCGCGGAGCTGGAGCAACTGCGTGCCGCCCATAGCGCCGCCCAGGCAGAACTCGACCGCCAGCGCAGCACAGCCCCGACCGCCGATGAGGCCGCCCCCGCCAAACCCAAACGCAAGCGCAATGCCACCACGGCGAAACCCAAAGCCCGCACCGCCTCGCTCCGCGAAACCATCACCGCGCTCGAAGGCCAGCTCTCCACGCATCAGGCGGGCCTCGCCACCCTGACGCAGGAGCGCGACGACTGGCAGCGGCGCATCAGCGCACTGGAAGGCCAGACACCCGCAGACTCCACCGGCCGGGCGCTCGCACGCCGCAGTTTTGCCGATCGTGAAAAGCGCCTGCTCACCACCACCTCCGAGATTGAGCGGCTGCAAAATCAAACCCGTGTGCTCCTGCGCGTGGAGGAGACCACCGCCGCACAAGCCGACGTGCCCGATGACGACCTCACGCAGATCAAGGGCATCAAAAAAATCACCAGCGACCATCTCCGCGCCCACGGCATCCGTACCTGGCGGCAGATCGCCCTATGGGACGCCGACGAGCTGCGCGCCTTCAGCGAACTCCTGGCCTTCAAAAACCGCGCCCACCGTGAGCAGTGGCAGCAGCAGGCCCGCACACTGCACGAAGCCGCCCACGGCCCCCTGCCCTGATTTTCCCCACCGCATGTTCACCGTTTCGCGCCTCATTGCACTGCTGCTCACCCTGGCCCTCGCCTCCTGCGTCAACCCCGGCACGCCAGCCGAACGTCAGGACAAAGCACACCGCCTCAGCCACGCTCTCCAGCAGCTCTCCCCGACGGTGAACGCGCACGAGGCAGACCGCCTCGCGACCACCGCGATCGAAGAATCCGCCAAACTCTCCGCAGACTTCAAGCCCCTCGTCTATCCGTGGATGAACAACGGCCTCGTCAACACCGGCCTGCGCAAGCGCGGCCTCTGCTACCAGTGGCGGGATGATTTGTTCCCCTTCCTCTTCCGCCTCAATCTCAAGACGTTGGAGCTGCATCTCAGCTCCTCAAAGCGCGACACGTGGCAAGAGCACCACGGCATCATCGTCACCGCGAAAGGCCAGCGCTTTGAAGACGGCCTAGTGATCGATCCCTGGCGCAATGGCGGCCGCCTCTGGTGGGGCCTGCTCAAGGATGACAAAGGGCACCCCTGGGTGCCCCTGCCCTGGAAGCTCACCCCCATGGTCCTGCGCCCCCTGCTGATGCCAGATCTCTATCCGACACGCTGAGCGGTTTTCAAAACGCATGGCCGGAAAGCGGTGTGGAATGGGCGATGTGGCACCCCTAGTTGCGCTCGGTTTCGATAAAACCACCCCAAACCCTTGCCTTCAGATTCATTCCCCGCTTGTCTTGGCCCAAGACCCGCATGCCACGCCAAGCGCCGATTCCGCCCAATTGACGCATGCTGCCTGCTGAAACCATTGCCATACACACGACATTGAAGATCATTAGAACATCAGGCAATAAACCGACAGCCATTAGCCTGTTCGCGGGCGCGGGTGGTTGCTCACTTGGATTCCAGCAAGCGGGTTTCGATGTCCGATTTGCAACGGACATTGACCGCGATGCTATGGAGTCCTATCAGCGCAACTTTAAAGCAACACCTTGTGAGGTGGCGGACGTTCGCGACCTCGGGTCGGAAATGCTGCTGGATAAAGTCGGTCTCCGTTCGGGTGAACTCGACATTCTGCTGGGTGGCCCGCCATGTCAGGGGTTTAGCAGCGCAGGGATGAAGTCGGGCGAGGATCCGCGCAATTCGCTGGTTCGCCACTATGTCCGGCTGCTCGAAGGCATCCGACCCAAGTGGTTCGTCATGGAGAATGTCGAAGGGTTGTTGACGAACGATGGTGGCCTGCATGTCCGCGATGCGGTGGAGGCTTTTCTCGACGCGGGCTATTCGGTCAATCTGGAGAAGGTTTATGCGCAGGGCTACGGTGTGCCCCAACGTCGCAAGCGAGTGCTCATCGTGGGGAATCGCATCGGGCATGACTTTGTCTTCCCTGATGCGGTCACCCTGTTTTCAGGGAACATCTTTCGAAAGGGGGAAGTCACCTTTTCGACGGCGACGAGCGATCTCCCACCAGCGACCACGGAGGCAGGAAAGCCGCTCGCACACATCGCACCGCCCAAAAATGAATTGCAGACCTATCTCCGGGGAGACGCGCAGACGGTTACGGATCACTTTTCGCCGACTCTCTCGGCCATCCAGTTGGAGCGGGTGCGCGGGCTGGCACCGGGGCAAACCATGAAGGACTTGCCAGAACATTTGCAGCACGAGTCATTTCGCCGCCGGGCCTTTCGCCGCGTGATGGACGGCACACCTGTCGAGAGACGCGGAGGCGCACCCTCTGGCCTCAAACGCTTCTTTGCGGATGAACCTAGTCTGACCATCACCAGCGCAGCGACGAGGGAGTTTGTGCATCCGACGGAAGACCGCCTGCTGACCTTGCGGGAGTGCGCCCGATTGCAGACCTTTCCAGATGCGTTTGTCTTCGCCGGGAGTGCGGCCAGTCGCATCCAGCAAATTGGCAATGCCATTCCCCCGCTCCTGGCTCGTGCGGTGGCAGAACATATTGCGCAGGAATACGGCTTTGACCTGCGCTACAACGCTTCACCCCGTCCAACGCTCCGTTTTCGCCTGACTCGCTCGGAAGGAATGAGTCCGGCGCTGGCCAGAACGGAGTCCGTGCTTACCGAGTTGGTGGAATCTCAGGAAGAACAACTCGTGTTGTTCGAAAAACCGAAAAACTGACCATGCCAATCCCCATTGAAATCAAAAAACAATTCAGTGCCGCACGCATTCTTGGCAGTGGAGACGACCGCGTGGCGCTCTCGGAGAATGAGTTGTTTTGCTTACTGACGCAGTGCTGCGGTGATCTTTCAATACCAGAGTCAGTCTCACAACTGCCGCCCCTTTCTACTTCAGCACCAAGTACGGATTACTACCGTCTTCCTTTGGCCTGGTTTCAAATCCCTCAGTCCGCATGCCCATCGGCAACCGGTCTGGTCGAGAGTTTGGCGGCGTGCATCGCACACGAACCCGATTTCGGTCTCTACTTCGCGAACCTCACCGCGCTGCACAAGCGCCGCCGCAAGTATCAGCGAATCCTGTCCACTCAACCGCGTCCGACCATGAACCAGATCGGGCCGCGCAGCCTCCTTGAGTTTGGCGCTGTGCATCACGAGCTGCTGGCAGCTTGGCTCGTCTGGAGAAAATGGATTTTCGACGTGGACAACCGCGCAGCCCAGGAGACCGGCTATCTGTTCGAGCCTGTCTTGGCAAGTTGCTTGGGCGGTGAAGCGGTTGGTTCCCGCAATTCTCCGGTCAAGCGCCTCAACGAGCGGGGACAGACCACCGACGAAGGACGCCAGATTGATTGCTATGACGGTGAAAACCAACTGGCTTACGAGTTCAAGCTGCGCGTCACGATTGCAGCCAGCGGGCAAGGGCGCTTTGCCGAAGAGCTGTCGTTTCCGGTGGAGTGTCGGGCGGCAGGCCTGACGCCGGTCCTCGTGGTGCTCGATCCCACGCCTTCGCCACGTCTCACGGAGTTGATAGCCAAGT
>NCCR01000263.1:5974-9503 GCA_002279765.1 Verrucomicrobia bacterium 12-59-8 | reverse complement strand
TTGATGGTGACTTTCATCTTGCGGGAGATTGCGCCGGGTTGCATGAACCCGCAACAAAAACCATTACAAAACCATTACGGTTTCATTTGTGCTTTGAGAAATAAGGGTATACAGCGGTTTTGTAAACCGCAGGTCGTCGGTTCGACCCCGACTGCTGGCTCCATTTGAGAACGGTTCAATGGCCCCTAAAAGCAAGGCTTCCGGTGAAATTCATCGGAAACCAGGGGGGGGGAGAACGAAAAAGTATCAAAGGCTCCAAAATAAGCGGGGTTGAGACCTGGGCATCGCGGATCAATCCAGCGCTCCATCACTACTGCAGGGGGGGGGAGGCATTCCTGCTCGTTCTCGACAAACATGCTGGGAGAAGGATAATGAACGTTCCAGGGTGTCTGGAGTCGTAATCACCCTCTCCCCTTGATGCACTTGGTCTCCTGGCCGTCTCGCTCACTCAGATTCGCCTCGCGCACGCTGGTCGTGTTCCTGGCTGGAGCGTTGTTGCGGCTGACGGCGGCGGGCCAGGCTGCCCCGGATTATGTCGAGGGGGAGGTCATCGTGACCTTCAAGGCCACTGCAACGCTCACCCGCGCCACGGCGGCTTTGAAAAAAAGATCGCTGGCCTTCACACGGCATTTTGCGTGGCTTTCAGGCAAGCGGAAACGCCAGACGGGCCTGGTGCGGCAGGCGAACAGGACGACGGCTGAGCTGATCGCTGAACTGAAGAACGACCCCGACGTGCAGATGGTGGAGCCAAACTACCTGCGCTATGTCTCCACCACCCCGAATGACACGCGCTTTGCGGAAATGTGGGGACTGCAAAACACCGGACAGAGCGTGAAAGGCACGACCGGGACGACGGGGGCGGATGTGAAGTTCCTGGCCGCACGAGCCATGGCGCGGACAATCAACCCCGCGCAGGTGGTGGTGGCGGTGGTGGACACGGGCGTGGATTTCGTGCATCCAGACTTGGCGGCAAACATGTGGGTGAACACCAGTGAGATCGCGGGCAACGGGATCGATGATGACGGCAACGGCTACATCGACGATGTGAACGGCTATGACTTCGTGGGCGGTTCCGGTGCGCCGGTGGACTCCGGGTATCATGGAACGCATGTGTCGGGTACGATCGCCGCTGTGGGGGACAATGCGTTGGGCACGATCGGCGTGAATGAGCGCGCGCAGATCATGGCCTGCAAAGTGTCCTCAGACGGGAACTCGATCAGCACCTCGGCGGAAATCGAGGCGCTCCAGTATCTGGCCCTGATGAAGAGTCGCGGGGTGAATATTGTTGCGGTGAATGCTTCATACGGAGGAAGCAGCAGCAGCAGCTCCGAAAGCGCGGCCATCCAGGCCCTCGCGGACGCGGGCATTCTTTTCTGCGCCGCCGCAGGGAACGACAGCGCCAACAACGACACGACGGCGGATTATCCGGGCAATTACCGGCTTGCCAACATGATCGTGGTGGCGGCAACCGACCAGAATGACGCGCTGGCCAGCTACTCGAACTATGGAGCCACGACGGTGGACATTGCAGCACCGGGATCAAATATCCTCTCGACGCAGCCATCGACGGTCACCTTTCAGGCTGGGGGCACGGCGTATGTCACGACCCCCTTGCAATTCACGGGCCTGACGCCGGGCTTGAGCGGCAACCTAGTGGACTGTGGAATCGGCAACCCCGCCGATTTCCCGCCAGCGGTGCGCGGCAACATCGCCCTGATTGCACGTGGCACGCTGAATTTTTCCGTCAAGGCGGCAAATGCCCAAGCTGCGGGCGCCACAGCGGTGATCATTTATAACAACACTACGGGAGCCGTCAACGGCACGCTAGGTGGCGCGGGAGCATGGCTGCCCGTGCATGCCATTTCCCAGGCGGATGGCCTGGCGCTCAAGGTGGCTCTGCCGCAAACGGCGGCGCTTTCCATCACGGGCAACTACCAGTTTCTCAATGGCACATCGATGGCCACGCCGCATGTGACGGGGGCGGCATCCTTGGCGGCGACGAACAACCCCGACGAAACGATGGCGCAACGCCGCCAGCGCATTCTCGCCGCTGTGGATGTCAAAACTGGACTCAGCGGCAAGGTGGCCACCGGCGGGCGGTTGAACCTGCTGCGCGTGGTGGATGCCGATCTGAACGGAGTGGCGGACTGGTATGAGCAATTGCGTGCTCTCTCACCTGCCGTTACGACCGCATCTCCATTGGCCGGCGGGCTGACCGGCGCGGCTTACAGCCAGGTCTTTGCGGCAACGGGCGGCACGGCACCGTACCATTTTACCATCGGCGGCGGCGCGGTGCCTGCAGGACTGAGTCTGAGCAGCGCGGGCGTCCTGAACGGCACACCGACGACGGCGGGCACCTTTTCCTTCACCGTACAAGCGACGGATGCCGTGGCACTGATCGCCCAGAAAACCTACAGTTTGACGATTCAAACGCCCCTCGCGGTATGGACGGCGAGCCAATTCACCGTGGCCGAACAGACGGATTCATCTGTCAGTGGCATTCTGGCGGACCCGAATCACAACGGTGTCTCGAATCTGCTGGAGTTTGCGCTGAACCGGGACCCTAAGGCACCCAATTTCTCGCCAGCGTTTGGCACCAGTTGGCGAATGGACAACGGCAAAACCTATTTGACGGTGTCCTACACCCGCCTTCTGGACGCCGCAGGCATCAGCTACACGGTGGAGGTGTCCCAGGACCTGCTGACGTGGAACTCGGGCAGCCTTTACACGGAGGAAGTGGGTGCCGTCGATGATGGGAACGGCATGACGCAGACGGTCACCGCGCAGGCGCTGCAGCCGGTCAACGGTACGGCGCACCTTTTCACCCGGCTGCGTGTGACGCAGCCCTGAAGAGCGAGAGAAACGCCCGGCGTGTAGGCCAGGTGCAAGGGGCCGCCGAAAAAATCAGCCGTCTTCGATTTCGGGGGCGATGGCGACGGTGACTTGCATGGTGGTGCAGGTGAAGGGACCGAAGATGGAGGCCAGTGCCACGTCGGCTGCATCCTGGCCAAAGGCGATGACGATGCGGTTGCCGCCGGGTTGGTCTTCGGTGGCGTCGAAGGTGAACCACTGCCCGCCGATATAGGCCTCAAACCAGGCGTGGAGGTCCATGGGGTCGAGGCCGTGGACAAAACCCACCACCATGCGTGCGGGGACATTGATGGCACGGCAGAGGGCGATGCCCAGATGAGCGAAGTCACGGCAGACGCCGCGCCGTGTGGTCACGGTTTCGAGGGCGGAGGTGGAGGAATTGCTGGTGCCGCGCTGGAAGGCGATGTTGTCGTGGATCCAGTTGCGCAGGCTGGTGACGTTCTGATAGCTGCTGGGGGCGTTGCCGACAATGGAGGTCGCGAGGTCGCCCAGCTTGTCGGACTGACAATAGCGGCTTGGCAGGAGGTAATGCAGCACTTCCACTGGGAGCTGCCGCACGGACTGGAGCTGGGCGAAGGGCTGGCTGTCCAGCATCGTGGACACCGCCGCCCGGCATTTCATGGAGTAGTGAAAACGGCCCTTTGGCATGACGATCCGC
>NCCR01000263.1:0-5922 GCA_002279765.1 Verrucomicrobia bacterium 12-59-8 | reverse complement strand
CTACATAGAAATCGGTGTATTCCTCGACCGGTACGCGGGGCTTGATGTTGAACTCCTCCCGGATGATCCACTGGCCCGCACCGCTGCGCGGACGTAGCATGAAGATGGCGTGGACCTCGACGGGGATTAAATATTCCAAGCAGCAGGTGGCGTCGATGATCATGGTAGGGGGCGAGCGGAAAGTCGCTTGCCGCGTCTAAGATTGATATGGGGAATACACCCCAGAAGTCCGCCCGTTGCTTGTTTCTCCTTCGGGGCGATGCTCAATCCATGGCTTTTCAAATCAATGCTGAACTTCAATACGATGTGCTGATGCGCAGCACGGTGCTGCTAAACATTCATGCGCTGGCGACGCAGAATCAAACGCTGCGGCTGGAATCCTTCCAGGTGACACCCGGCGTGAAGTGGGAAGAGCTACCGATGGGGACAGGCGAGAACCGCTACATTCGACTGGAAACGGGAAATGCCACGAAGCTGGAGGTGAGCTACACGGTGATGGCCGAGACGCGCCACACCATGGTCAGTCACGAGGAAATTCAGGGCATCCCGATCTCTGAGATTCATCGTTCGGCCATCTCGTACTTGTTCCCGAGCCGTTACTGCCAGTCTGACCGGATGGGACGGCTGGCGATGAAGATGTTTGGCGGCATCGACCATCCGTACCATCAGACAGTGGCCATCGCGGACTGGATCTTTGAAAACATCGACTACCTCAGCGGCGCGACAAATGAGGAGACTTCCGCCTTTGACACAGTGACACAGCGCGCGGGTGTGTGCCGTGATTTTGCGCATCTCGGGATCGCTTTCTGCCGGGCGCTGTCGATTCCCGCGCGTTACTTTGCTGGCTATGCCTGCAACATGCAGCCGCCCGATTTTCACGCCTGTTTTGAGGCTTGCATCGGGAACCGGTGGTTCATTTTTGATCCCACGCGGCTGGCTGCGCTCAATGGGCTGGTGCGTATCGCCACGGGCCGCGATGCTGCGGATGCTGCGGTCGCCACGATCTTCGGACAGATGCAGATGACCGGCATGTCGGTGTCTTGTGTGTCAGATGAATTTCAACCGCTGAGTGCCGCCGATCTGGCGGGCCGGGCCCTATTGATCGAGCCATGAGCGACAGCCATCTACTGAGGATCATCCACCGCACGTACTACCAATACGCGCAGCCGGTGACCTTCGAGATGCACCGTCTGGTGATCCGTCCGCGTGAGGGACACGACCTGCGGGTGGAGCAGCTGAATCTTTCCATCACGCCGGCGGCGGATGTGACGTGGGCATGGGATATTTTCGGGAACTTAATTGCCTACGCGCATTTTCGTGAGCCAGGCACCGAGTTGAAGTTCGATGTGGATGTGGTGGTGCGGCGTTTTTTTTCGCCGGATGCGCCCCCCCTAAAGCCTCACAGCCCGAGTCTTTATCCGCTGGAGTATGACCCGCTGGAGCAGGCAATCCTGAAGGGCTACATGACACCGGTCTTCACCGAGGAAACGGCGGCCGTGCATGAGTGGATTGGCACACTGCCAAATCCCGGAGGTTTTCCAAGCGCCGAGGCTTTCGTGCTGCAAGTGGCGGAAGCGATCCACCAGAAGATCGGCTACAAGCGCCGCGAGCAGAAGGGGGTGCAGACGCCGGGAACCACCTTATCTCTGGGCAGCGGCTCATGCCGGGATGTGGCGACGCTGATGATGGAAACGCTGCGCCATCTGGGCATCGCCGCGCGCTTTGCCAGCGGCTATCTGGACTGCCCGGCGACGCGTGCGGCACGTGGCTCGACCCATGCGTGGGCCGAGGTGTATTTTCCGCAGCTTGGCTGGCGTGGCTTTGATCCGACGACGGGAAAACGGTGCGAGCACCGGCACATCGTCACCGGTACAAGTCACCATCCGCGCGGGGTGATGCCGGTGACCGGGAGGTATTTCGGGCCATCAGGGGCGTGCTTGAGCATGGAGGTCGGCGTGGAGTTTTCAACGCCGGAGGGGTAGTGCATCTTTTCCGCTCTACTGGCGGTGCGTTCCCAAAATTCTTCAGAGGATGGTTGTGCTGTGATGCCGCCGCGCCCAAGGTCATGTGTGCTTGAGACGCGGGCGCTGATGGGAGCCAAGAAGCATTTATGATGAGACACTCTGAGTATCACCGCACACACCGCATCGGGTGGCTTCGCGCCGCTGTCCTCGGTGCGAATGATGGCATCGTTTCCACCGCCAGCCTGATCGTGGGCGTGGCCGCAGCCGAATCAAGCCAGGCCAACGTTTTGGTCGCGGGCATTGCCGGACTGGTGGCGGGTGCGATGTCGATGGCGGCAGGCGAGTATGTTTCCGTCAGTTCGCAGTCTGACACGGAGAACGCGGACCTGGATCGTGAGCGTGTGGAACTGGCAACGGACGCCGTGAGTGAACACGAAGAGCTGGCGGCCATCTATGTGGCGCGGGGACTCGATGACAAACTCGCCGCTGAGGTGGCCAAGCAACTGATGGCGAAGGATGCTCTGGGTGCGCATGCGCGTGACGAACTGGGCATCTCCGACACGCTGAGCGCGCGGCCGGTGCAGGCTGCGCTGGCCTCGGCGGCCACGTTCGCCGTCGGTGCCGCCATGCCGCTGCTGCTGGTGGTTTTTGTGCCATCGTCCGCGCTCGTCTGGGCGGTGTCGGGCAGCTCACTCTTTTTCCTGGCACTGCTGGGTGGTCTGGCGGCACGCGCCGGGGGCTCTCCCGTGTGGAGGTCCGTCGCGCGTGTGACTTTCTGGGGAGCGCTTGCGATGGCGCTGACCGCCGGGGTTGGCGCTTTGTTTGGTGCCACTGTTTAACAATGTAGAGTTAAAGGCGGCCACACAAAAACAAAAACGGGATGGTCTTTCGACCATCCCGCGCTGTGCTTGAAATCAGTGCCGCGCCTACGCTGGATCCTTGGGCTTCTCTGGAGGAGCTGCGGGAGGCTCAGGTGCTTTGGGCGCATCACCTTCGACGGGAGGACGACGGAAGCCACCTTCACCAGGAGGGCCGCCAGGGCCACCGCCTTGACCAGGACGATTCATCCCAGGTCCGCCCTGACCGCCACGATTGCGGAGCATCTCGCGCATTTTTTCAGTGGCCTTCATGTACTCCTCTTCCGAGACGGAGCCATTGCCGTCGGCATCCATGCGTTTGAAGGATTCCTTGGGGTCACCAAACATGCCACCACGTGGGCCACCTTCACCGCCGGGGCGCAGGCCCTGACCTTGGGGTGAACCACCAGGGGAACCGCTGGGAGGAGGACCACCTTCACTGCCTGGGGGACGACGGAAGCCACCGCCTTCACCGCCAGGAGGGCCGCCTTCAGGACGGCGCATGCCCTGACCACCCTGCCCAGGGCCACCACGCCCCATCTGCGCCATCTTGCTGATCTCTTCCTGATCGACATAGCCGTCACTGTTGGCATCCATCCGGCCAAAGCGCTCTTCGCTTTCCTTTTTGCCCAGATTGGCGAATTCATCCTTGCTGATCTTGCCGTCCTTGTCGGTGTCAGCGCGTTTGATGAATTCTGCCAGGCGTGCTCCAGGATCGCCACCACCGCCGGGAGGGCCGCCTTGCGGTCCACTAGGAGGAGGGGCACCGGGCGGGCCGCCATCTGGCGGCGGGCCTTTGGGTGTGTCCTGAGCGCTGGAGAGGCAGGTCAGGCTCAGGATGCTGAACCCGTAGAGGAATGTTTTTTTGAGTTTCATGTCGTGCGTGTGTTGGTTAGTGAAGCACGACGGCTCAAACAGGCCCCCGCCAGATTGGTTGCAAAGTTTGCAGAAAAATTTCAAGCCAGCTCAGCCAGCAGTGCCTGATTCAAGCGCACTCCCGCCACGAAGTTCTCGATGGGAAAGTTCTCATTCGGCGCATGCGCCTGGCAGTCCGGCAGCGCGAGCCCCAGCAGCAGCGTGTCGGCATTCAGCACGTCTTTGAATGCCTGAACGATGGGGATGCTGCCGCCTTCACGGATGAGCGCGGTTTTGTCTCCAAACACTTTTTTCAAAGCACGCTGCGCAGCAGTTCCGAGCGCGGAATGCGGATCCATCAGATAAGGCATGCCGGTGTGGCCGGGAGTGATCTCCAGCCGCACGCCCTTGGGCAGATGCGCCCGCAGATGCGCTGCGGCGCGCTGCATCACGAGGTCGGGATGCTGGTCCGGCACAAGGCGGAAAGAGAGCTTCACAAAGGCCTCACGCCCGATCACCGTTTTGGAGCCTTCTCCCTGATAACCGCCGCCGATGCCGTTCACTTCTGCCGTGGGTCGTGCCCAGCGGCGCTCACGCTCGGTATAGCCCAGTTCACCAAACAGCGCTGGTGATCCGGTCAGCTCCAGCATCTCCGCATCACCATCGCCAAGCTCTGCCCAGGCCTTGCGCTCCCAGTCGGCGATGGGACGCACGCCGTCATAGAAGCCGTCGATCATCACACGCCCTTCCGAATCGTGCAGCGTCGCCGTCAGGCGCGCGATGGCGGTGACGGGATTGGCAATGGCTCCGCCAAAGATGCCGCTGTGCAGATCAATCGCTGGGCCATGAATTTTTGCCTCCATGCAGGCGATGCCGCGCAGGCCGTAGGTGAAGGTTCCCACACCCGGAGCAACCATCCCCGTGTCTGAAATCGCCACCACATCGCACTTCAGTTCCTCGCGGTGCTGCTCCAAAAAGGGCTTCAAATTTGGACTGCCAATTTCTTCTTCACCTTCAAACAGCAGGGTCAGATTCACTGGCAGATCGGCGTGCTTCTCCAGCGTTTCAGCCAGCCCCTGCATGTGCGCCATGAGCTGCCCTTTGTTGTCTGTGGCTCCCCGGCAGAAAATGCGGCCGTCACGGATTGTCGGCTCAAACGCGGGCGACTTCCACTCTCCCAGCGGCTCCGCTGGCTGCACATCGTAATGCGCATACAGCAGCACCGTGCGACGTCCGGTAATGTGCTTGTTCTTCGCAACCAGCACCGGATGACCCGGCGTCTCGTGCAGATCGCCGGTCAGTCCCATTTCACGCACCTTTCCCAGCAGCCATTCAGCGCAGGCGCGCACGTCTGCTCGCCGTGTGGAGTCAGTGGAAACTGAAGGAAACCGCAGGCAGGTGAGGAGATGATCGAGTCCGGGTGGGTTCATAGAAAGGAATGAGGAATTACCGAATGACGAATGAATGTCGAAGGGCAATTAACGAAAGCAGTGCCGGAAGCACGGCAACCGATCATTCGTTACTTCAACTTCTTCACCTCAATCTCATCCACGCTGCCCTTGCCGCCATAGAGATTGAGCAGCACGCCTGCTTTTTCGCCCTGTGTCAGCTCGGTCTTAAGCTCCAGCACGACCTTGTCATTCACCTGCACGGTGATCTTGTCCCCCTTGGATTCAAACGCCACCCGCTGCCATTCGGAGGGCGCGATGCGGGTGTTCGCTGCTTTCAGGTTTTTCACGCCTTCCACATCACGCACCGCCACGGCACCGTTCTGGGTGACGGCGATGTTGATCTTCCGCTGCGCGCCGGGTCGATCACCGGGGGAGTAGAAGCCGAAGGCAATCCAACTGCAGGCCCAGGGCTTCACCAGCAGTTGCACGGAGACATCTTGCACCGGGGCCTCAAAGGCCCGCCAGATCACCGCTCCTTTGCCTGCCGCTTGATCCATGAGCAGCGTGCCATCGGTGATCTCAAATATCGCCGCCGCCTCGCCTTTGGGATGCACCCACTTTTCGTTCAGCTTCTCTGAACTGAAGTCATCCGCGAGAATGACATCCCCCTTCAAACGCATCGCCTTCGGTTTCTTGTCCGCCGCATGCAGCACGGTGGTCAGTGCGAGGCAGAGGAGCAGGCTGCGTTTCATAGGAAACAGGTCTTGCGATCAATGTTTCACCTCGCCCTCCGGCCCGAAGGTCGGTGGGCGGAAGAACAGCGCCAGCAGCACGATGCCCGCCAGCGCCATGCCG
>NCCR01000262.1 GCA_002279765.1 Verrucomicrobia bacterium 12-59-8 | reverse complement strand
GCGCCAGCCGTGGCGTTCACCCGTGGTGCTGCTGGAGAGCTTCACTTCACAAGTGATGGCTGGTCGCGGATTGTATCGTGGTGGTTCATCGAGCACACTGGAAGCGTGGCAGGCACTGCAGCATGCACATATTCAAACGGACATTCTCTATGAGGACAGCCTTGCTGAGGGCGGTCTGGATGATCGGCAGATTTTGATCATGCCTGATTGCGATGTGCTGCCCGCCAGCGTGGTTGATCAAATTCGGAAGTGGCAGGAAATGGGCGGGAAAGTGTTGGCTGACGATCAACTTTGCCCGGCGCTCAAAGCTGATGCTACTTGGTCGGCGCCGACAGTGAGTAACGCGCCTGCGAGCGCTCCTCCCGAGGTTGCCGGCACCGCCGCAGACGTCGTGCCCGCGCAAGCTTCGCCGTCGTTGCCTTTGCCGGAGAAACTCGCTGGCTTGTGCAAAGACCTTGGCTGGCTGCCGCAAGTGAGTTGTGACAGTCCCGAAGTCATTCTTCACGCCAGCCAGACAGGGGAGGCGGTTTGTCTCTTTGTCATCAATGACCGCCGGGAGGCTGGCTCCTATGTCGGCCAGCATGGTCTGGTGAAAGAGGCGGGTCTCCCGCTCTCCGCCAAGCTGAATCTCGGGCAGGACAAGATGAACGTCTATGACCTCACACATGCCTCTTTTTTACTGCCGAAGCGTGATGATAGCGGGCTCGTCATCCCGCTGAAACTGGGTCCCTCTGAAGGACGGGTGCTCCTGCTCTCGCCTTCGCCTCTGATCGAGATGCAGCTTGATGTGCCTGAGACCGCCACTCGCGGGAATGTGGCCGAAGTGCGCGTCAAGCTCATGACTTCCGGCGGAAACCCCATGCCTGCGGCCATTCCGGTGGCTGTTAGCATTCGTGATGCAGACGGAGCGCCTGCCGAATTTGACGGCTATCACGTGGTGGACAACGGCGAGCTAGTCCTTCGGCTGGACCTTGCCAGGAACGAAACTCCGGGCACCTGGGAGGTGCAGGTGCGGGAGCTTGCCTCAGGCATGGAAGCCGTGAAGTGGATGCAGGTGAGTCCATGACGTTGGTTGCTTCCCCCACTGCTTGGCAGCCTGATCATTGACCGCCACAAGCACAGCAGTTCAGACCTGCCGCAGGCAAGACATGAGTTCGGGTGATCATGTAGCGTCTCGTAAAACTCATTTCCCCGTTGCAGATCACGTCACCGATCCTTTCCATGGAGCCCAGACATGATGAGGAGATCTGCGTTTTTTCTTGGGCTCAGATCCACCAAGGATGATTATTCGGAGGCCTGCTGGGACACCCGCATCTTCTGAAACGGCACGCTTTCACACACCGCGAGGATGATGTCCTGCATGCAGTTTCCTGAGGCTTTGGCTTTGCGCAAAATTTCCTCCACGGTGGGTTTGTCGGAGTATTCGAGTCCGCGACCCAGGGCGTAGATGAGGAGGTTATCGGCGAGGTTTTTGACAAACTGATCGCTCATGTCACGCACAAGGATGGTGCGCAGTTCAGCGAGGTTGGCAAAGGTCTGGCCTCGAACGAGGGCACCGGAGGCATCGATGGGCTGCTTCTTTTCCTCGTCACGCCAGCGGCCGATGGCGTCGTAGTTTTCAAAGGCGAAGCCCATGGGATCGAGGAAGGCGTGACAGCCAGCACAAGAGGCATTGCTGCGATGTTCAGCGAATTGCTGGCGCAGGGTGAGCTTGCCAAACTGCTGCTTCCTCTCATCCAACGGAGGTACGCCACCAGGGGCAGGTGGTGGCGGGGTGCCGAGGATGTTTTCGAGCAGGTACTTGCCGCGCTTCACCGGTGAGGTGCGTGTCGGGGTGGAGGTGAGGGTTAGGATGCTGCCCTGGGTCAGAATGCCGCCACGCGGCGTGCCTTGCAGCGACACCTTTTGGTATTTGTCCCCTTTGACACCCTGGATGCCATAGTAGCGGGCGAGCTTTTCATTGAGGAAGGTGTAGTCTGCGTTTAGGAACTCGATGACGCTGAGGTTGTTGCGCAGGATGTTGTCAAAGAAGGTTTGGGACTCTTTCTTCATTGCGTAACCAAGTCCGCCCTTCCATTCAGGGAAACGCTTTGTGTCCACATCGACGATGTCCATGTCGCGTAACTGAAGCCACTGGCCGGCGAAGTCCTCAGAGAGGCTGTAGGCGCGGTAGTCGGCAATCATGCGCTTCACTTCCGCCGCGAGATTTTTACGGAGCTCGCCTTTGGCGGCAAGTTGCAGGAGCTTTTCATCCGGCGGCGCGGACCAGAGGAAGTAGGAGAGGCGTGAAGCGAGGCTGTACTCATCAATCAAGGCGACGCCATTTTTGGCCTCACCTACAGGGATGGGGGAGCCACGGTAGAGAAACCCGGGGGACATGAGCATGCCGCGCAGAACGTAGCTCATGGTTTCCAGCGGAGGCAGGTTTTCTTTGAGTCCGAGATCGGCGATGCCGCGCCATTTGGCTTTTTCAGCATCGAGCAGCGGGCGGCGGAACAGGCGCTGGCCGAGTTTGTCCACCAAACCATGTAGGTCTGCTGCAGCGATGCCGCCGGGCTGACCGAGCGGACCTTCCACCGTGAGCTGATGCAGCCAGAAGTTGCGGTCATCGTGGGTTTTCTCATCATAGAAATCGTTCAGGAACCAAACCTGGATTTCATGCTTGCCCGCTGGCAGTTCGGCTTCAGCGGTGAACCACTGCGGTGTCTGGTCTTTGGCCGTGATGGAGAAAGAGCCGGCATTTTTTCCACCGATGCGCACGTCGAATTTCGCCGGTTCGCCACCGGCCTGTTGTGCGCCTGCTTTGATGATGAGGCGGTACTTGCCGGGCATGGCGAGATCGAGGTGATGCTTCACGTAGCCGTTCGAGGCCAGCTCGATGGTGCCTGTGTCTCGGGTCGCATTGCTCTGTCCATTTTCAAAATCCTCACCGCTGAGATTGATGGCAGGCAGGCCGGCAGGTTTGCCATCGAGCAGCCACTGCACCAGCCGGGTGCCACGTGGCGGCAGCAGACCGTCGGGGCCTTCGATTTCGATCTTTTCGAGTGCGAGGTTGCGGTCGCGCTTGTCGGGATCTGGATTCTGCGGGTCTGCAAAATCATTCACAAAGCGCACCACGATTTTGTGTTCGCCGCTTTTGAGCGGGACCATCTGCTTAATCGTCTGCCACGGGCCTTTGTCGCCGTGATACGGGGCGGTCACGTCGAAGGTGCCGAGCTCCTTGTCATCGACTCTCAGGACCACTTTGGCGGCATCCGGTCCGGCCTGGGTCGCAGAGAGGCTGAATTTCAGCCGGTAGTTGCCGTAGGCGGGCGCGGTGAACTTGGTGGCGGCATCGGCATTGCTATGGAACCAGCGGATGCCCCCCCACTCTTTCGTTTCACCTTTCTGGTTCCAGAACTTCTTGGCACCCAGCTCCATATCCAGACGCGGGACATCGGAAGTGTCCAGTGCCTTGACCGCCACGGCATTGGCGGCACGAATGTATTTTTCCATTAGCAGTGGCGAGATGCTGAGCACGTCGCCAATGTTGTCGAAACCGTAGCCGGTGTCATCCGGCGGGAAGTCGTTGGCGGGTTTAATGTCCACCAGCAGGAGATCTCGGATGGTGTTGTTGTACTCGGTGCGGTTGAGGCGGCGGTAGGTGATGTGGCCGGGATCAATCTTCTGCGGATCAAACCAGAACACGGTGTTGTCGATCCAGGCGACGATTTCATCGCGCTCCGCCAGGGAGGGCTTGTCCTTCTTTTCAGGTGGCATCACGTGCGTGACGAGCTGCTGGCGCGTATGGTCCCACAGCACCTTGTCCCCGATGAGCTTGGAAAATTCGGGATATTCATCGAGCGCGAAGTCGCCTTTGTCAGAGCCATCGCCATGGCAGTCGTAGCAGAATTTTTGCAGCAGGGGCAGGATGCGCTGAGTGTAGGCGTCCTGGCCGCGTTCGGCGGCGGACAGCAGGCATGGAATCGCGAGAGAGGCGAAGATGAGGCAACGAAGCATGAAAAAGGGGAGTGGGGGTAGTCAGGATACGTTCATAGTGTGGCAATGATTTCGACGAAACCAACGGCGCATTGTGTGTGATTTACGGTTGCATGCGCCAAGGCTTGCAGTGATGAAGCCCGCCCTTTTACCCTTTTACCATGTCCCAATCTGTTCTCGAAACCGGCAAAGCCTTCCTCGCCGAAAACGCCACGAAAGAAGGCATCACCACCACTGCCAGCGGTCTGCAATACCAGGTGCTCACTCCTGGCGCAGGGAAGAGCCCGAAGGTAAAGGACACTGTGGTGGTGAATTATCGCGGCACGCTGCTCAATGGCGTGGAATTTGACAGTTCCTATCTGGCTGGGCGTGAACCGGCGGAGTTTCCGCTCAAGCGGGTGATCAAAGGCTGGACCGAAGGATTGCAGCTCATGCAGGAGGGGGCAAAGTTCCGCTTTTTCATCCCGCCGGAGCTGGCCTATGGCAAACGCGGGGCGGGAATCGACATCGGGCCGAATGAAACGCTGATCTTTGAAGTGGAACTGCTGAAAGTCTGGGAGGACTAGGCGCGATTGTTCTGCTCATGAATCAAATCGACCTCAAGGACAGAGTTGCCATCATCACCGGTGGCGCACGCGGAATCGGCTACGCCATCGCAGAACGCCTGCTGCACTCTGGGGCGGGAGTTTGTCTTTGGGATATCGATGCGGCTGCACTGGAAGCTGCCAAGGCTGAACTTTCTGCTCTTGGGAAAGTACACACAGCCACCGTGGATCTCACCAGCATCTCCTCTGTGGAAAGTGCCGCTGCATCCACCATCGGTGCTTTCGGCAAGATCGACATCCTCGTGAACAACGCAGGCATCGCCGGCACAAACGCCAAGACCTGGGAGACCGACCCCGCTGAATGGCAGCGTGTGTTGGCGATCAATCTGAACGGCCCTTTCCACTGCTGCCACGCCGTGGTGCCGCACATGCTCAAAAATGGCTATGGCCGGATCGTGAACATCGCCTCGATCGCGGGCAAGGAGGGGAATCCGAACGCCGCGCACTATAGCGCCTCCAAGGCGGGTGTTGTTGCTTTGACGAAGTCTCTCGGCAAGGAGCTCGCGACCAGCAATATCATCGTCAATGCCATCACGCCTGCGGTGATCGAGACGGACATCTTGAAGCAGATGACGAAGCAGCACATCGACTACATGCTCTCGAAGATCCCGATGAACCGCTTTGGGCAAAAGGAGGAAGCGGCGGCGATGGTGGCGTGGCTCAGTTCGGAGGATTGCTCTTTCACGACTGGGGCCGTGTTCGATTTGTCTGGCGGCAGGGCGACTTATTGATCGCAGGTCAGCAGACAAACGCGATGACTTCACCACGACCAAGACTGCTCGTGGATGGGCCTGTATTCCACGCCTAGCGTGGAGTGACTTTGAGGTTATCGATGATGAAGACTTCGTCGTCACTGGAGACTTTGGAGCGCATGATGAGAATGAGTTTTTTGCCAGTAGCTGTGCCGCGCATGGTGGATAAATGGCTTTGCCTGCCTTTGATTTCGCCGATGAGCTTTTCGGTTCCTCCGTCCACGATTTGGTAGAGTTTGACATAGTCGCCTTTGTCCACGCCGCCCTGAGAGCTGATGTCGAGGCTGATGTCCACAGGGCTTTGGGTGATGTTGATCTCGCCAGTGCGGAAGATGCCTTCGTCGCCTTTATCGTTGATGAAGAGGGCGTTTTCTTTCACCTCGAAGACACCTTTGGAGCGAGTGGCTGTCCAGGAAGTCTTGCCATCGTCGGAGGTGGTTCGATTGGCGAGGGCGAACTCTTCTTTCCAGGGCAGGCTGTCTTTGGTTTTGTTGTCGAAGACGGCAATGGAGATGGAGTGTTCTTTGGTGGCACCGCTGGGATCAATGACGCGGGCGGTGAGGGCGTGATCGCCGGGGGCGGAGGCTTTGAGGGTGTAGGA
>NCCR01000261.1:5867-11858 GCA_002279765.1 Verrucomicrobia bacterium 12-59-8 | reverse complement strand
AACCTGTCCGGCGCCGCCGCCGGGGCAGGTCTCGTCCTATGCGCCTCAGGGTGTCAGCAACTACAGTTCGCAGCCGGTCAGTGGGACCAATTACAATTATGGGGTCAAACCAGCCGGTCCTAACATTGTCAATTTCAACAACATCGAAGCCTATTATCGCTACCTGGCTCCCAAGGAGGGTGCGCTCTCAGGGGCAAACACCATCGGTGCCACTCTGACGGTGGCCTTGTTCGAGCCCTTGTACCTGAAATTTGGTGCCTCCTGGGGCAGTGGTAACGGGGGAACAGTTGCTGGAGCCACCAAGTCGAACTACGACTTTGCCAGCATCCAAGCTGGTGCAGGCTTCCACACCTCTCTCATCAACAACCGCCTCACCTTTGTGGCTGAAGCAGGTCTTGTCTATGCCAGCCTGAAAGCGAATAATACGGCCGTCAGTTTCAGCGACGGTGCCATTTATGTCCGTCCGGCATTGCGCTACACCCCCTTGGACTGGCTGGAACTGCAGGCTGGCGTGACGGTCAGCAGCGCGGACAAATACGACAGCAAGATGGTGGATCTCACGGGCTACTTCCGGCTGCTGCCGATGTTTGACGTCGGCATCGGGGGTGATTTTGGCAACACGACCCGTGCTTTCCGCACCACGCTGCGTCTGCGCTGGTAGTCCAGCCTGCCCCATGTTCTGATGAGCATGGCGCGTTGAGTTTTTCTACGCCTTGTTTGTGGTTACGGGTTTTCGACGATTTGAAAAGCAAGTGCGGCAGATTTCACACACGGTGCCATCGCACCCTCGGGCGGTGCAGAACTCCCTGCCATAGAAGATGATCTGCAGATGCAGCTTGTTCCACGCTTCTTCGGGAAACAGGCGTTTCAAATCGCGTTCGGTCTGCAGCACTGATTTCCCGTTGGTCAGGCCCCAGCGCTGAGCGAGGCGATGAATGTGGGTGTCCACCGGAAATGAAGGGATGCCAAAGGCCTGAGCCATCACGACTTGGGCGGTTTTATGCCCGACGCCAGGAAGCCGCTCCAACGCCTCCAGCGAAGCGGGGACCTGGCCTTCGTGTTCTGCCACAAGAATGCCGGAAAGCTGTTGGATGGCCCTGGCCTTCTGCGGTCCCAGGCCACAGGGACGCACAATTGACTCGATTTGATCGAGGGGGGCGGCGGCCAGCGCGTGCGGCGTGCGGCCAAGCCGGAACAAAGCAGGGGTTACTTGATTGACGCGGACATCGGTACACTGGGCCGAAAGCAGGACCGCAACCAGCAGGGTAAAAGGATCTTCATGATCCAAGGTAATGGGCGTCTGCGGGTACAACTGTCCCAGACGACTTTGAACGTAATCCGCACGCTCCTGTTTGGTCACTGGGATAGATCCGTGGGAAAAGCCGTGATCTAAGAACTGCCTTCAATGCGCGCCACCATGCGGCGGATGTGTGGGTAGCTCGTGCGTGGCTTCATGATGGACAGGCTCTTGGAAAACGAGCCCCATTTCAGCACCCGGATGTTTACATTACGCACCCCCCAGGCCTTCATGGTCTCCTTGTCCGGCTTGTAGAGGTCGATGGTGTTGGTGCCCACCAGGGCGGAGCCATAATCATCGACTTGATAAACATAAGGCAATCCTTCGATCTGGAAAATCGTACCTACAGGATACACGGACCAGTCTGCAGCAGCGCTACGAACGTTTCCATACTTGAGCTGAGTTCCAACCGCAGTCTTAGCACCGTAAATGATGTGGTCTGACTCGCCATGGGTGTAGGCGGTGGTGCGTACCGAGGTGATGCGGGTGTTGCCTTTGAAGATGCCTGTGGAGGAGCATGAGGCCAAAAAACAGACGCTTAAAATGGGAAGAAGGCAGATGAGGTGGCGCATTGTTATTAGCAATATGCTGATTATTAACTTTCCTTTTACACCTTCTATTCTGGGGTAAATCGAGTTTGAAATCAATCTTTGATTTTCAGACCCCTTTTTGACACGAACGCCAGACGGTATCAAAAACCAGGGGCGCAGGATCACTGGGCATCCCTCTGCGGCTTTGATCTGGGCGCAAACCTCCAAGTCGGACTTTCCTTCACGGGGCAGTCTTGCTGGCACGAAGCGCCCGGGCCAGGACGTTAAGTCGTTTCCAGCACGTCCAGACTCCGCCGAAGAAGATCAGCGTCAGCGCCAGCAGGATGCCGCTGCGATCGTGCCCGGTCAGGTGCTGGGTCAGTTCGATCAGGAGCCCGCCGCACAGTACCGCCATGCGGTGCTGTTTGGCCATGGGGCCGCAGAAGTCGTGTTTGCCGGTCAGGGACGCCCCCAGGACACGGATGTAGGCCGTCCAGACCGCCGTCACGGCGCAGCACCAGCCCAGAGGGATCACGTGGAAAAGTTTCACCACCCCTGGATCTCCCGCGCCGCTGTAACCTGCTCCCACCATGATCAAGACATCCGCCACGCGGTCCGGTGCATCGTTGAAAATCGCTCCCACTGGCGAGCCTTTGCCGCCTTCCACGGCCACCATGCCGTCCATCAAATTGCACAGCAGACGCAGTTGGATACAGGCGAGGGCTCCAAGCCAGGCGGCGAGAATGCCAGCACTGCTGGTTTGATCTCCGGCCACCATGAAACAGGCCATCGCCCCGCCAGCAAAGAGCACGCTCAGCAACGAAATGGCATTCGGCGTCAGGCCAGAGCGCGCCAGCCACCCGGACAGAGCATGCGCCCAGCGGGTGTCGCGGGATTTCAAACTGCGGCGTGACGCCAGGTGTTCCTCGGGCACGCTCATCGGCTGCGGAGCGCGATTTTAGCGTGTAGTGGCCTTCCAGCCCACCACCCGCCCGTTGGCAAATTCCGCCACACCTGCCGTGTAGGGGATGTAGGTCACGGAAGTGCCGCTGCCCCACATGGGATAGCCGCCGTAGCCGCCGAAGCCATAGGGCCCCCAACCACCGTAGCCGAAGCCACCATAGCCAAACCCCATGTTCATGCTCATGGAGCGCACGGGACGCTGCCCCTCGTAGGTCCAGATCTCGGTTTCTTTTCCGCGATTGGTGCCGACCGAGACGCTGGTAGGGCGTCCCCAGGCCAGAAACACGCCATCTCGCCCCATGCCCTCGCGGATGTGTCCGCTGGCAACGATCTGACGGTCTCTGGCGCTCAGGTTGGCAAACATCTGCGGATTTTTCTCAATGCGCGTCCTGGGGTTCGAGGCGCATTGGACAAGGAAGGTGGCGACTATCAAAGTCAGACACAGCCGGATTAAAACGGTGGTTTTCATGGTTGTGGCAGATTGCTGCCGGTGAAGTTATTTGTCGAATCTTCTTAATGACCAGTAGTCTCTACGATTCGTTCATCTTTGCGGGTGGGAAAATCGCGCAGCAGCATCCAGCCGCCCGCCAGCAGCGCGGTGCCGGCAAACCACCATGGCCACCACTGCAATGCCGCCGCAAAGACACGCGGATCATCCGCGCTCAGGTGCAAATGGCCGGCTACCCAGTTGGTCTGCCAGCCGAAAAGCAGCGTGAGGGTTCCGTAGGCCAGATTGATCGTCAGCCCGCGAAAGCTCAGCGCTGTCGCCCGCTGCTCTGAATCCACGATCTCATTGAGATAATGCGACAGGAAGAACTGGAGAAAGCGCATGCTCAGGAACAACGGCACGACCATGGCGACGCCCGTCCAGCCCGGCTGCGGATGCGCCGCCGCCATCAATCCCCCAAGCACCACGAGGCCCAGCCAGATGAAATTCTGCCGCGCCGTCATGACCTTGGCGCTCTTTTCCATCAGGCTCGCTGTCACCAGCCCCAGCAGCGAGACAACGGTGCCGATCACGCCATACCAGCCTTCCTCAATGCCCACGAGGCGGTAAAAATTGCTCGCCACCGTCAGGAACAGGCGGATCACACTGTCAAAGACGAGCCCGAACACGATCAGAGCGAAGGCTGTTTTCGTGCGCCACATCCAGCCGCCTGTTTGCAGGATGGAGACCCAGGTTTCACGGATGCTCTGCAACAGCGAGGTTTTGGGGGCAGGGGCGCGCACTTCTGTCATGCGCAGACTCACCACCAAACAAGCCAGTGCTGTGCCTAGGCCGAGCAGCAGCGGCAGTTTCATGGCCACAGGCTTCGCCACCGTTACATCCAGACCTGACCAATGCAGTGCCGCCGTCAGGCTGTGCGCATCATACAGCACCGATCCGGTGATCGAGGACACCACAAAGCCCAGCGCCATCCCGCGTGAAAGCTTCGCCATGATCTGCGGCCACAGCGTCGTGCGTTCTGCCACTGGCAGAGAGTCATAGGTCAGGGCCTCATCTGCACCGCTCGCACAGGCTTCGGCGGCGCCGCTGAGCACTCGGTTCGCGACAAACAGCCACAAAACTAGGTCATGGTGGCCCGGCTGCATCAGGCACAGCACCGCCATCTCCAGCACCATCAGCGCGCCTGCCGCCACCACCAAAGGTCTGCGGCCAAAACGATCCGCCAGCGCACCGGATGGCACCTCCAGCACCACGCTGGTCAGCGCCCACACCACGTTCAGCGCCGCGAATTCACCGATGTTCAGGCCCAGGTCGAGGAACAGAATCGTGAACACCGGATAGTAAAACCGGCAGTTGAACAGGATGCGGAACCACACAAACAAGCGTGCATTGGAATTCTCAGGCATGCCTCTCTCTACGCTTCAAATCAGGACACGGGCAAGTAAAGCCACGATTTCGTCTCTGCTAAAACCGCACACGCAGATACGTGACCAGCACGGATTCGTGTTTCCAGATCGTCTTGCCGCGCTTGGAGTCGATCATGTAAAAGAGGTCGAAGTCCACCGAATCGCTGAGTTTGAAGGTCAGCCCCAGCGGCACGAGGCGGTTCTCTGTGTAGCGTTTAAGATGCGTGTCCATGAGCCACTCGTTGCTGGCAAAGATGCGTGTCAGCGGGCCCAGCGGCTGTGGCAGTGTCCACGCGAGTTGCATCCTGTGCCGGGTGCGATTCGTCGTAAAAGCCTGCCCCTCGTTCTCGCGCCACTCCATACGATTGCGCCATTCCACACGCAGATGTTTGGTCAGATTGTATTGCGGATTGATTTCCAGCTCGGGTCGGAGCTGATAATAGCGGTCGTGCGTGGTGACGTTCTCGATACGGAGCGTTGACAGCCCCAGCCCGAGTTCCAGCCATTCCGCCGCAGCATACTTCAAGCGCGGACTCACGATCTGCACATAGGAACCGCCCACTTCGTCGGCGAAGTTGCCCATGTACAGGCAGGCTTTCCACGGCGGCTTGCGGTAAAAATCCACTGTGCTCCACGCCCACCACTCGTCGGCATGAGCGGGCAGGGCCGCAAGAATAAAGAGCAAAATCAGCCGCAGACGCATCGATCAAGTTAGTATGAGGTGCCGACGATTTCGTTGGTCATGGCATTGATCCGGTCAATGACCTCATCTGCCTCCCCCTGGGTCACGCCCATGTCGAGCAGCGTCTCCACCAGATGTCCGGTGAAACGCGCGAAATGCTGCTTCGTGATGCCACGCCCATGATGCGTGTGCGCCAGCGGGCGACCGCTGTATTCGATCGGCCCGCCGGTCGCCATCACAAAGAACTCGCGCTGCATGGCGTGCAGTTTTTCCAGTTCGGTGTGTTTGAAAAACGGCCCGAGTTCAGGATCGGCCAGCACACGGACGTAAAACGCAGGAATGAGGGCGGTGATCATATTTTCGCCACCGAGACGTTCGTAAAGAGAAGGGGTGTGTGTCTTCATGCGTTCTGTTAAAGCACAAACAACGCCGTCTTGCCGAGGTAAAGCGGTGTGTGACAAATCATGCGCAGCGAATAACAGCAGGCGCGTGATGCACACGCAAGAATGGTTCATAAAACCATTGCACCTCTGGCACCAATCATGCCTATGGAAGCATCATGTCATTCCTTCAGCAACTGCATCAGGACAATCCCGTGGCCTGCGATCTGCTCATCTTCAGCATCGTCATTCTCGGCGGCATCGGCCTGGGCAACATTCGAGTCC
>NCCR01000261.1:0-5798 GCA_002279765.1 Verrucomicrobia bacterium 12-59-8 | reverse complement strand
TGTTCGTTGGTTTGGCGGCATCGCACTTTGGACTGCGACCCAACGCGGAGGTGGCGCACTTTCTGAAGGAGTTTGGGCTTGTGCTCTTCGTGTTTGCTCTCGGCATGCAGATGGGGCCGGGCTTCTTCGCCTCCCTGCGGCGCCAGGGGCGTATGCTGAATGCCTACGCCGCTGCGCTGGTGGTTTTGGGTGCCATTGTGGCTTTGATGGGCGGTTGGATGTTTGGCATGCCTCTTCCTGCAGTGGCGGGATTGTTCGCCGGTGCCACCACGAACACCCCTGCGCTTGGGGCCGCGCAGCAGGCGCTTGCTTCGGCCCATGTGGACCCTGCGCTGGTCACGCTGCCGGCACTTTCATACGCTGCGGCCTATCCTCTGGCGATTGTCGGAATCATTCTTTCACTCATCGTTCTGCGCACTTTTTTCAAGGTGGATGTGTCGCAGGAGGCCGAGTTGTTCCGGCAGGAGCAGGGGGCTGGCATTGAGCCCTTGCAACGCATGAACCTGCGGGTGGAGAATCCGAACCTCGAAGGTGTCAGCATCGCCAGCGTACCCGGTGTTCAGGAAACCAGCGTCGTCATCTCACGGCATCGCCCGGCTTCAGGTGGGGAGGTCACCGCCGCCAAGCCGGAAACGAAGCTGCATGTCGGCGATGTGATCATGGCTGTGGGGACGCAGGCGCATCTGGACCAGTTCCGTCTCGTCATCGGCAGCGTGAGTCCGGAGAATCTCATGAAAGCGCCAGGGAGAATCACGTACCGTCGTGTGGTGCTCACAAACAAAAAGCTGCTCGGAAAAACGCTGCGAGAACTCGGACTCGATCACTTCCACGGCGTTGCCGTCACCCGTGTGAGCCGTGGCGATCTGATCTTCACCGCGCTGCCTGATCTACGCCTCCAGTTTGGCGACATGCTCCAGCTCGTGGGGGATGAGGATTCCCTCAACGCCGCCACGCAAAGGCTCGGCAATGCGGTGGAGATGCTGCATGAGACCAAGTTTGCCGCCATCTTCGCAGGCATCCTTCTCGGTGTGCTCCTGGGTCTCTACCCCATCCGCATCGAGGGCCTGCCTGCGCCGGTGCGCCTGGGTCTTGCCGGCGGGCCGCTCATCGTGGCCATCCTGATGAGTCATCTCGGCCGTCTGGGACCCATGGTGATGCACATGCCCATCAATGCGAACCGTGCCCTGCGTGAGCTTGGCATCATCCTCTTCCTGGCCAATGTCGGGCTACTTTCCGGCGAGCATTTTGCCGCCACGGTTTTCTCCGTGCAGGGCCTGCAATGGGTGCTGCTTGGCATCCTCGTCACCATGCTGCCGTTGCTCACGGTTGGTTACATTGCGCGCAAATTTCATGGTGTGAATTTCATGACGCTCTGCGGTTTGCTCTCTGGCGGCATGACCGATCCTCCTGCGCTCGCCTTTGCCACCACCATGGCGCGCTGTGACTCCCCCGCAGTGGCCTACGCCACGGTGTATCCGCTCACCATGCTGCTGCGCATTGTCGCGGCCCAGGTGATTGCCCAGCTTGCCTGACGGCGAAAGCGTTTCGTGCAACAGCACGCTGAAAACACAAGACATCCGGCGCACTTGGCGTTCCTTGCAGCCTGCCATGAAGTCACTCATCGTCACTTTCCATCTTGCTGCTCTCCTGGCCGCCTCCGCCGTCCTGTTCGCTGCGGAGCCACCGCCTGCTGAGGCGAAACTGCCGGAAAACCTGCCACCAGTGCTCAAGGACAAGGCGCTGGAGATCAAGAAGCAGCAGGCGTCTGCGCGTGAGTTCATGCAGGCGGGCAAATACGCGGAGGCCGAAAAGGTGCTGCGCACGCTGATCACCGATTACAAGACCCTGTTTGGCCCTGACAACGCGCTGCTCCCGGAGTGCCAGGGGGCGCTGGGCACCTGCCTGCGTGCGCAGGGGAGGCTGGCTGAGGCGGAGCCAGAATTCCGCGCTTCCTGGGAAGGGCACGTGAAGCACGCAGGGGCGGACAAACCGGAGACGCTGCGCATGCACAATGCTCTGGCGGAAACTCTGCACGGTGAACGAAAATACGAGGAGGCCGAGAAAGAAACACGGGCTGTGGTTGAGGAAATGAAAAAGGTGTATGGAGCCGAGCATCCGGCAACCCTGCTGAACCGCACCAACCTTGCAGTGGTGCTCGGCGATGAGCAGAAAAACGCTGAGGCGGTAAAGGAGCTACGGGAGATTATTGAGATCGACGAACGCGTGCTCGGCGTGGACAAGCAGCCGACCCTCATGGCCCGGGGCACTCTGGCGATGTCTCTGCGTGCCGAGGGCAAGCTGGCAGAATCCGAGCAGGAGTTTCGCACGCTGCTGCAGTTCATGGACAAAAACCCGGGGAAGGACCACCCGGATACGCTGACGCTTCGCTATCATTTTGCCCTTTGCCTGACGATGGAAAAGAAATTTGCTGAGGCGAAATCAGAAGCCGAGCAGGGACTGGCAGCAGCGAAGAACAAACTGGGCGACGATCATCCCATCACGAAAGATATGCTGCAACTGGTCACGAATTTGCAAAACCTTACCAAGTAATCTGCCTCAAACGTGCAGCAGCGAGACGGCGACCTTGCCACTGAAGCAGGCGTCCACATCCGAGCCGGTATCACGCGGGCGCGAGGCATAGGAGGCACTGTAGGCATAGCCTTGCTCTTCTTTGCGATAACTCACACTCAACGGTGAGCGTGCCGGGTGGCAGAGGATGCGTGGCGGCAGCGCAGTCTTGTCTGCTGGTAAGTGCGGCAGATTGATGTTCCAGAAGCTGTTGTGCGGTTGGTCTTGCACATGCGTTTCCCGCACGATCTGCGCCATCCATGCGGCAGTGCGCTGCCAGTCCACCACGAGTTCGCGGATCATGTAGTGAGACAGCGCCATCGAGCGAATGCCATGGTAGGCGGCCTCACGTGCTGCGGCCACAGTGCCGGAGATGACGATGTCCTGCCCCATGTTGCCACCGGCATTCACTCCGGAGAGCACCAGATCGGGTTTCAATTCGAGCGCAAACAAAGCGAGCCGAACGCAGTCCGCCGGTGTGCCATGTACGGCATGACGATTCACTCCCAAGGTCTCAATCCGCAGATGCTGATGCGTGGTGACGCGGTGCCCGCACTGGCTCTGCTCGGTAGCCGGAGCCACGATGGTGTACTGCCAGCCCAGCTGCTGCACCGCGTTTTCTAAGGCCTGCAATCCGGGTGCGGAAATGCCGTCGTCGTTGGTGAGGAGGACGTGCATGGTTTACGCGAGATCGAGAATGACTTTGCCGCCGCGTGAGCCTTCCTGCGCACGCTTGATCGCGTGTTTGAAATCGGCCAGAGGCACGATCTCGTCGATGGCTGTTACGAGTTCACCGGATTGGATGAGGGTGGTGAGTGGTTCGAGCACTTCATAGAGTTCAGCCGTGCTGGCTTTCTCAAACCATTTGGTGATCCAAAGGCCGTGAAGCTGGAGGTTTTTGAAGATGAGGAATTTGTTCGGCACCTTGAGACTGCGGCGACTCATGGCACCGTAGGTGACGAGGATGCCTTCGGGGCTGAGCAGGTCCATCAGATGAATCGCGCTGTCACCACCGACGGCATTCGTGGCCAGCATCACGGGCTCGTCGCCGATGATTGATTTGGCTTCAGCGACACCTTCGTCGGTGTCGAGCATGACGAGGTCAGCCCCCAGCGTTTTCAATTCATCGAAGAGCTCGATGCGTCGCACGAAATTGATGGTGCGCAGGCCGAAGTGGCGGGCCAGCTGAATGAAGGCACGGCCCACGCCGGAGTTCGCCGCGTTCTGCGCCACCCAGGCACCCTTTGGCAGATCGGTGTAGTGCTTGAGCAAAGCCCAGGCTGTGACCGGGTTGATGCGCAGCATGCTCGCCTGCACGGCATCCATCTGCGACGGCACCTTGGCAAAGTGATGCTCCGCCGCCGTGAGATGCTGCGTCCAGCAACCAGTGCCCACCAGCGGAATGACGACATCGCCTTTCTCTAGTGAGGTCACCGCGCTGCCCACCTCCTCAACCTCGCCACAGCCTTCATGCCCCGGAATGCAAGGCGGATGCGCCGCACGACCGTAGGTGCCTTCGATGAAATTCAGGTCTGCTGGATTGACCGGTGCATAACGCATGCGCACCCGCACCTCATGCCCTTCCGGTGGCGTGAGCGTGCGCTCGCGGAGCTGCAAAACTTCAGCAGGATTGCCGGTGCGGTCGAATTGAAGAAACTGGGACATGGTGATGGGGATTACGTCGCGGGAAGGGGTTGGGGCTGTCTGTTTCCTCACTGTGGGTCGAAGAGGAAGCGTGGCAAATGGATGCTGCTTGGGTGGGGAAAGTGGATCTTGCGGTTTCGGGTGGCAGATTCAAACTGGGCGAATGAGACGCCTCCTCTGTCAGGATGAAGCCCGGCTCGAATACGGGCGCTTGTTCTGGAAAAACCCTGCACGCAAAGCTCGCCTGCTTGCGCATTGGCAGGATGCTAGGCACCCCTATAGTGAACGTTTTCTGGAAAAGTGGATGCCGTTGGTGGACCGAATCTTATCCGCATCGCCCAAGGATGATGACGTCCTCGACGATGCTTTGCAGTCCGAAGGACTCAGCCTCCGTGTTGTGGTGAAGGAAATTCCGCCGGTGTTTGGGAGTTTCTGGTGAATCTTTTCATCCTCACTCCTTCCTTATCCCAATTTTTTCCACCGGGATCGCTTTGAACCCAAGCTTAAACGCCGGCGACTCTGGCTTGAGGCGGAAGTCGTCGTTCTTCCAGTCGATGAACAACGGATCGGCAACCATGCTGTGCTTGTCCCATCCGGCGTTTTGCCAGGCGGCCCATTCATCGAGGGGTTCGGCTTCGGTGATGCGGACGTCGTCGATGAAGACTTGGCCTTTCGGCTCGTGGCAGTCGATGCGCAGCCAGAAGGCGGTCATCCAGGGTTTCCATCCGGCTTCGTTTTCGCGTGGCATGCGGCCGGTGGCTTCGACTTCCTTCCACTCGCTGGTGGCGGTGATGCTGGTGCTGCCGGCCTGCCAGTAGCCTGCGCCGTTTTTGAAGGCGGCAAAGGCGAGGCTGATCTTGGCGGTGGGTTCGGTGGATTTGACACGTAGTTTTACTCGATACGCGGCGCCGGGTTTGATCGGCACATCGGGGCTGTGGAAGACGCTCTTGGGGTTTTTGGGATCGGTGCCGAGCGCGCAGTCCACGCGCAGTGCGCCATCGGCGACGACGAGTTGTACGTCTTTGTTCGGGCGATGATTGAAGCCCCAGCCTTTGGGTGTTTTGCCGGGCTCGGTGCTGTCGAAGGTCTCGGTGACGAACGGTTCGCCTATGTCCGGGCCGACTTGGTTGATGCCGGTGACGATGGGGTGGCCGCTGTTCCAGGCGATGTTGTAGTCGATGGTGTTCCACTTGGGCGTGGCGTTGCGGATGTCGCCGTATTTCACGCCGGGGGTGTCGCCAAACATGATGTTATGCTGGAAGCTGTTGCCGCTCATCATGGTGCCGTCTTCGCGGATGGCGTCCTTGGGGTGCAGGTCCATATTTCGCATGTGCTTCCATGCGGGCAGGCCGGCCACGGATTCGTAGCCTTTGATCATCGTTTCGATGTGGCCGGCGTAGAAGCGCTGATCCTTCGTCCAGCCATGGAGATCGAACTGAAACTTGGCGCCGAGGGCGAAGATGTTGTTCTCCACGATGCAGTCGCGTGAGTTGTGCATGTGGATGGGCGTGTGGGCCACGCGATAGACAATGTTGCCGATGATGTCGATGCCGCCGCTGTTGTCGTCCGGGTAGAGGCCAAAGGTG
>NCCR01000041.1 GCA_002279765.1 Verrucomicrobia bacterium 12-59-8 | reverse complement strand
CACCATGAAGACCATCGAAGACAAAAACCTCGTCCAGCGCCTCTTCATCTCCTGCTACGGCGGCAAATACGACATCGGTGCCGACAAAGTCTGGGACACCTGGCAAATCGAAAGCCCCGACTTCGTCTGGTACTTCCGCGGATATCCCCACATCCATGGCTACTTCCACCTCCCCGTCTAAGGCGAGTTTGAAAAACTGCTGTGAGACTGATGGACTGCACTCCTGCCAAGCGGATTCAAAGCAGGAGTTCAATCCGGCTTAAGGGGTCACTTTTAAGCGTATAAATTTGGCCTTCGGGCCGTCTTCAATCGCAGGGAGCAGGCGGAAGGTGACAACTTCGGTGACCCCATCACCGGTGCCCGAGGCAGAGCCAACCTGCTCAAGATTTTGAACTGCAATGGCGGTCCATGAACCCAGATTGGGTGAGCTTTCGATGGCATAGGTCATGGCACCCGGAACGATGCGCCGACGATAACTGTAAGTTAGGTAGTGCTTGCTGTCTGCGGGGTTGAAGCTGTTGGCAGTCGTGGGCAGGATGTTCTTATCGGTGCCGGTCGGGTTCGAGTTCAATGCATATTCCAGCAGATTGGGGATGCCATCCCCATCCGCATCATCTGTGGGGCCATTATTGGCGCCGGTGAGACTGGAGGCTGTGACCCAGTCCTGATAAGAGATGTAGCGATTGAGGTTGAGCGTGTAGGTCTTGCTGGTGGTGCTGTCTTGCGCGGTCACGACGACATAGACCGTGGCACTGTTACCGTTGAATGCGATAACTGCGCTGGCTAAGCCAGATGTCGCTGCCGCGCCATTGACCGTGATGGTTGCATTGCTGCTGACGACAGCAGGGGTGACCGTGAATGAGGTGGTTGCATTGGGCATGACCACCGCATAGGCCAGCACCGTGCTGTCAAAAACCGGTGAGAGCATGCCGTCGCTGAGAGTGAGGCTGGAGAGATTTGCGTTGGTGTCGGGCGTCGTGAAGGACATATCATTGCCGTTTGCGGCACCGGAACCGTCCGCAGCATTCACACGGAAATGGTAGGTCGTAGCGGGCAGCAGGCCTGTCAAAGCCACGCTCACGGCGGTATCGGTGCTGCCGGAGACGGTGGCAGGCGTGCCATTCACAATCGTCACGTAGGAGGTGTCCAAACCGTAGTCAAAGGAGACCGTGGCACTTCCGCCATTGGCATTCACCATACCATTCAATGCTGCCGTAGTTCCAGTAACCGAGGTCGCCGCGAGCGTCGTCACAGAAGGTGCAGGTGTGGCCACCAGGCTTAGACTGTGAGATGCACTCTGACCACCTGCGGCCAACATGAACCTTTCACCCGCTCCCAGAGAACCCGTGCTTACGGCCACAGGGATGCTGCTCTGATTGGTGCTGTTGTTGCCGAGCTGGCCGCTGCTGTTATTCCCCCAAGTCACGATCGAGCCATCAGCGCAGGTGGCCAAGCTATGATAAAGACCAGCAGTGAATGCGACCACGGTTTTGCCCGCGAGTGCGGTGCCCGCCGTAGTAACCGCCACCGGCACACTGCTTTGCGTAGTGCTGTTGTTGCCCAACTGACCGTAAAAATTATAACCCCATGTGGCGATGGTGCCATCTGAGCACAAGGCCATGCTGTGATAATAGCCAGCAGCAAGAGCAATAATGGTCTTGCCCGCAAGCGCGGTGCCCGCCGTAGTAACCGCCACCGGCACACTGCTGTTCGTGGTCGTGTTGTTGCCAAGCTGTCCGAAGTTGTTTTCTCCCCACGTCACCAAGGTGCCGTCAGAGCATAGCGCAAGGGTGTGATGCCCACCGACAGCCACAGAAACGACCGTTTTGCCTGCCAGCAGGGTGCCTGCAGTCGTCACTGCCACGGGCACACTGCTGTTGGTCGTTGAGCTGTTGCCCAACTGTCCATAGGTGTTGTAACCCCACGCAGCCAAGGTCCCGTCAGAGCAGAGTGCCAAGCTGTGATAGGTTCCCGTGCCGATTGCCACCACGGATTTACCCGCCAGCGGTGAGCCTGCAGTCGTCACCGCCACAGGCACACTGCTGTTGGTGGTCGTGTTGTCTCCCAATTGACCATTGGAATTGTAGCCCCAGCTTGCCAGAGTGCCATCCGTACACAAAGCAAGGCTGTGTTCATAGCCAGCTGAGACAGCGCAGACAACTTTTCCAGCCAGCGGCGTGCCCGCAGTCGTTACCGCCATGGGCACACTGCTGTTGACCGTCGTGTTATTGCCCAGTTGTCCATAGGTGTTGTAGCCCCAGCTCGCCACAGACCCATCCGAGCATAAAGCAAGGCTGTGAGTCCACCCCGAGGCGAGAGCCAGCTCAGTGCGGGTTGCCAGTGGTGTTCCAACTGTCGTGACCGCGACTGGGATGCTGCTACTGGTTGTGGAATTGTTGCCAAGCTCCCCATAGAGATTATACCCCCAGGCGACGGGACGGCTGCCAGCCCATACGAGCACGAGGTCGTTGCCTGAGCCGCCGTAGTAGTTGGCAACAAATTTATAGGTCACGCCATTGTGGTTCAACCCGACTGTCTGGCCGTGGGAGAGGTTGCTGAAAGAGCCGTTGATGAAGCTCAACCCGGTGTTGTTCACCACAGTCAAACTGGTGCCGGGCATGGGGGCATAGTTGAGGGCGAAGTTTACTGTGTACCCTGTAGCGGTGAAACCATTGATGTTGACAGGAGTTTCCTTACCGCTGGCATAAGACGCCGTCAGCTGACTGGGAACAGCACGTGTAACGATGACCGTATATGTTTCGGTCGAGACATGGTCTGCTGCTGTGACAACGATGTTGATGGCGTTATCCCCGTAACCGAGGGCGATGGGACTGCTAGCGCCGCCAGAGATGACGGCGGCACCATTGACCGCCACTGCCGCATTGCTGTCTGAGGTCGTGGGTGTGACAGTGATGCTGGTGATGGCAGTATCCACAGCATTGTTGTAACTGAACACCGTGGGACTGAACGCTGGTGACAACGAGCCGGTGCTGAGAGTGAGCGAGGTAAGATTCCCATCCAAGGTGGTGAAGGTCAGGTCATCGCCATTCGCAAAGCCTCCAGCATTCGTTGCGGTGACACGGAAGTGGTAGGTCGTGGCAGGTGTGAGGCCGCTCAAAGTGGTGCTCACCATTTGCGGTGCGCTGCCACTGTTCTGAGTCAGCATCACAGCAGTGCTGGTGCCGTAGGCATTGGTGGTGCCGCTTTGAAAACTCGCGCTTGTTACACTGCCGCTGGGATTCACCATGCCATTGAGTGTGGCGGTGGTGGTCGTGACCACTGTGGCGTCGAGTGTGTTGACCGATGGCACTGGCGGGTTGAGATACTGCACCGCTAGGTCAGACGACTGGTAGAAGTTGTCACCGGGCTGCCAAGCGAACAGGGTGATCGCACCAGGACCATTTACCGAGACGCGGTTGCCATTGAGCGTGGCAGGTCCGCTGACGATGTAGCTGACGGGCAAACCGCTGCTGGAAGTGGCGGCAAGAGTGACCGTGCTGCCAACCGCAGTCGCCATTGGTTGTGGGAAAGACAGCGTTTGCGGTGGGCTGAGCGCTGGCAGCACCAGATCTGGAACCCACTCATTCCTCCAGGCGTAGCCGGTGGCACCGCGATTGGTGTAGCCACAACCCCACAGCGAACTGTCGGATGTGGAAACCAAGGTCTGATAACCACTTTGGAATGTTTTACTCCAACCGGCGGCCGCTCCCACCTGGGTGGGGCTGCTCTGCGAGGCCGTGCCACCATTGCCAAGCTGGCCGTAAAAATTGTAGCCCCAGCTCCAGAGTGTGCCGTCGATCTTGGTTCCAACGGTGTGGTAGTATCCTGCGGAAACACTCGTCCATGTGGTGTCGGCACCAATTTTGGTCGGACTGCTGCGATTGGTAAACGTGCCGTCACCAAGATTGCCGGTGCCATTGTAGCCCCAGGCCCAGAGCGTACCGTCCTGCTGCGTCGCGACGGAATAGTAGCGTCCGCTGGCAATGCTTCGCCAGTTCGTAGCGGAGCCTACCTGTAGTGGACTGGATTGTGGCGTGGTCGTGGTGCCATCACCAACCTGTCCATACGAATTCAGCCCCCAGGACCACAAAGTGCCATTTTGCTTGAGGGAAAGAACATGATAACTGCCACAGGAAATCGCGGCCCAGTCCGCAGCAGAACCGATCTGCACTGGCTGCCATTGCCCGGTGGACGAGGTGGTGCCATTGCCCATCTGACCGTCAGTATTGTAACCCCAGGCCCAAAGTGTGCCGTCTGTGCGCAAACCGACGGTGAAGTAGTAGCCCGCGCTCACACTGAGCCAGTTGGCATCGGCGCCGACCTGCGCCGGACTGGCACGCTGGGTCGTAGTGCCATCGCCAAGCTGGCCGTAGTTGTTGTAGCCCCAGGTCCAGAGCGTGCCGTCACTGCGTATAGCAGCGGTGTGAAAGCCACCTGCCGCCACGCTGATCCACTGGGTGCCGGGTTGCACCTGCGCGGGCACCGGATGCTGGCCGCTGTCACTGGCACCGATGCCGATCTGACCGTTCCCATTGTTACCGAGCATCCAGAGGGTGCCATCAGCGCGGATGACAGCGGTGTGACCATCACCGCCACTGGCTGTTGCAATGGGCCCAAACTGCGCTGCCACTGGCTGGAGCAGATGGCCCGCATAACCGAGCCCTCCACTGGAGTCGTCTCCCCAAGACCAAAGAGTGCCATCGCTGCGGGTGGCGATGTTGCAGCCATTGCCAGGGGCCAGAACGGCCCAGTTCGTCGCGGTGCCAATTTGTAGCGGGATGGTTCCATGCAAAGTTTGATCGTTGTAGCCCTGCCCAAGTTGCCCGTAATTGTTCCATCCCCAAGCCCAGATCGTACCATCGTTTTTCCTGGCCAGCATGTGATAACCGCCAGCCTGAGCCTGCTGCCAGTTCGTGTCAGAACCGATCTGAATCGGGCTGCTGCGCTGAGTGAGCGTGCCATCTCCGATCTGACCTTCCGCATTGCGTCCCCAGGACCATAGCGTTCCGTCCGACCGCGTACCCACTGAGGAGTAGTAGCCGCATGAGAAACTGTTCCAATTCGTTGCGGTGCCGATCTGCACGGGCGAAGTGATAGTGGATGTCGAAGCGTTGCCTATCTGACCATAGCTGTTTTGCCCCCAGGCCCAAAGCGAGCCGTCGCTGCGCTGTGCCAGAGAGTGATAAGAGCCTGACGCAATACTGGTCCAGGTGGTGACGCTGCCTACCTGCACCGGCGAAGTGTGTGTCTGGAGAGCATCTGAGGTGCCCTGCCCATTCTGTCCAGAGGCATTGTACCCCCAGGCCCAGAGCGTGCCATCGGTTTTCGTTGCGACGCTGTGATAGTAACCAGCAGCAACACCCGACCAGTTTGTGGCACTGCCGACTTGCACGGGGCTGCTGCGCTGGGTGTTGCTGCCATCTCCGAGTTGGCCGTAGAGATTGTAGCCCCAGGCCCACAGCGTGCCGTCAGTCTTCACCGCCAGGGCATGATTGCCGCCTGCGGAAACAGCTTCCCAGTTGGTCGCCGTTCCGATTTGTACCGGTGTCCAGACAGTGCTAGTGTTGCCATTGCCCAGGTTGCTGTTGCTGTTATATCCCCAGGCCCAGAGTGTGCCGTCAGCACGAATACCGAGGGAGAAGTTGGTGCCCTTGCTGCTTGAAATCTGGGTAAACTGTGGTCCAGAAATCACTACAAAGGTCTGTGTTACCGGAGGTGCGGCCGCAAAGCTGCCTCCATCGCCTGCCTGCGTTGCAGTGATGCTGACGGGGCCTGGAGTACCAGTGAGAGTGACTGTGTTGGCCGAGATGGAGGCGGAGGCACTGCCCGAGGTGATGCTGTAGGTCACCGGCAGAGAACTGGTGGCCGTGGCGGCGAGCGCGAAAGGCACATCCGTGGCGAACTTTGCCGGGATGGCCGGGAACGTGATAGCCTGAGTCACGGCGGTGAGGGTGATGTCATTGCCGTCTCCGCCATTGTAGCTGATGACGAAGAGGCGTGTTTGCGCGCCAATGGTCGCCGTAACGGCAGCTCCCTCAGGAAGACCGATGAAGGTGCCAAAGATGGGTGTGAAACCGGTGTTGTTTACCAGTGTCAGAATCAAGCCTGGCGTCGGATCGAATTCGAGCCCGATGCTGAGCATCTCTCCTGTGGCGCTGAAGCCGTCGCTCACGAGTGGCACGTCAGAGCTTGAATTGAAGGTGATGCTGGTCGAAGTGGTAAAGCTCCGGTCCGGACCATAGGTCAAGCCCAGCGTGGTCGCAGCCACAAGTCTGTAGTGGTAGGTGAGGAAGGGCTGCAAGCCGCTGACATCAGCGATCACCCCGCTGCCGATCTGCTCTCCTTCCAGGATCTGCTCATCTGTGCGGGAGCCGTAGGCGGTGGTGGTACCGTACTCGAAGTACAGCGTGCCATCATAGCCGTTGCCTGTGACGCCACCATTGAGAGTGGCGCTGTTGACGAGCACATTGGTCGCAGGCTCGGTGAGGACGACGGGTGGCGGTGTGAAGCGATAGATCGCTGTGCCGTCACCACCATAGAAACTGCCATCACTGGCCAGGAAGAGTCCATAGTTGGGAGCCAATCCTTCACTGCGACCGCTAAACGAATACAAGGTATTGATCGAGCCATCCGGCGCCAGTCGGAACAATGTGCCAAAGCCGTAGTCCCCACCACCAGAGGTGACACCATAGAAGCAGCCGTCCACACCTGCAAACAAACCGCCGGAAGGTGTCGCTCCAGGCAGCGCCCCTGTGGTGCCTGTGAAATTGGCCAGACTGCTAAAAACACCGTCGGGTGTCACTTTAAACACCGTACCAAAACCATTCAAACCACCGCTACTGGTGCTGCCGTAGAAGCTGCCATCCAGCCCTTGAGACAGCACACCGAGAGGCGCTGAGCCTGGAGCAGCCCCTGCCGTGCCTGTGAAATTCACCAGAGTTGTCAGCACACCCGCCGGGGTGATTTTGAAGATGGTACCAAAACCGCCACCCGTGCCGCCGGTAGTGGTGGAGCCATAATAATTCCCGTCGGTGCCCTGTGTGAGCGGCCCCTGCGGGCTGGAGCCCAGATTGGCACCACTTGTTCCAGTGAAGTTGATCACCACCGTCTGCACGCCTGCGGGGGTCAATTTAAATATCGTGCCAGAACTGCTGGAGCCACCGGCGGAGGTGGTGCCGTAGTAGTTGCCGTCACTGCCAAAAATCAGAGCCGCCTGCGGGCTGGAACCAGGATTGGTTCCTGAAGTGCCGGTAAAGCTCACCAGTGTGGTGTAAATCCCTGCTGGGGTGAGCTGGAAGACCGAACCGCTGTTGACGACACCACCTGCACTGGTGGTGCCGTAGTAGTTGCCATCCGGGCCGAGCAGCAAACCGGCACGTGCGTTCAAGGCCGTCGTGCCCGACGCTGGCACGAGAGTGTTGATGGTGCTGGGCACACCACCCAAGGGAGCTGCAAACAAAGTGCCATAACCAATGGCTCCACCGCCGCCGAGTGTGGCACCATACAATGCACCATCAGCCCCTTGAGTGAGACGACCAAAATTAGGGGCGGCGGTGCAATTTACCAGCGTGAAGAACTGCCCCCCTGCGCTAACTTTGTAAACAGTGCCGACATTGTTTAGACCGCCAGCGTTGGTGGTGCCATACATCGCTCCGTCATTTCCAGTGACAAGTGCCCCCTGTGGTGTACTGCCTAGCGCACTGCCGGTGCTGCCGGTGAAATTCACAAGCGTGGACAGCCCTCCCGTTGACGTGATTTGAAACACGGTGCCCAGGTTGTTGAGCCCCCCGAGAGTGGTCGTGCCATAAAAGTTTCCGTCAGCGAGCTGAATGAGCGCACCTTTGGGAGTGGAGCCCATAACGCTGCCGCTGGAACCGGTGAAACTGGCGAGTGATGTGAACGTGGCCGCAGTGGTTACCTTGAACACCGTTCCCAGATTGTTCACCCCGCCAAGACTTGTCGTGCCGTACAGATCACCATCCGCACCCTGTACCAGTGCCGCAAGCGGCGTGGAGCCGGGATAAGTTCCTGCGGTGCCCGTGAACTGCACCAGCGTGGTCAGCACGCCTGCAGGCGTGATTTTGAAAACAGTACCAAAGCCTCCGGCACCACCAGTCGCAGTGGTCCCGTAAAAGTTACCGTCTGAAGCCAGTATCAGTCCCGCCCGCGGACTGGAACCCAGATTCGCCCCCGAGCTGCCAGTGAAGCTGACCAGCGTGGACAAACTCCCGGAAGTGGTGACTTTGAAGACTGTGCCCACTCCTGATGAGCCTCCATTCTGCGTGACCCCATAAAAATTTCCATCCGTTCCCAGGGTCAGGCCACAGGAAGGGGTGGCCCCCATGGGAGATGTGTAATAATTAAAGCTGGTCAGCACCGTTGTCTGTCCTGCTGGCGTCATCTTGAAGACGCACCCATAACCATTTGCACCACCGCTGTTCGTCGTGCCGTAGAAATTGCCATCCGCACTCTGAATCAAACTGCATTGCGGACTGCTGCCGCTAAGCGTGCCATTGGTGTTGTTGTAGAAGTTCGCCAGCGTGGACAGAGTGCCGCCTTGGGACATGCGAACCACGGTGCCTGAGCCATAGGTTCCGCCGGCAGACATCGTTCCATAAAATGTGCCATCAGCAGCCTTGAATATACCCGCAAGCGGCGCAGTGCCGGTGCTCAAATATTGGAACATGGGTTGTAGGGAGGCGGATGAATCCGGAAAGGTGGTGATGGTTTGATCGTCACCATTGGTTGAGCCCAAGCTGCTGCTCGCCACCAGCCGAACGTGATACGTGGTTCCGGGCTGCAGGCCGTTGAGCCTCAGGCTGACTGGCACATCGGTGATGCCGCTGCCCGCATCCTGCGCTGGCGACGAAGTGCCATATGAAGTGTCCGTACCATATTCAAAGTGGTAGCTGGTGCTGTTGCCGAGTGGATTAACGAGACCGTCAACTGTGAGGCCTGTACGTCCCGCTCCTGTGAATGAACCGGTAATCACCCAAGGCGCGCTCAGTGTGGCAAAAGTTTGATCCGGCGTGAAGAACGTGCCCTGCGAAGTCACCGTCACAAGCCGGTAGTGATACACCGCGCCCGGCAGCAGGTTGGTAAGCGTCGCATTCACCGCCACCGGAGCAGAGCCTGCGGTGAGTGTTTGTAGGGTCGTCTGCAAGCCATAGGTAGTGCCTAGGCCATATTGATAGTATGCTTTGGCATCGTCTTGATTGGGCACCACGCTGCTGCTCAAGGCCGCACCGGAGGTTGTGATGCTGCCTGCAGCAACATTCTGCACCGCAGGCTGTTCATGCACACGGAAGATGGTCGAGCCGTTGCTGCCGTAGAGGTAGCCGTCGCCGCTGGCAATAAGCCGATAAGCATCAGAAAAAGAACTACTCCCATTCAAGTTCGGCGAGCCGCCATCATTGTTCGTGCCAAAGGTATAGAGACTCTGGAAGAGACCCGAGGGACTGAGACGAAATAGAGTGCCAATGTTGTACAAACCACCTCTGGTGGTACTGCCGTAGAAGCTGCCATCGCCAGCTTGACGCAGAGTCGCATGCGGAGCGGAACCTGGCGCACTGCCTGTGGTGCCAGTGAAACTCACCAAGGAGGTGAAAGAGCCTGCGAGGGTCAGTTGATACACCGTGCCGTTGCCACCCCCGGCGCCACCCAACGTCGTGGTGCCGTAGAGATTGCCATCACTTCCCTGCACCAGGTTGGTCGTTGGTGAATTACCGAGGAAGGCCCCGCCGGTGTTGGTAAAGCTTATCAATGAGGTGAAAACACCGGCCGGAGTCACACGGTAAATGGTGCCGTAACCACCCGGGCCACCGCTCGTGGTGGTGCCGTAAAAATTGCCATCGCTCGCAAGCAGCAGATTGGTGCCCGGCGTGCTGCCCGGAAACGCGCCGGTGGTGCCCGTGAAGTTCACCAGCGTGGTCAGCGTCCCGGTGGAAGTAATCTTGAAGACTGTGCCAAAACCACTCGTCCCACCGCTCTGGGTCGTGCCCCAGAAATCTCCATACGCATCCTGCACCAGCTTCGTCTGCGGTGAATTGCCCAAGGTCGCGCCGCTGGTGTTGGTGAATGAGGCAAGGGACGTGAAGCTGCCATCTGTCGTGAGCTTGAACACCGTTCCATAGCCGCCCCCCGAACCACCGCTCGAGGTGACACCGTATAGATTACCATCGCTCGCCTGAATCATCCCTGCGATCACCGTGTTTCCCAGCGCGGCACCTGTAGTTCCGGTGACCGTGGCGAGTGTGGTCTTGGTGCCGGCAGTCGTCAGTTTGAAGATCTGGCCATAGGTGCTTTCAGTGGGGTCGCTGCCGTACAGGTTGCCATCGCTGCCTTGCAGCAGGTAGGGCGCGGCAAAGTTATTGCTTGTAAACAACGCCAGAGTGCTGAACGCACCGCCAGGAATCTGCTTGAAAACACTGCCATTGCCAGCATTGCCGTTGGCCGAACCGCCGTAGAAGCTGCCATCGCCAGCCTGAATCATGTTCTTGAAATACTGCGGGCTGACCACAAAACTGTAGATGCGTGTGAAGGAGTTCGTCGAAGGCGAGATGTTGAACACCGTACCGCGCGACTGCGTGCTGCCTGCATTCGCAGTGCCGTAGAAGTTGTTATCACTGCCAAGCACCAGTGCGCCGAATGGATTGATGCCGTCGGAAGAACTGGTGAAACTGCGCAATGTGGTCAGCACACCTGCGGTGGTCACCTTAAATATGGTTCCTGAACTATTGCTGCCGCCCGAGTTCGTCATGCCGTAAAGGTTTCCGTCTGTCCATTGCACGAGTGCGCTTTGCGGGCTGTTGCCCAGGAATGAACCTGAATTGTTGGTGAAGCTCAGCAAATTGGTGAACACTCCTGCTGTTGTCACCTTGAACACCGTGCCAAATCCGCCGGTGCCACCCACACTCGTGGTGCCGTAGAGATTTCCATCACTGGCCTGAACTAGGGCCGCGAGAGGCGCGGAGCCGAGTGTCGCGCCCGTCGTGCCCGTAAAGCTCGCAAGACTGGTGAAAGTGCCACCTGTTGTGATTTTGAAGATCGTGCCAAAGCCGCCGCCACTCCCACCGGTGGAGGTGACACCATACAGATTACCATCGCTCGCCTGAATCAGGCCTGCTTGACAACTTGAACCATAGGCCGTGCTACCCGTGCCGCTGAAATTCAGCAACACAGTCACCACACCTGAACTTGTCATCTTGAAGACCGTGCCGGAACTACCGCCGCCACCTGAGGACGTCGTGCCATAAAAATTGCCATCCGAGTGCTGCAACAGTGGCGCTTTTGGAACATTCCCCGTGGCACTGGTCAGATGCACCAGAGTGGTGAGCACACCAGCCGGGGTGATCTTGAAAATGGTGCCTAGATTGCCGGCACCTCCTGCGCTGGTGGTGCCATAGAAGTTGCCATCGCTCGCCAGGACCAGTCCTGCATAGGGGGCCATGCCGTTCGCTCCATAAAAGTTGGCCAGTGTGGTGAGGACACCACCAGAAGTGATTTTGAAAACCGATCCCTGATTGCTGCTGCCACCCGAAACGGTGGTGCCGTAGAAGCTGCCATCCGGACCCACCACCAATTGCGCCCGCGGATTTTGACCGACCTGCAAATTCAGCGGCGACAACGGTTCCACCACCGTGAGCACACTGGTGGGATTGATCACGTCAAACGCATTACTGACGCCGAGGTGGCCCGATCCATCGCTCACGTTGACACTGATATTGGTGTCTGACGAGAATGAGGTAATCTGGCCAGTCCAGACCCCATTGCTGAATCCGCTCGCATTGAGTGGCGATATTGCAACTCCACCACCCGCACCACTCGCAGACAGAAAGGGCGTCCCGGCGTAACTAGTCAGCGTGTTGCCGCTGACATCCTGCGCGGTGATGCTGACAGGGAACGCCACCCCTTTGGTCTGTGGGGAGGTGATGCTCAACCAGGTGAAGTGGTGTACGTCATTATCCAACACGATGGTTGTGCTGCTGGCACCCGTGTAACTTGCAGCCGTCGCGGCCACCGTTACGGTGGCGCTGCCGTCAGTGAGCGCATTGTCCACCGCTGTCACAGGAAACGTGGCGGAGGCAGAACCCGCCTCAATCGTTACGGTGGCAGGAACCGTCAGTCGCGAGGTATTGTTGGATGAGAGATTCACCGTCAATGCGTTCGCCACCGAACCCGATGCGGACACGGTGCCAGTAGCCACCGTGCCCTCTGTTACGGTGCCGGGAACAAACAATGCAAGCGAAAGCGTTTCATTGTCCAGAACACTGATGTTTGCCGAGGCATCTGGCCAGTTGGCCAGATGGGCGGTGATCGCTGCCACCTGGGTGCCGTCGATGAGCGTATCATCAATAATAGTGATGGGAAATGTCGCGCTCGTTTGCCCTGAAAGGATCGTCACTGTGGCTGGCACGGTCGCCGCCGTCACATCGCTGCTGGTCAAGGAGATGGTGAGATTGCCTGCAGGTGCCGAAGATACCGAGATCGTGCCTGTGACCGGTGCTGCCCCTTCTGAAGCACTGCTAGGCACGGCGATCGACAGCGTTCCAGACACGTCAAAGGCGTTGCTATCACCCAGGTGTGATGCCCCGTCGTCCACACGCAACAGCATCTGACTGGCCGGTTGTAGCACTGAAATGGTCCCCGTCCACATCCCGCCGACAAAGCCACTCGACACCTTTGGTGAAATGGACACGGAAAGAGAGGTGCCTGCAAAGGGAATGATCAGACCGGTATTGAGCGTGCCAGAACTGGTGACTCCCGATGTCCAGTTAGAGGCAACATTGGTATCGCTGTTGCCGGCACGCAGATAATCATAGGCGGAGTTGGTTGGCGGGGGCACTTGTGCGCCGCTCCACATGTTCGTCGGGATAGTAGAGGGATTGGAGATGCTGGCCGCCGAGAGTCCTGCTGCACAGACGAAGTCCACGTTATTGCCCGCTGCGTCACGTAGCAGCACACCGACAAAGTCTGTGGTGCCAGAGGTCCAGTTGATGTTGCCCCCATAGTAAAAGAGCGGGAAAGCGCCCGGCGAGGCTCCATATTCCTGCAGCCGAAAAACCTGACCCGCTGCGCAAACTGTCCCGCTCGGAATAGTGATGGACTTTGGCGTCGTGGCACCATTGTCGTTGTCCCAAAAATAGATGGTCCAGCCGCCAATGTTCACTGGCGAGATCCCGACATTGGTAAATTCAATGTCGTCTGGAGTATTTGGATTGACCTCCGAAATAACAATTGTTGATCCCGCAGAATTGGGTACAACGCCACTCAGATTGGCCCCCGCTGTGAAGGAGGTGACAGTGTTGTTGCCACTGTCCTGCGCAGTGATTGTGGTGGACAATGCGGCGTTCACCGTGCGCGTTGCAGGCTGCGTACTCCAGGCAAAATGGTGCAGGGCTCCGCTCCCAACAGTGATTGCATTGCTGCTGCCGCTGTGCCCTGCGCCGTCGCTCGCAGTCAAGACTACGTTTGTGCCGTAGTTGCCAAGAGTCACGCTTCCAGTCCAAACACCGGATGTAAACGCCGTAGTAACTGTGGGCGTGATGGTGTTCGCGCCGCCGGTGCCAGCCGCCGTAAGTGTGACCGTGCCGTTGAAACTTGTCGCTGTCTGATTGCTCAGGTTTTGCCCGGTGATGGTCACGGTGAACGCCGCTCCACGCGTCTGCGGCGACGCTAGAGTGGTGAAAGCAAAATGATGCAGATCATCGTCCACGACCGTAGTCGTCTGGCTGCCTCCCGTAAAGCCTGAGGCAGTGGCCGTGATGGTGACAACTGCGTTGCCATCGGTCAGAGCATTGTTCGGCGCGGTCAGAGTGAATGTGGTGGAAACGCTGCCTGCTGGAATGGTGACGGCTGCCGGAACAGTGAGTCGTGACGTGGTGTTTGAAGCAAGTGCCACAGTAAGTGCCGTTGTCAGCGTGCCGGACATTGCAACCGTGCCGGTTCCGGACGCGCCTTCAATGATAGTCGAAGGCAGTGTCACAGTAAGATTCGTGGTCTCGTTGTCGAGTGCCGTGATGGCGGCGGTGCCATCGGTCCAATTGGCGACGTGAGCCGTGATGTTGGCATTTTGGCTGCCATCGATCTTATTATCGTCGATGACCGTGATCGTAAATGCAGCTGACGATTGCCCACTGGGAATCGTCACCATCGCGGGCACCGTAACCGCAGTCAGGTCACTAGAGGTTAACGTCACAGAGATCGGGGCAACTGCAGGAGAGCTCATGGTCACAGTACCCTGCACTGTACCTGCCCCTTCAAGGGTGGACGCCGGGACCGAAAGCGTGAGTGTCGCGGTTTCATTGTCATAGATCGCAATCACTCCTGAGCCTGCGTAATAACCTGAGGCAGAAGCAGTGATGGAAACGTTCTGTGTCCCGTCAAGCAAGGCATCATCAACGATCGTCAAAGGAAAGGTGGCAGATGTCTGACCTGCCAAAATGGTCACGGTTGCCTGGACTGTGGCCTCTGTGGTGTCATTGGAGGCCAGCGAAACCACAAGGTCCGAGACTGGTGCCGGCGATGCTGTAACCGTGGCAGTCACCGAAGCATCTCCCTCCGTGGCGCTCGCGGGCAGGGTCACAGTCAGATTTACAAACGGATTGAAAGCAACTGGGTCCGAGGCCACGCCATTGGCAATGACCACCAGTGAATACGGGACCTGCGGCAGGCCTGCGGGAAGACTGAATTCAGTGGTTACCAGTGCGGAGCCTGTGGCTACGCTGGTTTTGTTCCAATTGTAAGTGCGTGCATAATAGACGCTGCTGCCTGCGGTCAATCGCACTATGGGATAGTTCGTAAAATTCTGGTCGTCATCCCCATAGCAGGCCCCTTCCCCGATGCCGTTAAGCTGGGTGCCAGTGAGGTGAAAAGTACCATCCCCGTTGGGGCTGACACTCGTCACTGCGGGTTTTGCCGCCGCGAGAGGCGTGCCGTCTGGTGTATAAACATAAAGCTGAGTTTTGAACCGCGAGGAAAGCACCGTTCCATCTGGGAGCATCAGCATGTTGCGCTGGAAGGAACTCCCACTTTCCGTGGTGCCACCTGCCGGCGCGTTCATCTGGGTAAATGAGTTGGTCGTATAATCGTATTCGTAAAAGCTGGTCGGCGACTGAAAGACGCTGCCGGAAATCGGAGCTGGCGCAGTTGCCAGCAAGATTTTGCCGTTAGGCATCATCGCTCCCGCAGCGTCTGGGCAACCCTGACCGTTTGGCATCTCCGGCCCCGCGACCCATGAGCCTGAAGCGGTGGTCCCAGACGGCGTGTAGATCGCCGTATGTCCCGTCGCACCGAATAAAATCACTTTGCCATTGGGTAATAAAAAACCGGGACCTGTCTCATCGCCATAGGGATCGTAAAGTGAAACCGGCACCGTCGAATCGTTGATCCAAGTGTTGGAGGCGGGAATATAGCGCTCAGCATTTGTCGAGAGGCGGTCCACCATCAGAATGCTATCGTCCGGCAGTTTCACCCACACGGATTCATTGTGGATGCCATTGCAGCTGGGCCCGTTGATCCAAGCATTTGTCACCGGATTGTAGATCAGCGTGCTTTTTAATGCTCCCTCGACCAGCGCTACGAGCACGCGCCCATCAGGCAGCATCTCTGAGTTTGCATCACTGAAAGCATGGCCGGGAGTGGGCAGCGGGGTCCAGGTGTTTGCCACGGGGTCATAAACCTCGGCGGTGGATTTTCCCGTGCCATACTCTCCGCCAGCAACAAACAGCCGACCATCCTTCAGCAACTGGCTCGCAAAAAACAGCCGGGTATCCGTTGCATTGCCCAGCGTGGTCCAAGTGCCATTGATGTATCGACCCGTGCTGTCCGGTGTCAGCAAATACCAAGTCGGCCCGTAAGTGCCGCCGTCATTGTCATTCTGCACCATCACCGTGCCATTTGAAAGCAGGTGCATGTGCCCGACTACACCTGGTGCCAGACTGTTTAACGGGGTCCAGGTCCCTGCCAGAACCTGAGCTGGCAGGATGAAAACCGAGACGAGAATTACGAACATCGGTAAGACCATGGCCATCTTGAATGACATCTGCTTTGCACGACGAAACATCTGGGGAACGGTGATTGGAGCATGCATGCTAGAATGTGCGCGGATGGCATTCATAATTTAGGCTGCTAACGTGATACCAATGTGGCGCGCAGCATGACAAGATTATTTTCAATTAGTAACAAGTATTTTCCCCACCCGCCCAGACACCCATCATGCGTTTTCGCTGAATTTCAGCCTCATGATCCCGCATCTCCTGGGTGCCTATAAGGTGACTTGAGGCCTGCGCCTATGGCAGACCAACAAAATTGTGGTACTCCTTGTGGATCACTGCGCATTCTGCGGTGATGCTCATGACCTTAAGCTGTGGCGTGATGGGTTGATTATGAGGCATTGCCACAAGCAGTCCCCGCATCCAAGGCTCTACCCTTCCGCATCTTCAGACGATGAATCTGCATTTGCGGGTCCAGCAGTAATCAGAAAGGAGCAATCTTAGCTGTCCGCGTCGATGTCCGGAGTGTGGAATTCCACGCCGTGGACTTTTTCTGTTTCATTCGGGGTGGTGAGCACTTGAAAGATGCACCAGCCAAACAAGGTGGTGACTGTGCCCACAGAGAGCAGCATGACGATGAGGCCGGGGGTGGTCATGATGGGGAGAAGTTCAGGGGTCTAGGTTCGCCGTTAATCGTGCTTGTTCAGGCCCTGCTCGGCGCGCTGGTAGGCCTTGGAGCGCGAAGAAAGCAGCCCGAAGAAGCCGGCGACGATGATCACCAAGGCCACGCTAAGCTGTGCAGCCAGGTTCGTTGCCACTGCATTGCCTTCCTTCACACCACCGATGAGATCAACCACGTAGGATGAGGCGCTGCCGAAGGTCCGGGTGCTAAGATCAAAGCCGAACACGCTGGTCAGCACGGTCATCGCAAAAATCGCCAAGAGAAACACCGGGCAGACCCATTTCATGATGCAGCCGAAGAAACGCGGAATGCAAATGGACGCGCCTTGATGCGCCTCCCGCAGGCCGCGCTCAATGCCCCAATGCCAGCCAAAGATGATGATCTGGATCGTGGCGAGAATAAAGATGAGAAACGTTCCCACCCAGAAATCCAGCGTGTCGAGTGCCTTCAACTCCTTGGTGAAAAAGACCACAAAACCAGTGCCCAGCGTGGTCAGCAGCCCAAGGATCGTCACACTGACCTTGCGCCCTACGTTCATCGCCTCTTCAAGGAATGCGATCCCCGGCTGGAGCATGGAAATCGAGCTCGTGACAGCAGCGAGGAAGAGCATGAAAAAGAACGCACCGCCGAAGAACGTGCCCAGCGGCATCTTGGAAAATACCAGCGGCAGCACTGTGAAGCCGAGGCCGAAGGTGCCCTGCCCTGCCACGGAAGCGAGGCCCAGAAACGCCACCGCCGCCGGTACGGTGATGAGCCCGCCCAGCGCCACTTCACAGAACTCGTTCGCACTGCTCGCGGTCAGGCCACTGAGCACTACGTCATCCGTCTTTCTCAGATAGCTCGCATAAACGATGATCACGCCAAAGCCCACGGAGAGGCTGAAGAAAATCTGTGCCGCCGCCGCCATCCACAGCAGCGGGTTTTTGAGCTGCTGCCATGGGGTAATGGTGACCAACCGCAACGCGCCGCCGCTCGCCGCCACGTTCTGCTCTGCTGCTTTGATGGCCGCCGCACCCACCAGTTCCTCCACCACCTTGGCCTCACCTGGCGCAGGCTGGGTTCGTTCGATCTGCACTTTGCTGGGATTCCACATGTAGCCCAGGCCGTTGACCACATTGTCATGCGGCCTAGCAGGATCAGGCGCGCCCAGGGTCATGACACGCGCCAGCACCAGCAGCGCCAGCACGATCAGCATGGGCATGCCGAAGTTGCACATTTTCTCGATGCCCCCGGATATCCCGCGATAGATGAGCCAGAAGTTAAACACAAAAACGACCAGCAGCCATGGCAGCGCCGCATTCCATGAGAACGCCAATGCGGAACCATCGGCAAGCTGACCGCTCATGTTTTTAAACATCACCACCGCCTGCTCGGTTGTCTTCAAATCAACGCTGCCGGTCCAGAACTTCACCGCATAGCCCAGGCACCAGGATTCGATAAACACGTAGTACATGTAGATCATCACCGGCACGATCACACCGATGATGCCGATGTATTTGGCCCAGCGCTTGTTCAAGATCACCGCGAATGCTCCAGGAGCTGAGTTGTAGCCCTTGCCGCCCGCATAGCGCCCCATCGCCCATTCCGCCCAGCCGATGGGCAGGCCGATGATCAAAAACGAAATCGCATAAGCAATCATGAAGGCGCCGCCGCCGTACTGCGCCGCGAGTCCGGGGAAACGGAGGAAGTTGCCCAAACCTACCGCGCTGCCCGCGACGGCCATGATGACTCCAAGACGTGATCCCCAGGCTTCTTTCTTTTTCGACATGGTGGTGAAGTTAGGCAGCGCGTTGCATTGCGACAAGGTTGTTGTATAAGAATGTGCTACAGAGGTCTTTATTTAAAAGCAGAACTCGCGCCAGCGCGACAATGTGCGAGCTTTTCACCACGCCATGCGTCCCAACCGTCTGCCTGCCATCCTTTTCACCGCCGCTGTGCTGCTCATGGCGGGTTCAGTGCTGTGGCTCCTGTGGGAATCACACGCAGCATCAGTTTTCAAAGCGGACGTGACGCAGGCAAAACACACTCTGAAGTCCGGCAAACCGACGGTGCCCACGGCGATGCCGCAAAAAGCCTCCTTGGCCACCACCGCCGAGCCGACAGATCCGGTGGCAGCTCCCACCATTGCCATGCTCAATGTGCCTGGTTCCATGCCCAACGAGGCGCTGCTCACCTTCCGCACTGCGGAGGCGCTGGCCGCATTTCGGGATCGTGCCGCTGCACTCGGACTCGAAGTGCTCGGTTACGATCTCAAACTCCGCACTGCTCGCGTGCGCTTTCGCGACACCAAAGGGCTCGAAAGTGATCTGAATGCACATGCCGCAGAATATGCCTACATCGGGCCAAATCTCATCACACGCATACCCGTCCTGCCGACACCTCCTGCGGAAACGGACACCGCCAACGCAGGAGGGAGTGTCCCTTTTCGCAGCCAGGGGTTGGAGGCGATTGGTGTGAGCGGCGATCACTCGGGCTGGGGCAAGGGCATCACCGTAGCCGTCGTCGATACCGGCATAACCAGTCATCCCTCACTTGCGAACACACAGATCACCCATTATGACCTCGTCAAGGATGGCAGCGCCTTCAACGGTCACGGCACCGCGATGGCATCTCTCATCGCGGGCAACGAACCGGAACTCAGCGGTGTATCTCCGGCAGTAAAACTGCTCGATATCCGTGTGGCGGACACGAACGGCCGCAGTAACACCGCCATAGTTTCCTCCGCCATCATCCAGGCCACTGATCTCGGTGCCCGCGTCATCAATGTCAGCCTTGGTGCCACCGGCGACTCCCCCGTCCTCGACGAGGCCGTGCGCTATGCACAGAGCCACAATGTTGTGGTCGTGGCCGCCGCCGGCAACGAGCAACTAAACGCCCTTTCCATGCCTGCCGGCATCCCCGGTGTGATCAGTGTCGGCGCCGTCGATGCCAACGGCACTCAGGCGTATTTCTCAAACTCCGGGGAGGGACTCACTCTCGTCGCCCCTGGCGTCGGCATCGTTTCCGCTTATTCCGACGGCAAACTCGTCATCGGCAGTGGGACCTCGCAGGCCACCGCGATCACCAGCGGCGTCGTCGCCTATCTCCTGAGTCGTGGTTACTACGGGCCCAACATTACCCAGTTGCTCACCCGCACCGCCGAACCACTGCAAGCACCCGCCACGGCTGTCGGCGCGGGTTTGCTACAGGTGCCAAAGTGAGAAGCGTTCTAGGCTGCGCTGTCGTGGAGTCAAGACGCACCTTCTTGACTCCTTGACCTCCTCCCTCTACTTCCACGATGGCCCGCAACTACACGCTGCACAGCACGCACGAACCCAGTACCCGCATTGACTACAAGGCGGAGCTGAACGAGCAACAGCATGCAGCCGTCACGAGCCCTCCCGGTCAAGCGCTAGTTATTGCGGGAGCAGGCAGCGGCAAAACACGCACTCTGACGTATCGAGTCGCGTGGCTGCTGGACAACGGCATCCAGCCGGAGTCGATCCTGTTGCTCACCTTCACAAACAAGGCCGCACGTGAGATGCAGGAGCGGGTGCAGGCGCTCGTCACTTATGACGCCACCCGCATTTGGGGCGGCACCTTCCATTCCATCGGCAACCGGCTGCTACGCTACAACGCCGAACGCCTCGGCTACCGCAAAGGATTCTCCATCATGGACCGTGAGGACCAGAAGGATCTCATGGAAACCGTGCTCGGCAGCAGCGGCATCGACACCACCACCTACCGCTTTCCAAAGGCCGAAGTTCTGGGAGACATCTTTTCTCTGGCTGACAACACGCTCTGCGGCCTGAAAGAAATCCTTCATACGCGCTATCCCTACTTTGAGGAAGTCGCCTCGGGCATTCTCAAGATGCGCACGCTCTACCAGGAGAAGAAGCGCGAGACCAACTGCATGGACTTCGATGACCTGCTGGCGCTCACCGTGAAGTTGCTGGAGGAAAATGAAGACCTGCTGGAGCGCTACCGCACTCAGTTTGAATTCGTGCTCGTCGATGAGTATCAGGACACCAACAGTCTCCAGTGCCGCATGGTTGAACTGCTCACCGGACCGCAGGGAAATCTCATGGTTGTGGGAGATGACGCGCAGTCCATCTACTCCTGGCGCGGAGCGGATGTCTCCAACATCCTTGAATTTGATCAGCATTGGCCCAGAGCACGCGTTCATAAGATCGAGGTGAACTACCGCAGCGTGCCCGAGGTGCTGAACCTCGCCAATGCCGCCATCGCCATGAACCGTGGGCAGATCCCCAAGAATCTCGTACCCGCCCGTGAATCGAAAGGCATGCTGCCCGCGCTCGTCTCGCTCGATAGCTCTTCCGCGCAAGCGGCCTTCGTGGCCCAGCGCATTCTAGAACTGCAGGACGAAGGCACAAACCTCAACGACATCGCCGTCCTCTATCGCGCGCATTTCCACAGCATGGAAATCCAGATGGAACTCACGCAGCGCGGCATCCCGTTTCAGATCACCAGCGGCCTGCGCTTCTTTGAGCAGGCGCACGTCAAAGATGTGGCCGCGTTCATGAAGTTTGCCGTCAACCGCCAGGATGAGGTCAGCTTCATGCGCATGGTCCGCCTTGTCGAAGGCATCGGTAATGTCAGCGCTGCTAAGCTCTGGCAGGACTGGCTCAAGTCCGACGCTGCGAAGGCCGAGACGCTGCCGTCCAGTTTCTCCGCCGTGCTCCTCCCGCTGAAGGTGCCGAAGAAGGCGAAGACCACCTGGGAGCAGTTTGCTTATACCCTCGATGAGCTCATCGACAAAGAAGGCAAGGTCGCCGCTCCGGCGCAGATGATCCGCAGCATCACCGACGGCGTGTATGAGGACTACATGAAGGCCAAGTTTAAAAACTACGAGCAGCGCCAGCAGGACCTCGAACAGCTCAGCAATTTCAGCGACCGCTTTACCGACCCGCTTGAATTTCTGAGCCAGCTTTCCCTGCTCAGCGGCGTCGATACCGACAACAAACCCGCCCAGCAGTCGCAGCAGGACCGCGATGCCGTCACCCTCACCACCGGCCATCAGGCCAAAGGTCTGGAATGGAACGTCGTCTTCGCCGTCTGGCTTGCCGACGGCATGTTTCCCCACAAGCGCGCCATCGACGAAGGCGGAGACGCCGCTCTCGAAGAAGAACGCCGTCTCTTCTATGTCACCGTGACCCGGGCCAAAGATGAGCTATATCTGACTTATCCCGTTATCAATCACCAGGCCCGAGATGGCGACATCATGATGCGCCCTTCACGCTTCATTACGGACCTGCCGAAGGACTTGGTGGAGGTGTGGAATGTGAAGAGCGGGTGGTAGGGAAGCTGCGCCACGTCAAGTGTGCTCAAGGCGTGCCGCCGAAACACCACCCCTCACAGGCATGTGTCCGTCCGTACATCCTCTGTTATCAGTTCCCCGGCCTGTCTGAAGTCCGGCAAATGGCTCCTCATGGAGACTCCTACGGCAGGAATAGGTGCCAAAAAATGCAGATTTAAGCCTCCGCACATTGCCCTGCTTCACTCCAGAATATCGATCAACTCCACAATGAAGTGCAGCGTCGCATTGGGCGGAATCGTGGCTCCCTGCCCGGCCAGACCGTAGCCTAGATAGCCGGGGATTTCGAGTTCGATCATGCCGCCCTTGCCCACCAACTGCAGACCCTGCCGTTGAAGAGCCAGCCCTGATAGTTGACTTGCACCCGCTGCACGGGCGTGGGCTTGGTTCCGCTGCCCTGGCGCAGGATGCGGTATTTCAATCCGGATTCCGTGGTCGTTAAGGTCTTGGCTGCCTTCGAGTCGATCTCACCCGCCCCCTCGGGAAGTTTGGGGAAAGGCACCGCTTCTTCCGCCTGGATCAATCCTGCCGCCATGAGCATCCAGCCCAACAAGACGATTCCAATCGAGCGAGGATTGTGTGAGAGGAGGCGAAGGTTTGAGCGAAGGGTGTGCATCGCACAGAACTGACGTAATGACCGAGATTCGTCAAGCATTTAGGGTGGTGACGAGCACTGAGCCAAGCAGACGGCGAAACAACCGGTGTACAACGCATCAACTCTAGATTAAAATTTCATCGCATCTGCTGTCAAAAGCTGCGGACTGACCTTGTGTCCCGCTGTCCGCCGATTTAGATCTGCGAAAAACCAGCCTGTGCCATGCCCGACTACAACACCGTCAGCACTGATCAATGGCAGATCCTGCTGCCGAGCGACTGGAAGCAGAAGCCGCAGACCGACGGGCCGGCGTCATTCTATTTCGAAGCCTGCGATGGGAGCAAGGGGGTCTACATCTCCGTCTTCAACCGCACGGATCCCAGTTCCCCAGCGCTGACGGATCTTGCGGTCTGGCGCGACACTGAAATTAGCAATTTGCATGCGATGATCGATCATCATTGGGAGATCGTCGATGAGTGGCAGCACGATGAAGGCGGCACCGCCATTTCCGGCAGCGACTGCCTCGAACGCGGCAAGAACTACCGCATCGTCTGCCTGCGCATGACGCAGTTTCCCTGGCTGGTGCGCGTGAATCTGCATGACTACGACTGCACAGACTACGCAGCCTCGCAGCAGGCTTTTCTGCCGCTGATCGATTCATTCGCGCCGGTGATCTGATGCTGCCTGAAAAAGCGTGCTGCTTGCCCGGCTGCATCCACACATGACAGCCAGTAGATCCCCCCATCTCCCCGGTTTTCCTGCGGCTCTGTGACGGCGCTTCCCCGCACCCTTTGGGGGGGGGCTCGCATCCCGTCCCCTTGCCAGCCCCCTGCTCGAAAAGGATTCCGAAATGACCTGAAACTTCCCGACGCCCCCTTCGTTTAACCCGCATCGCCCCGGATCACCGGACGATCCTCTCATGAAAACACGCCTCTGCCTCCTCCTCGCCAGTGCGGTCCTTGTCACCGGACTTCAGGCCGACAATGAAGTCTATCGCACCTGGACTGACGCTCAGGGGAGAAAGCTGGAGGCGACCTTCCGGGGCATCGAAAACGGCAACGTCTTCCTCCAAGTTCGCAACGGCTACGTTTATCGCCTCTCCTTGGACAAACTCTCAGCCGTCGATCAGGAAGCCGCCAAAACCCTCAAGCCCGAAGGTCTCGGCATCCCCTCCGACCCCAATCTGGCCCAGGCCGCTGCCCAGATTGACATGCTCGTCGAAGCTGGACTGAAGAAAGCCGAGCAGAAGCCCAATCCGCTCGCCTCCGATGAACAGTTCGTCCGTCGCGTTTTTCTGGATCTCGCGGGCCGTATTCCCACGCGTGAGGAAGCACTGGATTTCATCAATGATACCAGCCTTTCCAAGCGTGCGAAAGTGATCGACCGGCTGCTGGACTCCGAGGGCTACCGCAGCCACCTGTTCAACTACTTTGCCGACATGCTGCGAATGGCGGACGTGGCCCAGAAGGCACGCTTCTACACCTACCAGGACTGGTTGAAGGGGCAGATCTCCGACAATGTTCCGTGGAACAAGATGGTTTACTCCATGATGACCGCCGACGGCAAGCTGCTCGAAAACGGTGCCACCGGTTACCTGCTGCGCGATGCCGGCATGAGGTTGGACAATCTCAGTCTCACGCTCAGCACCTTCATCGGTGCCAATGTCTCCTGCGCGCAGTGCCATGACCATCCCTTTGCCGACTGGACGCAGCGCCAGTTTTATGAAATGGCGGCCTTCTTCGGTGCCACGGAGACCTACGGGGCCAAGGGCAATGCAGGTGGTGGCATGCAGGGCATGCGCAAGGTGATCGCCTCGCTGGAAGACAAAAAAATGCAGCAGCAGGCGAAGAACGTCCTGCGCGTCAACGGTCTGGCCGTGGAAGATTCCAGTGCGAACGAGTTGAAGATGCCGGATGATTACAAATACCCGGATTCCAAGCCCGGTGATCTCGTGATCCCCAAGCTCATCACATGGAGTGACGATAAAACCAAGAAGGCCTATCAAGGCGTGCAGACCACCAAGAACGATGAGCATCTGCGCGAACAGTTCGCCAAATGGATGACCTCTCCCGACAATCCGCGCTTTGCCATGACTATCGCCAATCGCATGTGGAAGCACATTTTCGGCATCGGCGTCAGGGAACCGGTCACCGATCTCGACGACCCGAACGCCAGCGTGAATCCGGCGCTGCTGCATCATCTGGCCAATGAAATGGTGCGTCTGAAATTCGACCTAAAGCAGTTCCTGCGTGTGCTGTGCAACACCGACACCTACCAGCGTGAGGCCACCAGCCATGAACTGGCAGACAACGCCGCCTACCTCTTCCCCGGCCCGATTCTCCGCCGCATGACCGCCGAGCAGGCTTGGGACTCCTGCGCCACGCTCGTCGTCGGCGCCGATGTGGATAAATTCAAAGGCCATCGCGGCGAAACCTACGCCAAGGCCATGAACATTGATTTCAGCCCGGATGCGTCGCCTGATGTCGTCAAAGGACAGATCGAAAACGCCATCGCGAGCATGCGCCAGTTTGGCGGCAAGGCCGGAGGAAACCCCAAGAACAATGCGAAAAGGAAACGCATGATGAACCAAGGCGGAGACAGTGAAGAAGACCTCACCCTTGCTCCTCCGGTGCGCAACGGTCTGGTGCTCGCGCGCGCCTCCGAGTTGCCGCAGCCTGAAAAGGATCAGCATTTCCTCCGCATGTTCGGGCAGAGTGACCGCCAGATCGCCGATAGTGAAAGCGAGGAAGGCAGCATTCCCCAGGTGCTCATGCTCATGAATGGCGAGGCCCAGCGCGTCATCGGCCAGAATGACTCCCTCGTGGTGAAAACAGCCAGCGCGCAAAAGACACCGGAGCAGCAGATCGAAAGCCTCTATCTCAGCTTTTTCAGCCGCAAGCCCAAGCCCGACGAACTCACCAACGCTGTTACAGGACTCGGCGGCGGCCTCACCATGCGCGATCTGACCTGGGTGCTGTTCAACACCCGTGAATTCATCTTCGTGGAATAATTCTTCATCCTTCACCACCATGAATCTTCATAACCAACTTGATCCCATCTCCCGTCGTGCGTTTTGCGAGCGCTGGGCCAGTGCCGCTCTCGGCGTCACCGTGTTGCACGGCTTCGGCGGCAGTGCCTTGGCGGCCGAAGCGGCCCAGACCGCTGCGACCTCTGGCCCCGGCTTCGGCAAGGCCAAAAATGTCATCTTCCTGCAGATGATCGGCGGCATGACCCACATCGACACGCTGGACCCCAAGGATGGCGCGACGCAGGGTCCGAAGGCCCCGATCAAAACCAAGGCGGACTTTCAGCTGGGCGGCACGATGGTGAACCTCGCCAAGCAGGCGGACAAGTTCAGTATCATCCGCAGCATGACTTCCAAAACGGGGGTGCATGCCGCCGGGCAATACGTCATCCGCAACGGCTACGAAGAGCGCGGCACCATCAAGCATCCCAACATCGGTGCCTGGGCTCAGCATTTCCTCGGCTCCAGCCACAAAACGCTGCCTTCCAACGTGTGCATCAACCGCCAACCACAGAACGGCAACGGCTTCTTCCCTTCCAGCTTTTCCCCGCTACCCATCCTCGACCCCGACGTCGGACTGCAATACTCCCAGAGCGAAGCCGCCCCAGAGCAGATGACCAAGCGCTTGGTCATGCTGGATCAGCTTGATGCCGGATTCCGTCAGCGCTTTCAAACTTCCGAAGTGAAGAGCTACACGCAGTTCTACGATAAAACCGTCAGCATCATGTCCAGCACGGACCTGGAAGTTTTTCACCTCGACGACGAACCAGCTGCGCTGAAGGAAAAGTACGGCAAGAATAAATTCGGCCAGGGCTGCCTGCTGGCCCGTCGTCTCGTGGAAAAGGGCATTCGTTACATCGAAGTCGCCAAAGGCGGCTGGGACATGCATAACAACATCGACGACGGTCTCGAAGAGCATGGTGCCGAACTCGACCAGGCGCTTGCCGCACTGCTCGAAGATCTCAAAGAGCGTGGGTTGCTCGAAAGCACGCTCGTCGTGCTCTGCTCTGAATTCGGACGTGGACCCAAGATCAATGGGAACGGCGGACGTGACCACCATCCGAAGGTCTTCTCCACCCTGCTTGCCGGTGGCGGCATCAAAGGTGGCTTCATCTATGGCTCCAGCGATAAGGAAGGCATGGCCGTGGCCGACAAGCAGACCAGCCCGCAGGATTTCCTTTCCACCATCGGCTGGAGTCTTGGGCTGCCTGTTGACGAAGTCGTCATGTCGCCCAGCAACCGGCCCTTCACTGTTGGAGACAAGGGCAAGGCGGTGATGGAGCTGTTCGCGTAGCGCGAACGTACTCCGACTCAATTCTCCGCAAGCCTCTCGAACGGCTGGCGTACTTTGCCTCGCGATGCTTTCATCGCCCCCTGACCATGACCTCCCGACGCCACTTTCTTTCCGCGAGCACCGCCGCGTTTGCCGCTTCATCGTTTCACATCTTCGGGGCTGATCCGGCGAAGAAGTACCGCACGGCCTTGATCGGCTCAGGCTGGTGGGGGATGAATATTTTGAAGGAGGCGCTGGCTTCCGGTCGCATCAAGGTCTGCGCTTTGTGCGATGTGCATGAAGACGTGGCTTCCAATGCTGGTGACACGATCAACGGCATCTCAGGAGACGACCCGAAGCTCTACAAGGACTACCGTGAACTCTTGGACAAAGAGAAGCCGGAGATCGTCATCATCGCCACACCGGACCACTGGCATGCGCTGCAAACCATCGCCGCATGCAAAGCTGGCGCGCACATTTACGTCGAGAAACCGACAGGGCACACGATCAACGAGAGCAAGGCGATGGTGAAAGTCGCCCGCGAGGCCGGTGTTGTCGTGCAGGTGGGTCTGCACCGCCGCATCGGCCCGCATCACGTCGAGGCGATGAATTTTCTCAAATCCGGTGCTGTGGGCAAGGTCGGCATGGTGCGTGCCTTTGCCGACAGCAAGGGCGGCCCCGAGCAGCCGAAGCCAAACAGCCAGGTACCCGAAGGCATGGACTGGGATATGTGGTGTGGCCCGGCCCCGATGCGCCCGTTCAATTCCAAGCTGCATCCCGGCGGCTGGCGTCACTTCCTTGACTATGCCAACGGCACCATGGCCGACTGGGGCGTGCATTGGCTGGACCAGATCATGCTCTGGAGCGGTGAGAAGGGGCCGAAAAAAATCTTCTGCACCGGGGGGCGGCCCATCGCTGGTCCTGCCGTGCTCAATGACAAGGACCAGACCACCGATACCCCGGACCATCAGGTGGCCACGTTCGAATTTGAGCAGTTCACCGCCGTGTGGGAACACCGCAAATTTGCCGACAACAACAACGAAAAGCACAAAATTGGCTGCTACTTTTACGGGGAGAAAGGCGTGCTGCACATCGGCTGGCGCGACGGCTGGACCTTTTACCCCGTGAATCCCAAAGACGGTGAGAAGCACGGCAATCACCAGCTTCAGGAGCCTGATGGTCACAACATTAGCCTGCTCTGGGCCGATTTCATCGATGCCATCGAGAAGAAAAAACAGCCCATCGCCGACATCGAAAGCGCCCACCGCTCCTCCTGCCTGCCCCTACTGGGCATGATCAGCTACAAAGCGGGTCGCAGTATCCAATGGGACGCGGAGAAGGAGTTGATTATTGGTGACGCAGAGGCTAGCAAACTCATGCAGCGCGAGTACCGCAAGCCTTGGCTTTACCCGGTCTAAAAGCCACCATTTCAGCGATTGCCGCTTGATCTTGCCTTTTCCTTCGGCTTTCGACATGGCTCTGTGGAATCAGGCATCCTTCCTGCTTAGATTTCCAAGCTCCACCCAGCCATGTCCGAATCTCCTCCGCAAAACCTCCGCAACCACGGCTTTCAACTTCTCGAAGACGACCTGCGATACCTCATGGAGGCCTTCTCCGCCGTGCTTCAGCAACTGGGGGAGCCGGAACTGGCCGCCAGTCTCCCATGGATCGGTACCGGGGTGCCGCAAAAAACGAATCGCTCCCTCGGTCAGGCCTACTCCATCGCTTTTCAGCTGCTCAACGTCGTCGAGGAGCGGGCCGCATCCCAAATCCGCCGTCTGCGTGAGAAGAAGAGCGGACCTGAGGCTGAAAAGGGCCTGTGGGCGGACAATTTGAAGCAATTGCGCACACTCGGCCTCAACGAGGCCGACATCCTTGCCGCGCTGCGTGATGTCTGCGTCGAGCCAGTGCTCACCGCACATCCCACCGAGGCCAAGCGCGAGACCGTGCGCGAACTGCACCGCGAGATCTACAGCCTCATGAATCGTCATGAGAACCCGGCCTACACGCCGCGTGAGCAAGCCCGCCTGCAAAGCCAGCTACAGACCCAGCTCGAAAACCTCTGGCGCACCGGAGAAATCCACGTCACCCGCCCGAGCATCGAGGCCGAGCTGCAAAACGCGCTGCACTATTTGCGCGATGTGTTTCCCGAGGCGCTCACCCGTGCGCACGTCCATCTGCGCGAGGCCTGGCAGGCTGCTGGTTATGATGTGGCGGAGGTGGACTCTTTACCCCCCCTGGTCCGCTTTGGTTCCTGGATCGGTGGTGACCGCGATGGGCACCCATTCGTCACGGCGGATGTCACCCGCCATGCCTTGCAGGTCATGCGCAAAAACGCACTGCGCGTGCAGCGCCGTGCGCTCGAAGCCCTCGCCTTCCATCTGCCGCTGAGCTCGCTGTTCCAGATTACCCCACCACAGCTCACGGAGCTGATTGCGACCCTCACGGCGCAGCTCAAAGCCGAGTCGGGCGTTGATCTCGCGAACATCCTGGAGCGCAACAAGGAGGAACCGTGGCGTGCCGCCGTTTACCTCATGCACGCGAAGGTCGTCCTCGCCATTGAGAAGCCCTCCTCTTCTGTCGCGTATGTGCAGCCGGAGGAACTGCGCGCCGACATCGACATCCTCGCGCAAACCCTGCTGGATGTCGGTTCTAAGGCCGTTGTCGAAGAACAGATCGTACCATTCCGCCGCAATCTTACCGCCTTTGGTTTCCACTCCGCGGTGCTCGATGTGCGTCAGAATTCGGCGTTCCATGAGAAGGCCCTCGATCAACTCCTGCGTGCTGCAGGTCTGCTTGACGGTGGTTCCTTCATCGACTGGAGCATTGAGGAAAAGCGCGCCCTGCTGGATCGCGAACTGGCCTCTCCGCGCCCCTTCCTTGCTCCTGGCATCTCCGCCGGGCCAGAAGCCGACACCGTGCTGGACTGCTACCGCGTCCTAGCCGACCACCGCGCCAAGTTTGGCAATGCGGGTCTCGGCTCTCTCATCATCTCGATGACTCGCTGCGTCGAAGACATGCTTGTTGTCTTTATTCTTGCTCGAGAAGCCGGGCTTATGGCCTGGAGTGATGAGGGGCTCGTATGTCCCCTGCCCGTCGTCCCGTTGTTTGAAACCATGGGCGATCTCGAATCCGGCCCTGGCATCGTCGAAGCCTTCCTCTCGCATCCCGTCGCCAAGCGCAGCCTCCTTGCGCAGAGCAAGGGTAGCACGCCAGTGTTTCAGATGATGGTCGGCTATTCCGACTCCAACAAGGACTACGGCATCGTCGCTAGTCAGTGCGCCCTGCACCGTGCGCAGCGTGAGCTTTCCACCACGATCCATCGCCATGGCGTGCGCCCGATCTTTTTCCATGGCCGTGGCGGCACCGTCGGTCGCGGAGCGGGCCCCACGCATTGGTTCATGGAGGCACTGCCGCATGGCTCTCTAAGCGGCGGTATGCGCATGACCGAACAGGGTGAAACCATTGCGCAAAAATACGCGCACATTGGCTCCGCCGTTTACAATGCCGAGCTGCTCATGGCCTCCACCACGGCAGCCACAGCACGTCATCGATGCACTGAATCCAGCGCTCCACCCGAATTGGAGCCACTCTTTGACAAACTCGCTGCCGACAGCCGCGATGCGTATCGCGCCTTCCTGCACGCACCTGACTTCATGAAGTTCTACCGGCAGGCCACGCCAATTGATGCCTTGGAAAACGCCCGCATTGGCTCCCGCCCTGCCCGCCGCACCGGCCAGGCATCGCTGGACGATCTGCGCGCCATTCCGTGGGTCTTTTCATGGACGCAGTCACGCTTCTACCTCCCCGGCTGGTTCGGTGCGGGCAGTGCTCTGACAAAGCTCAAGAACGAAGATCCCAAGAGTTATGCCACTTTGGCCGCCTCCATTCCTGGGTCTGCCTTCCTGCGCTACGTCCTCACCAACATCGAAAGCTCCCTCGTCAGCGCCAACACCGACCTCATGCGTGCCTACGCCGGTCTGGTGGAGGACACCGCCGTGCGTGACCGCTTCCTCGGCATCATCCTCAGCGAATACGAAGCCACCCGCGCCATCATCGATGACCTCTTTCAAGGCACCTTTGAAGTGCGCCGCCCGCGCCTTGCCTACACGTTGAACATTCGTGAAGAACCGCTCAAGGTGCTGCACGATCAGCAGATTGCTCTGCTGCGTGAATGGCGTGGACTCACCGCTGCCGGTAAAACGGAGGCAGCAGATGCCATGGTGTCGGACTTGTTGATTTCGATCAATGCCATTGCGTCAGGGCTGCGCACGACGGGTTGATTGAGCTGGCCCGGCGTAAGCGCGCGCCAGCGTCCTGGAGTGCGCCGGTCCTCCGGCGCTTTCGAACGTCCAACAGCCTGCGCAAAGCTCCAGAGGACTGGAGCACTCCAAAACGCTCTCGCGCCATCGCGTCACTAAAATCACGCTCTCCCGCGATACTCACCCGGCGCGACACCGACCCAGCGCTTGAATACTCGCGAGAAGATCGCGGCATTGGCGTAGCCGACGTTTGCAGCGACGACTTCAAGCTTGTCGTTTCCTGCTTCGAGGAAACGGCGAGCCTGCTCCATGCGCAGGCAGGTGAGGTGCTGCATCGGGCTGCGGCCAAGTTCCTTCATGCAGAGGCGGCGCAGATGCTCCGGGCTGCAATGGCTGCGATGCGCCAGTTCGGCGAGCGTCCAGTCGCGCATCAGGTCCTGCTCCACATCCGCCCACAGTTTGGCCACACGTGGCTCGCGGCTGCGCCAGGGCTGGGCGATGCGACGGATCGTGGCGTGCAGGAGCTCCAGCCAGTGGTGCAGGATTCGCGGCTCGCGCTCCCCTTCCCATTCGGCGCGCACGCCATGAATAATGCGTGCAATTTCATCCGCATGAGCGGTTGGCATCACGGGTGATGCCGCACCGACCACGGGTGTGACAAAACTGGGTTCGTCATAGCGAATCCACGCGAAACACCAGCGCTCACGCCCTTTGGCTTCAAAGGCATTCAGCACCCGTGGCGGCGCCAGACATACCATGCCCGGCTTCACCCGCTGCCAGCGACCATCGAGCAAGATGGAGCCCTCGCCGCTCACACAGGCGAGCACGAAACTTCCTGCCGGACTCATGCGTACGCGTCGGTACGGTGGAAGCGCCTCATCCATGCCAAAGCGTGCGATGCGGTGCGTCGTCATCTCCACACACTCCCGCGCCTCCACCACCCAGCGCCGAGTGCGCGGGCCGTCGAGCGTTGTTTCGGTGAGGTCGGGGTTCATGGGGTGATATTTAATCGCGGAAGACTGCGGATGTCACGCCCAGGTGCATTTCGGGCATGACACCGTGCATGTCATCCTGCTAGCCTGCGTTTAACCAACCCGTTATTCCAACCCATGAAGCACTTCCTCTCATTGCTCCTCCTCACCACCGCACTGAATGCGGAGCCGATTTCCCTCTTTGACGGCAAGACGCTCGACGGCTGGGACTACGATCCGAAGATCTGGCGAGTGGAAGACGGCATGATCACCGGCGGCTCCACCACGGAGAAGATCAAGGAGAACCATTTCATCAGCTCGAAAAAGAATTATCAGAATTTCGAATTGAAGCTCAAGATCAAAGTCAGCGGCGATCCGAAAACCGGCATGCTCAACAGCGGCATCCAGATTCGCAGCCTGCGCGTGCCCGGCGGTGCGCACATGACGGGGTATCAGGTGGATTGCGGGGCGGGCTGGTTTGGCAAAATTTATGATGAGTTCCGCCGCAACAAGGTCATCTGGGCACCCACGCCCGAGCAGCAGGCCGCGCTGGACAAGGCCATCGATGTCTTCGGCTGGAACGAGTACCGCATCCGCGCCGAAGGCCCGCGCATTCAGACCTGGATCAATGGCGTGCTTTGCATCGACTACACGGAAACGGACAAGAACATCGCGCTGGATGGACTCATCGGCCCGCAGGTCCACAGCGGCGGTGTTTGCCTTGTGCAGGTGAAGGATGTGACGGTTGAAGAACTTCCTCCTACACCCAGCGCACCAACATGGGAGTCACTCGGCGGCGGCGATGCCGCACGCAAACTCGTCGCCCCGCCGCCGAAGCCGCAGGCCGATGCTGGAGCGCTGAAGCGCGACATCAGCTACAACAACGTTCAGGGCACCGCTTTGACCGCCGAGGAGCAATTGAAGAAGTTCCATGTCGCTGATGGCTATGAGATCGAACTCGTGGTGCAGGAGAGCGAAGGGCTCGGCAAATTCGTGAGTGTTTACTTTGATCAGCGAGGGCGAATGTGGACGCAGACGGCGCTGGAGTATCCCGTGGATGCGAATGAAAACCCCGCTGCGGCCGAGGCGGTGTATGCGGCGCTTGGCAAAGACAAAGTGCTGGTCTATCCGCGGGAGTCGGTGATTGCGCCGATTCCCGCGGGTGGACTCACTAATCCGACCGTCTTTGCTGACGGTCTTGCCATCCCGACAGGCATGCTGCCCTGGGGCAATGGGGACACCTGCTACGTGCAGCATGGCCACGATCTGAAGCTCTACAAGGACACCGACGGCGACGGCAAAGCGGACAAGTTTGAAGTCATCCTCACCGGCTTTGGCGTACAGGATTCGCACCTTTTTCCGCATCAGTTTACCCGTGCCCCCGGCGGATGGATCTGGATGGCGCAGGGGCTCTTCAATAACAGCAAGGTCCACAAACCCGGCAGCGATGTCGTCATCGATTACCCCAAGTGTGGCATGGCCCGCTTCCGGCCTGATGGCAGCGATTTTGAAATGACCAGCGTCGGCCCGAACAACATCTGGGGCCTCGTCATCACCGGCGAAGGCGAAACCTTCATCCAGGAAGCGAACGACTACGGCTACCCCATCATGCCCTTCCATGAATACGCCTACTACCCCGGCGGCATGGAGGCACTCAAGAAGAGCTACCAGCCCGACTTCCCCCCGCAGGCTGAGTTCCGCATGGGCGGCACAGGTTTGAGTGGCCTCGCGCTGATCGAGAGCGGCCCACTCCGCGACCCCAAAGCCGCGCACACAATGGCCGTGGCCAATCCCATTATCTCCAAGATCCAAACCCTCGGCATGCATCGCGACGGTGCATATTGGAAGCTCGAACAACTTCCCGACCTTATCACCTGCGATGATCCCTTCTTCCGCCCTGTCGGCCTGACCAATGGCCCCGACGGCTTCATCTACATTGTCGATTGGTACAACAAAATCATCTCGCACAACGAAGTGCCTAGAGCGCATCCGGATCGGGACAAGACGCGCGGCCGAATCTGGCGCGTGAAGCCGAAGGGCGCGAAAGCGGAGCTCGCTGACTTCACGAAGCTCAGCGGCGATGAACTCAATGCTGCACTCAAGGATGGCCCCGTTGGCAGAACTCAAATTGCCTGGCAAACTCTCAGCGACAGACAGCAGCTTGCCGCGAGCCACTGGTCTGCGTCTGAGTACGTTTATCCTCGGGGGAGCATTCAAATAAGAACCATCGGTCGCAGCCTTTCCGATCAAAACATCGGCGAACTACTTGCCTTCGCGAAACCAAGCCTCCCTGGCCCCACCACCCAATCCTCACGCGGCCCGAAACAAATCCCCGTGCGCGAGGCCTATGACCGCGAGTTTGAGCGCTTCCTCGTTCGCATGTTCCTTGAACGGCATCCGGATCTTGTTGCGAAGTTCCTCGACTCCGACGCTGCGGCGAAACTGCCAGTGGAGGCACGGGTGCTGGCCTCGCTCGCGCTGGAGCCGAAGAGCAGTGCCTCGCGTGTGGCGAAGTTGCTCCCGCAACTTGATCGTGCTCCGAATGATGAGGAACTGCTGAGACTTGCGCAGTTCCCCGCTGAGCCCGGCGTTGGCGATGCACTGAAGGCGCTCCTCACGAACGAAAAATCGCGCACTGTGGTTGCTGAGAAGTTGCTGGCGCAACGCACCAATCTCGATTCAAAACAGATCGCGCCGCTGCTGACCGAGACGGCGAGAGCGATTCTGCAAAATGATGCAGTCACTCCTGCCCGCATCACTTTGGCGTTGCAACTCATCGGCGGTTTCCAGCTCACCGCGCTTGAAAGCGATATCGTCGCACTCGTGAAGAAGCAGAGCTCCGTCGCAATGATCAACACCCTGCGTGATCTCCACAGCGAGGCCGCCGATCTCTTCGCCTCCCTCGCTAAATCCGATCCCAATCCCCTCACCCGCGATGCCGCACTCGAAGCCCTCGCAGCCTCTCATGCGCCTGATGCCGCTACCAAGCTACTCGCTTTGTATCCTTCGCTCCTGCCAGCGCAGCGCCGTGCGGCATTGAACACTCTTGCCAGCACTAAGACAGGCGCGCAGACCATCGTGGCTGCGTTACTCGCCAAAACATTGCCACAAGCGGATCTCGATGGGCCAACGGTCGAGCGGCTTGCCACTGTGCTTGGCAATGATCCTGCGCTGGAAAAACTGCAGCAGCAGTTGGGGGGCGTCTTCCGTGAAGTGTTGATGCTTGATGGCCAGGACAACGCGTGGGTGGACTCGAAGATCACACTCGAAGGCCCCTTCACCGTTGAGACATGGGTGAGGCTCGCGCCGGACATTGGCAATCAGGACGATATCCTCGGCGCGCCCGGCGGACCTGAGATGAATTTCTTCCAGTCCAAGTTCCGCGTCTTCGGGGGCCCCGAGTTGCACGATGTCGCCACCGCCACCAAACCGATGACCCCTGACCTGTGGACGCACATTGCCGTGACACGCGATGCCCAAGGCATCATTCGCATCTACCAAAACGGTGAACTCGACGCCACCGGCAACAAACCCGCACCCGCAAAATGGGAAAACTGCCGCATCGGCTGGAGTGGCCCGAAAGGCGGCACTGAGGGCGTGATGACCGAGTTCCGCGTCTGGAACCGCGCACGAACCGCACCGGAGATCCGCGCCAATTTTGACCGCATCCTTGAATCTTCCGAAGGCATGAAGCGCTACGACCATGCGTGGGGGAAGCTTGAAAAAGGAGCCCGCGTCGCCAAGACCATTGACACCCCACCGCTGCTCACCGAGGAGCAGGCGAAGGCGCTGGACACCAAGTTCACCCGTTTCACCGCACTTGCCCAAAAGGGTAACGCAGCGAATGGCAAAGTGCTCAGCGCCCTCTGCCTGGCCTGCCATCAGATCGGCAGTGCGGGCGGGCAGATCGGCCCGAACCTCAGTGGGGCGGGAGCCATGGGGCTTGAAGGCGTGCTGCGCAATATTTTGACTCCGAACGCGGCCATGGAGCCGGGCTACCGCATCTACCGTGTCGAAATGAAAAACGGCGATCTCATTGATGCTTTCTTTGTCAGTGAAGACAAGGACTCCACCGTTGTTCGCATGCCTGGATTTCCCGACCGCCGCCTCGACAAGAAGGAAATCCGCAGCACGAAATTCATCCGTCGCAGCCTCATGCCGGAGGGTTTGCTTGATGCGCTGCAGGACCAGCAGGTGGCGGATCTGCTGGCCTATTTGATGACTCTCAAGGGTTAAGAAGCAGATATTGACAGACCGTTGGGAATCCCGATAGGCGTTTTGACCATCAATGCCGACCACCTCCAACGATCCCATCACCAAACCTGCCGCTCCGGCAGATCTGGAAATCAAAGATGCCCAGCTCATCTTCAATCATGTCTGGAAGCAGCTCGAAGAAGACTATGGCCGTGAGAAGCTGCGGTTTCCGAAGGAGCTGATCCTGCTGGGCGGGGCGCCGGGCGCGGGCAAAGGTACGAACACGGACTTCATCCGCGAAGTGCGCGGCATCACAGCGCAGCCAATTGTGGTCAGCGCACTGCTCGACAGTCCAGAAGCGCAAAAGCTCAAATCCCAGGGCGGCATGGTGGGCGACCGCGAGGTGGTGGGCATCCTCATCCGCAAGCTGCTCGAACCCGAGCAGCAAAATGGTGCCATTCTCGACGGTTTCCCACGCACCAAGGTGCAGGTGGAGTGTTTGAAGATGCTGTTTGATGAGATGATCCGGCTGCGCCGTGATTTCTCGGAAACACCCGATGCCGCGCATTTCAAGCAGCCCATCTTCCACATCATGGTGCTGTTTGTCGATGAGGCGGAAAGCATCGCCCGTCAGCTCAAGCGCGGCAAGGAAGTGCTGGCGCACAATGAGGAAGTGCGCAGCTCGGGGCTGGGCGAACTGTGGGAGGAACGCGCCACTGATTTTGATCCTGCGCTGGCGCGCAATCGCTACAAGGTCTTCAAAGAGAAGACTTATGACGCCCTGGTCTCGCTGAAGGAGATATTTCACTATCACTTCATCAACGCGCAGGCACCGCTGGAACTGGTGCAGGACAACATCATTCGCGAGCTGGAGTATCAAAGCTCCCTCGAACTTGATCCGCGCACGTTTGACCAACTGCGCGACCTGCCGTTGGCGAGCGAGATCGTGCGGCACGCACGGCAGGACCTCGTGCGCCGCCTTGATGGCTACAAGGTGGGGAAACCGGAGCTCATGCAGGCGGTGGTCACCTTCATCCAGGACAAGATGATGCCCATCATCGTTCGCCACGCGATCTCCGGCCGCGCTGACATCAACACCGAGGACAAGCTCTTCCATGACGTTGAAGCACTGGCGATGCTCATCGACATCTTCTCGGAGCGTGGCTACCACGCCACGGCGGATGTTCACCTCATCGAGATCCCGGATCGTTTCGATCTGCAAACCGGGCAGATTCAGTGCCGCAAGAAGAAGGTCTTCCGTTTCCGCATCATCTTCAAAGGGTCTGAGATTCGCCGCGGGCAGTTCCTGCCATAAAGCGTGATGTTTGAGAGTTGCGGGATACCCGCGCTCCCTCTACACATCACGCCTCATGTCCACCATCGTAGTTACTCAGAAGAATGGCGTCGCCTGCATCGGCGCTGACACACTCAGCTGTCTTGGCTCGTTGCGGCAGAAGGCGCAGCATGTCGTCAACAAGACCAAGATCACCAAGATCGCGGACACCCACATCGGACTCACCGGGACCTCGGCGAGTCTTGTGGTGATGAACAGCTACTTCTCCAACCCAGACCGCCCGCGTGATTTCTCTTCCTGCGAGGCGATCTTTGAGACCTTCCGTCACTCGCACGCCTGGCTGAAGGCCGAGTACTTCATGGCCGCAATGCCTGACAAGGGCGAGGAGTACGAGACCACACAGTTCTACGGACTGCTGGCAAACCCGCACGGCATCTTCGCGATCTACTCGTACCGCTCCGCGCAGCAGTTTCACAAATTCTGGGCCGCAGGCTCGGGCCGCGACTACGCGCTGGGTGCCATGCAGGCAGCATATGACAAGTGCAAGACCGCCGAGGAAGTCGCACGCGCCGGGCTTGAAGCCGCCGCTGAGTTTGACAGCGCCACCAGTGCGCCCTTTGAAATTCACAACGTGCCGCTGCTCTCCGCCGAAAAACCGAAACCGAAACGCACGAGCAAGAAATAGCTCCCTTCGTCATTTCACTCTCCCCCAACCATGAAGCGTCTCCTTCTCCCCTTCCTCGCCCTCAGCGCCGCCTTTGCCGATGGTGCCAAGGACAACAGTGCCGAAAATGTGCGCCCTGTGCCACCTCCCGGCGTTGCCGTGCCTGATGCGGATCGTGCCCGCCTTACGGAAGGCTTGAAAAAGCTCCGCACCGCCATTGATGAAGCGGCCAAGGCGCAGGCGAAAAATCCACAACTGGCCGATCTGCTGCCTGACATCGAAATCTACCACAAGGCCGTCGATTGGGCGCTGCGCTACAATGAGGTGCATAAGCTAGGCGAACTTAAGAACGCCGACGAAATCATCGCCGAAGGCCTGCAACGTGCCGAGCAGTTCAAAGCTGGTCAGGCACCGTGGACAAAGCAGAAGGGACTGGTGGTGCGCGCTTACCGCTCCAAAATTGACGGCTCGGTGCAGCCCTATGGCATGGTGATTCCTGAAAGCTATGTCGGTGCGCCGGTGCGACTTGACGCCTGGTGCCATGGCCGTGGTGAGACGCTTAGCGAACTCGCATTTCTCGACCAGCGCAGAAAGCAAGCTGGCCAAATCGCGCCCAAGGGTGCGCTGGTGCTGCATCCGTATGGCCGCTACTGCTGCGCAAACAAGTTCGCAGGAGAGATCGACTTGATCGAAGCCATCGACCACGCGTCCAAGTTTTACGCCATCGACGAAGACCGCGTCATCGTGCGCGGTTTCAGCATGGGTGGCGCGGCGGCTTGGCAGTTTGCGGTGAACTATGCGGACAAGTGGTGCGGGGCCAGCCCTGGGGCCGGATTCTCTGAAACACCTGAATTCCTCGGCGGCTTCCAGAGCGAAGATGTCAGTGGCGCTCCTTGGTATCAGCAAAAGCTCTGGCACTGGTACAATGCCACGGACAACGCGCTGAACCTAGAGAACTGCCCGACCGTGGCCTACAGCGGTGAGATTGACAAACAGAAGCAGGCTGCCGACATGATGGAAAAGGCGCTGCGTGGTGAGAACGTGGATCTGCTGCACATCATTGGTCCGCAAACGGGGCACAAGCTTCATCCTGACTCGCTCATCGAAATCGAAAAGCGCCTCGCCAGCATCGCAGCCATAGGTCGTAATCGTGCCCCAAAAGAGGTGCATCTCTCCACCTGGTTCCTGCGCTACAACCACATGTTTTGGGTCACGGTGGATGCGCTGGAGGAGCATTGGGCACGAGGCCGCATTCATGCCCGCATCACCGGTCCGTCCGAGATCACGATCAAGCTGCAAAACATCAGCGCCTTCACGCTCGACATGCCTTCCGGCCACTGCCCGCTGCCCCTGCTCTACAAGCCCGTCGTCAGCATCGACGGCCAGCTTCTCGAAGTCACCCGCCCGAAACTGGACCGCTCATGGCTGGTGCATTTCCAGATGAAGAATGGCAAGTGGACGCAGACGCTCGACAACGATGGCGATGGCAAGCTGATCAAAAAGCACGGCCTCGAAGGTCCGATTGATGACGCCTTCATGGACAAGTTCCTCTTCGTGAAACCGACCAAGGCCGGTGCCAGCGAGAAAGTGGATGCCTGGGTCAAGGCCGAGCTTGAACGCGCCCAGTTTGAATGGCGCCGGCAGTTCCGTGGCGATGCACCCACCAATGACGACAACGCCGTCAGCGATGCCGACATCGCCGCGAACAACCTCGTGCTGTGGGGCGATCCCCAGAGCAATGCTGTGCTGGCAAAGATCGCCGACAAGCTGCCGATCCAGTGGTCCAAGGACAAGCTCGTCGCCAATGGCAAAACCTACGACGCAGCCACGAACGCCCCGGTGCTCATCTACCCAAACCCGCTCAATCCCACGAAGTATGTGGTGATCAACAGCGGCTTCACCTACCGCGAATATGATTACCTCAACAACGCCCGGCAGGTGGCCAAGCTGCCCGACTGGGCAGTGATCGACCTCACCAAGCCTGTGACGAGCCAGGCCCCCGGTGGCATCAGCGACGCGGGATTCTTCGGCGAGAGCTGGGAATGGAAAGCCGCCCCCGTGAAGAAGTAGGCCATGCAGCGCACGCTTCCAGCCTTCGTCCTGCTGCTGGCACACTGTGCCAACGCTCAGACGACCAAGATCGAAACGGCCTTCTCCAACAGCCTGGAGATGCCGTTCGTTCGTGTTGCGAGCATCGGCGTGCTGGTCTGCCGCTATGAGACGCGGGTGAAGGATTATCAGCATTTCACAACGGCCACAAACATCGAATGGAAAAAGCCTGAGTTTCCGCAAACGCCCGACCATCCTGCCATCAATGTCAGCTTTGCGGAGGCACAGGCCTTCTGCGATTGGCTAGGGAAAAAGGAAGGCCGCACGTACCGTCTGCTGACTGATCAGGAGTGGAGTGTGCTGGCAGGCTTGCAGGAGAGGTCGGACACCGCCCCCAATAAGCAACCGCCCAGCACCGGCGTTCATCATTGGGGCAAGGCTCCGCTGTCCAAGACCGTCGGTAATTTCTGTGACGAGGCCTTCGGCAAAAAGTACCACAACAGCTACGACGCCAAGTGGCTGGAGATGGATGACGGCTACCCCGACACCGCGCCCGTGGGCAGCTATCCCGCCGATGCCAACGGCCTCTTCGACTTTGCCGGTAACGTTTGGGAGTGGGTGGATGGCTGGTACGATCCGCCGAATAATACGCTGCGCATCGTGCGTGGCGGTGCTTTTCGGGCAGGCAGTGAGAAACGCCTGTTGGCGTCATTTCGCGGGCCGGACCCCTACAACGTGCATCTCGACAGTGTCGGGTTTCGGATTGTGTGTGTGTGGATTGAGGCCGAGAAAAGTACTCACCAGCCTTAGCTCGTTCTGGAAAACACACCGCACCGTCCAGACAGAGCTGAAGCTCTGGAGTACTTTGCCAAACCTACGCCATAAGCGGCGGATGCATCTCGATGGGCGGAATCCGCGTGCAGACTCGCCTCCCGTCCGGCGTGGTGCCGAAGAAGGAACCTGTGGCGGTGCTTTCGCTCTTGATGACGTGATACGAATTGTAGCTGAAGGTTTCCCCGGGCGAGAGGTTGGGGAACTGGCCGACGACGCCGTCGCCTTCGACGACCATGGTGTCGCCATCGGTGTCACGCACGATCCATTTGCGGCCAAAGATGCGCACAATGTCGTCCGAGTCGTTGTGGATCGAGAGATGGTACACAAACGGGTGCGGCCGGTCCGGCGGAGCAGGCCGTGTGGGGTCGTAGGCGATGCTGTCCACCGTGACCGTGAGTCCTGGCAACGGATCGAAATTCATGCGACAAGTCTAGTTCATACGCCGGATGCCACAAGCCGGGGTTTGCAAAAAGCAGCCGGACTCTTACCATCCCGCCAGACGCCACCATGCCAGCCTCTCCTCCAGTCGTTCTCACCATCGCAGGCTCCGATTCCTCCTGCGGAGCGGGTGTGCAGGCGGATTTGAAAGCCATTTCAGCCCTCGGCGGCTACGGCTTGAATGCACTGACCGGTGTGGTTTCGGAGACGCCCGGCCTCGTCTCACAGGTGCGACTACTGGATACGGAGTTCATTGCAGATCAGGTGCGTGTGCTGTTTGGCGGCTTCCCGATTGCCGCCGCAAAGACCGGCATGCTCGGTGGGCGGGATCAGGTGCATGTGGTGGCCGAAACCTGGCGGCAGTTCGGCCACGGGCGTATTCCCCTGGTCGTTGACCCGGTCATGATCGCCACCAGCGGGGGCAAACTGCTCGAAGATGCCGCCGTGCGCACCCTGATCGACGAACTGCTACCGCTAGCCTCGCTTATCACGCCGAATCTGGACGAAGCTCGCGTGCTGTGGGATCGCGAGGTCCCAGACACCGAAGCCATGGAGGCCTGCGCGCTTGAGCTGAGCGCACGTTTCGATGCCGCTGTGCTGGTCAAAGGCGGGCACCTGAAGGGGGATGCCGCCGATGTCCTGTGTCTGGACGGCGAACTCTTCTGGCATACCGCCCAGCGCACACCGGGGGTGCGCACGCATGGTACGGGTTGCACGTTTTCCGCCGCCATAGCCACCGGCCTGGCCCACGAAATGGGACTGAATGAAGCCGTCGTGCAGGCCAAACGCTTTGTCAGCCGCGCCATCGCCCAGCATTTCATGTGGCAAAGTGCTGGCGCAGGCCCCGTACATGCTCTCAATCATCTGCAGCAGACCGACGCATGAGACGACTCGCCTACCTATTGACCTTCACCTCCTCCGTGTTCGCGGCCAGCGGCACGGAGCCGAAGGATGTCACCCAGGCGGGCATTCAGACGGCGTTTCGCATCCTGCAAAAGGAGTACATCCGCAGCAATGATCTGACCTTTGACGTACTGAACCGCGCTGCTCTCTCCGGCCTGCTGCAGCGTCTCGACTTCGGTGCCGAACTGGTGCCGCGCACGAGTGAGGCCAAATCCGGCGCGCTCACCGGCGTGCAGGCCGAACTGCTCACGCCACAGATCGGCTACCTGCGCCCGCGTGAATTCACCGAGCGCGAAACCAAGGAGCTGGAGCAGCATCTGCGCGATTGTGTGACCCAGAAGGTCGGACATCTCATCCTCGATCTGCGCAGTCCGGCCCCGCCAGGTGACTTCGATGACGCGGCGGACATGCTGAGCCTCTTTGTGCCCAAAGGCGAAGTGCTGTTTAAAATGAAGCAGATGGGGCAGACGGTCTCCGAGGTTGAAACGAATGTCCGCGAGCCGGTGTGGTCCCAGTTGTTGCTCGTCCTCGTGGATGATGAGACCAACAACATTGGTGAAACGCTCGCCGCGGTGTTGCGCCAACGGAAGCAGGCATTGCTGATCGGTGCTCCCACACGCGGCGGAGCCGTGCGCTATGAAACGGTGCCGGTGGATGCCGAGTGGTCACTGCGCTTTGCCCGTGCCGAAGTGCTGCTGATGGATGACAGCTCGGTGTTTAAAAAGGGCCTGCGGCCTGATTTCGCCATCTCCATGCCGACCACCCTCAAGCGCCAGGTGTATCACGCCACTGATGCCCAGGACGTCAAAAGCTCCATCACCGACAAGCCGCGCCCGCGTTTCAACGAAGCCGCACTCGTGGCCAACACCAATCCCGAACTCGACTCCTATCTCAAACGTTCCGCCGGTCAGGCCCTGCCCGAGGATGCCCCACGGCCATCGGACACCGTGCTACAGCGCGCGGTGGACCTCATCAAGACACGCGCCTTGTTTCAATCCGCCAAGATCGACTGGAACCACAAGGCTCCGGTCAGCGATGAACCCCCGGCACGCCGTGCCATACCCGTGACGAAGTGATGGAGATCCCCCACCGTGTTGAAACCGTCGCCACGATCCGTCGTGTGATCAGTCCGCGCACCTGCCACGCCGTGCTGCCCAACGGCAAAGAGATCTTCGGCACCATTCAGAAGCTGCTGCCTGATTTTCCTCTGCACGAGGGCGCTGCCGTGCGCGTCAGCTTGTACGTCAGCGACTTCTCGTATGGCGAGATGCTTGGAACGTGAAACGGGCTGCCAGCCCGTTCCGCATTCCGTTCCACAGGCCGGCAGCCTGTCTCACGTCCTGATCACACCTCATCCGGCACCACAAACGGTGCGCGATACTGGTCCTTGAGCATGGCGTTCGCGGCGTCTTGATCGATGAAGCGCTCGGTTTTGCCGTCCATCGTGAGCACGGGGCCGAGGGTGAGCATGTCCTTGGTGAGATCGACCTCGTTCTTGCCCAGGTGCTCCTGCATGCGTTCGAAGCTTTCCGTGGCGAAGGAATCGCCTTTGATCTGTTCAAGGATGGCCGCAGGCTTCTCTTTCTGGCCGAGACGATGGCTGATGTTCGCGGTGTGGCACAGGGCGCTGGAAAGATGGCCTTCGAGAATGTCCGCGTGCAAATCATCCACGCGGCGGCTGCGGCAGGCCTCGATGAAATTCTTGAAGTGGTCTTCGCTGCCTTCGAACTTTGTCATCTCCCTGCCTTCCTTGTCGAAGACGACGGCACCCGAGTAATTAGGCACCACGATGGTGCCGCCTTCGCATTCGATGATGACGCCCACGCCGGCTCCGTTCACGCCTTCCTTGCCGTCTTTGCCGGGGTTCGGCTGAAACTTCACGCCTTTGCTGGTCTGCATGAGTTTATCCATGTTCTTGCCGTCTTTTGCGTCTGGCAGGCCGCGCACTTCAAAGATGAGCGGAGCCTTTTCATAGCCGTGGTAAATGATCTGCGTGTTTGCGGTTTCACCGTCATCTTCATAACCGAGGCGGCCGCCCACGCTCCACACGCTGGGGGACAGCTCCATCTCGCCGAGGAACCAGCGTGCGATGTCCATCTGGTGGATGCCCTGGTTGCCGAGATCGCCGTTGCCATAAGCCCAGGTCCAGTGCCAGTCGTACTTCAGCTTCTCACGCATGAGCGGGCCCTTCGGGCCGGGGCCGCACCAGAGATCGTAGTCGATGGTTTCAGGAACCGGCTGCGGGCCTTCAGTCTTGCCGATGCTGGGGCGGCGTTTGTAGCACAGGCCGCGTGCGAGCAGGATCTTTCCCAGATTGCCATCCTGCACATACTTGACCGCTTCAGCGATGCCTTGGCGGCTGGAGCGCGACTGCGTGCCGGTCTGCACGACCTTGCTGTATTTGCGTGCGGCATTGACCATCTGGCGGCCTTCCCACACGCAGTGCGACACGGGCTTTTCAACGTACACATCCTTGCCCGCCTGCACGGCCCAGATCGTGGCGAGTGCATGCCAGTGGTTCGGCGTGGCGATGCTCACGGCATCGATGTCTTTGCTCTCCAGAAGTTTCCGCAGATCCGAGTAGCCGGTGACTTTGATTTTTTCTTTGTCGTAGGACTGCAGTCCTTTATCAAGCGTCTTGCTGTCCACGTCGCACAGCGCCGCGATACGCACGCCCTCTTTGTTGAGCTTGTTGTAGCCGCTGATGTGCGAGCCACCACGCCCGCCGAAGCCGATCACGGCCACGTTCATGGTGTCGCCCGGACTTTTCTGGGCCCAGGAGGTTTTGGCGATGTAGAAGACGCCGGTGGATGCGGCGGCGGACTGTTTGAGGAAGGAGCGGCGGTTGGTCATGGCGTGTAGGAAAACGCCAAACACAGCGCTGCCTTTCCTTTTTGACAAAGACGGCGGCATCCCTTCGTTGCCTACTCCAACCATGAGCCGACTCATTGCACTGCTGTTTTCATCCTTCCTCTTGCTGCATTCGTCATTCGCGGCGCAGCCGAATGTCCTGTTCATCCTCTGCGATGACATCCGCCCGGATGCTCTCGGCTGCTACGGGTCCAAGCATGTGAAGACGCCGCACATCGACCGGCTCGCGAATGAGGGGGTGCGCTTTGCCAACATGTTCTGCACTACCTCGCTGTGCTCGCCCAGCCGTGGCTCGATCCTGAGCGGGCTCTACGCGCATGCGCATGGTGTCACGAACAACTTTACTGAGTATCCGGCCACGCTGCGCAGCTTTCCTTCCGTCCTGCATGATGCAGGCTACGCTACCGGCTACTTTGGCAAATACCACATGGGCGAGGAGAATGACGATCCGCGTCCCGGCTACGACATGTTTGTGACTCACAAAGGCCAGGGCAAGTACTTTGACACCGAGTGGAATCTCAACGGCAAGAAGCGCGAGGTCATCAAGGGGTACTACACCACCATTGTCACCGACCTCGCACTGGACTGGCTCAAGCTGCAAGGCACGGACAAACCCTGGTGCGCCTGCATCGGCCACAAGGCCCCACACAGCTTCTACACGCCGGAGCCGAAGTATGAGCACAGTTTTGATGAGGTGCGTGTCCCCTACCCGGCCACGGCCTTCATGCTGGATGACAAGCCCGAGTGGATCAAAAAGCGCCTCTACACCTGGCATGGCATCTACGGCCCGCTGTTTGAGTGGCGGAAAAAGTTCCCTGATGACAGCCCGGCTGCCGTCAAAGATTTCGAAAACATGGTGCATGGCTACTGGGGCACCGTCTTGAGCGTGGATGATAGCTTCGCACGTGTGCGCGCCTGGCTGGAGGAAACCAAGCAGCTCGACAACACCATCATCGTCTTCATGGGCGACAACGGTCTCCTCGAAGGCGAAGACGGCATGGTGGACAAACGCACGGCACATGAGGCCAGCCTGCGCATCCCGCTCATCGTGCGTTATCCGCAGCTCACGAAGGAGTCCAAGGTCATCCCGCAGCAGGTGCTCACGGTTGATGTGGCTCCCAGCCTGCTCGCACTTTGCGGTGCGCCGCCCCTGGAAAACATCCACGGCAAATCCTTCGTGAAGCTCGTGCAGAGCGGCGACCCCGACTGGCGCCAAAGCTGGTTCTACCACTACAACTACGAGAAGCAGTTCCCCTACACGCCCAATGTGCGCTCTGTGCGCACCGATGACTGGAAGTACATCCACTACCCGCATGGTGATGGCAGCCCCGACAAGCACATGGCCGAGCTCTACGATCTGAAAAACGATCCCGGTGAAACCAAAAACCTCATCAGCAAGCCTGAACTCGCCAGCAAGGTGAAGGAACTGCAGGCCGAACTTGCCAAACTTATGCTCGCCACCGGCCTCGACGCGCAGACGGACAAGATGCCGCTTGATGAAGGCGTGAAGAGCGAACTACCAGACAAAAAAATTCGGTGAGCTCACTGCTCGACACGAAAATTCACTCTGAATCCACATAAGTTCTTGTAATGGAATAGAAGATGAGACAGCGTCTCAATTCATTCTTCAGCCGATACTTCATGCACCGCTTTCTCGCCTCATTCCTTTGCCTGACGGGTCTTTTGACCGCTCAAACCCCAACGGCTGCCCCAGAGCAAGCCACGCCCGCACCGGCTGAAACACGTCCGGCCGGTGACGCGCCAGAAACCCCTGCCCCGGTAGCGGCTCCTGCACAGTCTGCTCCCGGCGCTGCTGCGACCGTGCCAGCAACGACCGCACCAGAAGCACCGGCTCCAACCGAACCCGCCACCGAAACGCCCCCGCCTGCTCCGCTGCCACCCATCGAGCCGCCACCGGTGAAGGTCCCTATGGTGCCACAGTTGCCAGCCGGACCGCCGCCGAACATCATCGTCGTGCTTGTCGATGACATGGGCTGGACTGATCTCGGCTGCTATGGCTCCAAATATTACGAGACACCACACATCGACCAACTCGCGCAGGAGGGCATGCGCTTCACTCAGGCGTATGCGGCATGCACCGTGTGCTCGCCGACACGCGCGGCCATGCTGACGGGCAAAACGCCTGCCCGTTTGCACATCACTGACTGGATCGCCGGGCATGTGCCGGACAATGGACGGCTGCTCATTCCCAAGTGGACCATGCAACTGCCGCTGGAGGAGGAAACCATCGCCGAACGTCTCAAGACGCGAGGCTATGCCACGGCCAGCATCGGCAAATGGCATCTGGGCGAGGAGAAGTTTTATCCCACCAAGCAGGGCTTTGATGTGAACATCGGCGGTACGCACGCGGGTTCGCCACCGAACTACTTCTCGCCTTACAAGATCGCCACACTGCCCGATGGTCCCAAGGATGAATTCCTGAGCGACCGCCTCACCGATGAAGCCGTGAAATTCATCGAGAAGAACAAGGCCAAACCGTTCTTCGTTTACCTCCCGCATTACGGCGTCCACACGCCGATCATGGGCAAGCCGGAAGTCATTGCGAAGTATCAGGCCAAGCAAGGCGTCGGTGGTCACAGCAACCCCGTGTATGCTGCACTCGTCGAGAGCATTGACGACAGTGTGGGCAAGCTGCGCGCTAAACTGGATGAGCTGAAGCTCACCGAAAACACACTGTTCCTCTTCACCAGCGACAACGGCGGCCTCAGCCATCTCGTGCGCCCGAATGGCTGGACGCGCGGCCCCACCGACAACAGCCCGGCACGTCTTGGCAAAGGCAGCGCGTATGAAGGCGGCGTGCACATCCCGCTCATCGTCGCGTGGCCCGGACTGGTGAAACCCGGCAGCACCTGCGACGTGCCCGTGATCACCTATGACACCGTTCCCACACTGCTCGCGGCCACGCAGACGCCGCTCAAGAAAGACCAGATCGTTGATGGCGAATCCATGCTGCCGTTGCTCGGCGGCACCGACACACTCGCCCGCGAGGCGATCTACTGGCACTACCCGCACTACCATCCCGGCAGCGCCATGCCATACAGCGCCATTCGCGAAGGCGACTGGAAGCTCATCCTCTTCCATGAGGACAACCACGTGGAACTCTACAACCTGAAACTTGATGCCGGTGAAGTGGACAACCGCGCCCCTTTTGACTCTGTGCGCGCCATGCAACTGCACGACAAGCTCATGGCATGGCTCAAAGACAGCGGTGCCCAAATTCCCGAGCGCAATCCGAAGTACGATCCGGACAAGCCGCTCAATGAGCCGAAGAAGCCTGGAGCAGGGAAAAAGAAGGCGGAGTAATCGAAAGGGCTTCTTGACGATTCCCCGGAAACTCCGGCTGCGACGAGCGTTGTAAGGGACAACCATGAGTGCCAGCCAACCCGTTTCGTCCCGTCGTCAGTTCCTCGCCCACAGCGCCAGCGCCGCTGCTGCCCTGGGATTTCCCGCCATTGTCAGTTCACGCTCGCCGAACGACAAACTGAACCTTGTCTTCATCGGAGTCGGCGGACGCGGTGCTTCGAACATCAAAGAGCTCACCGGCGTCGCGCTTTACACGCCGCCACGTGGCAAAAACGCCGCCAAGCCCGACGCTGGTGCGCAGCCGCCACCGGCCACCGAACCGCGTGAAAACGTCGTCGCCCTCTGCGATGTGAATGGCGAGAACCTCGACCGTGCAGGTGTCGCTTTTCCCAAAGCTCAGAAGTTCCGCGACTTCCGCAAGCTCTACGATCAACTCAGCGCTGGCGAGATCGACGCCGTCGCGGTAAGCACCACCGAGCATACGCATGCCTACGCCACTCTGCCTGCGCTGCTGATGAAAAAGCCGGTGTATTGTGAGAAGCCTCTCTCCTACAATGTCGCTGAAGCACGTCTCATCACCGAGGCTGCGGCCAAGGCTGGTGTCGTCACGCAGATGGGCACGCAGATTCACGGCATGCCAAACTACCGCCGCGTGGTCGAACTGATTCAAAGCGGCGCGATCGGCAAAGTGACCGAGGCCCATGTGTGCGTCTCGCGCGCCTGGGGTTTGCAGAGCGAGGAAGACTCGAAGAAAAACGGCGACATCATCTACGTCACTGAACGTCCTACCGTAGCTGAAACACCGCCGCCGTATCTGGACTGGGACCTGTGGATCGGCCCTGCGCCGATGCGTCCATACAGCAGCGTTTATTTCCCTGGGCCCAAGTGGTACCGCTGGTGGGACTTTGGCAATGGCACCATGTCCGACCTCGGCAGCCATTGGAACGACCTCCCGTTCTGGGCGCTTAAGCTCGATGCACCGCTCAGCATCGAAGCCTTTGGACCGCCACCGCACCCTGAAATCGCCCCGGCTTCGATGCACGCGGTGTATGAGTATGGCCCACGAGGCGACATGCCTGCCTGCAAGCTCCACTGGCATCAGGGCGCCGACAAACCCGACGTATGGAAGAATGATCCCCTCATCAGCAAGTGGAACAGCGGTGTCCTCTTCATTGGCGACAAAGGCATGCTGCTCTCCGACTACGGCAAGCATATCCTGCTCCCCGAAGCCACGTTCAAAGACTTCCAGGCACCCAAGCCTTTTATCGCCGATTCCCTGGGCCAGCACGCCGAATTTCTCGCCGCCATTCGCAACGGCACGCCTACTGGCAGCCCCTTCAGCTATGCGGGGCCGCTCACCGAGGCCAATCACCTCGGCAACGTCGCGCATCGCGCCGGTGGCAAAATCCTCTGGGATGCCAAGGCGATGCGCATCACGAACAATGAGGAGGCGAATCGTTTCCTGAGTCGCGTGCCGCGTGCTGGGTGGAAGCTGGGGTGAACGCGCAGCGCGCCACTACGCCGCCACCATCTCATCACGCAGTTTCCAGCGCTGTTCGTGGGTGAGCAGGCTGCGGAAGAAATCTTCTTCCTTCTTGGGTTCCAAGTTGGTTTCGACAGGCAGGCTGAATTCGAGTTCCAGTCCCTTTGGCTCCAGATGACGGGCCTCCGCAGTGCCGCCATGCAGGTGCATCGTGACGTAGCAGGCCATCATGTTCACACCGAAGTCATCCGGCTTGCGGCTGCGAGTGTAGAAGGGGTCGAACAGATTCACCGGCTTGTCCCCTCCCTCCCAGACTCCTGTGTCACGCACATACATCACCAAGTGCGACTGACCTTTCGCATCCTGCCTGAGCTTGGCGCTGATGTGAATGCTGTCGCCAGGGCTGAGGTGCGTGAGCTCCTCCATAAAGATCAAACGCCACATCAGGCGGAAACGTGTGCCATGCACCATGACCGGCGGCAGGCTCGGATCGATCGAGACCTCAATCTGAAGATTTTTTTCCTTCATCTGCGCGGCAAACATTTCGAGCATTTCGTTGATCACATTGCCGAGATGGCATTGATCATTACGTTCCAGACGCTTGGAATGCGAGGCCTCGGCCAAACGGGCCAGCATGGACTGAATGCGTTCGAGCTGTGACTGCGCCTGATTTTGCACATCAATCCAGAAAGAAGGATCACGCGGATGGGCACCGCCGATTTCCTCCATCAGTTTCATTGGTGCCAGATCAATGAAGGCACGCACAACGGTGAGCGCATTGCGCAGATGATGGTTCAAGCCTTCCGCCAGAATGCCGAGGCCCGAAACTTTGTCTGCGGAGAGCATGTTGCGCACGGACTCCGCCTTCTCCACCAGCAGACGCTCGCGCTCAATGAGCGCATGGTAGTAATCCAGCGCGTGCTTGAGCACGACGCCGAGTTCATCCGGATCCCAGGGCTTGTGCAGATAGCGGAAGCAGCGCCCGGAGTTCACCGCGTCCACTGCCGCCTGATAATCCGTGTAGGCCGTGACGAGAATGCGCACCAAGTTGGGATTGAGCTTGCGAGCATGCTCCATCAACTCAATTCCACTGGGCCCCGGCATGCGCTGGTCAGTGAGCAGCAGACCAATCTGCGAACCGTAATTTTGCAGGATGCGATAACCATCCATCGCATTGTTCGCGACGTGAATCGTGTACTCATCTCCAAAGATCTCCTTGAAGTAATGCAACGCCTTCTCCTCGTCATCGACGTAGAGAATGTGGTAAGGCGATAGCAGAGGACTTGGCATCAGGTTCAGGTGTTCGCAGGTTTCTTCAGGCTCAGCGTGAACTGCGTGTGACTGCCAGCCGCAGTGTCGATCTTCATTTCGCCTTCCATATTCTGGATCATGCGGAAGCAGATGCTCAGGCCTAGGCCCATGCCCTGCCCCACCTGCTTGGTGGTGAAGAAAGGATCAAAGATCTTCGAGAGATTCTCTTTCGGAATGCCTGTGCCGTTGTCCCGTACGATCAAATCAACGCCGTTCTCGGTTTCGCAGGCTTTGAGCCAGATGGTGGGCGATGGACGGTCTGCCAGAGCGTCTAGACTGTTCTGCACGAGGTTGAGCAAAATCTGAATGAGGTAGTTCTCGTCCCCCTGGGCGATGATGCCCGCTGGGATCTCGTCAACCAGCAGCACACCACGGTCACCGATCTCCTTGGCAAGCAGGCGCAACGACTTGCGTGCGATCTCCTGCAAATCCACCGGTCTGGAGCCGCGATTTTCCGGATGCGCAAAGGTGCGCAGGTCCGACACGATGGCAGCCACACGGTCAATGCCCTCGCCAATGTCTTCGGCAATGCTGGTGAAGGACTCGGCGATTTCAGGCGGCAGCACCTTGCCCTTTTTCTTCAGCAGGTAGATCGCCGACTTCACGTAGTTCAGCGGGTTGTTGATCTCATGCACGATCCCGGCGCTGAGCCGGCCGATGGATGCCAGCTTTTCACTTTGATCAAGCTGGGCTTCGGTTTCGCGCAGGCGCTTCAGCGTGGCGGTGAGTTCTTCATTGCGTGCGGCCAGCTCTTCGCGCTGATCCTCCACTTTGCAACGGTTGGCGAATTCCCGCACGCGGATTGCATGATGCTGACGGCTGCCGACATAGAGCACCACGCAATGCAGCAAAAGGAAGCCGGTGTTGTTCACGAAAATCCCCAGCGCCCGTGTATCCTGACCGGCATGCAGATTGGGCAGCGTGGCGGCAAAATAAGCCAGCACAACCAGGCCAAGTGTGATGCCGATCTCACGGAACGTCCAATGGAACACAAACGCCGTCGATACGATGCACAGCAACAAGCCCGCGTAGTAACCGGAACCGGGATCGCCGCTGAGGTAGATCATGAAGCAGATCATCAGCGCCGGCAGAAGAGGCAGGATGATCGGATAAGCACGGCAGTATCTCCGCCCAAGCGATCCGTTAAGCGCCAGCAGCAAGGGAACACAGCTCGCCGCACAGGCCAGACGCAGCACCAAAAACTGCCAGTAATCGGCAGGGTAGGCCATCCAGTCGAGGAAACTGCACATCGGCACGAGAACCATCACAAACCAAGCACCCATTCGGGCATTGCGAAGATTGAGCTCCATTTGCTCCTGCTCGAAACGATTGGGCGGAGGCACAATTCCTTTTGACCCACTCCTCACGGAGCGGTCTGTGCTGGATGCGATCAGAGGTGAACTGATTTCTGCCAGGGCGGCGATCGACATAATTACTATAAAATTAATAATAATTACGTTGTTAAATCAAGGCCAATTCAAGGTTTTTTACAAATCCCTGACACCTCCAGCGGCAACCTTCTGAGATTCAAAATGCAGCCCAACTTGGCAGCTCACCGCGTCTCGGCATCATACACGGCTCATGCGCATTCTCATCGCCATCGACAAGTTCAAAGGCTCCATCCCGGCAACCGTGGCCGCACAAGCCATCGCCTCGGCGCTGAATGAGACGTTGCCGGATGCTGCCTGCGACCTCTGCCCCATCGCTGACGGGGGGGAAGGCACCGCTGAGGCCGTCGTCACCGCCTTGAAGGGGGATTGGTGCGAGACAGCCACCTTTGATGCGCAAAGCCGCCCCGTCACCGCCCGCTATGGGCTCATCCGTGCCGCAGGTCACCAGGAAGCCATCATGGAAATGAGCGCCGCCTCAGGTCTAGCCATGATCAGCGATCTCCCGCTTGATCCGGCCACGGCCACCACTCACGGCACGGGCTTGATGCTGCAGGATGCCATTGAACGTGGCGTGCAGCGCATCGTCATCGGCATTGGGGGTAGTGCCACCAATGACGCTGGCATCGGCATGGCGGCAGCGCTGGGATTTCTCTTCCTTGATGCCTCCGGCGCACCACTGGAACCCATCATCGCAAACATGGATCGGCTGGCCAAAATCGAGCCTCCAAATGCGACGTTCCCTGAAATCCTCGTTGCCTGTGACGTGAACAATCCCCTGCTCGGCCCCCATGGCTGCACCCGCATCTATGGCTCGCAGAAGGGTGTGACGGACTTCGAGTTCTTCGAGAATCGGCTGCTGCACCTCGCCGACATCGCGAAACGAGATCTCGGTGTCGATCACCGCGAAGTTCCTGGCGCAGGAGCTGCCGGAGGTCTCGGCTTTGGCCTCATGACCTTCTGCGGAGCCAAACTCACCAGCGGTTTCGATCTGATCGCCGATCTCGTCCATCTGCGTGAACGCATTTCCGTCGCCAATATTGTCATTACCGGCGAAGGTCGGCTGGATACCCAGACACTCCATGGCAAAGGCCCCATGGGCGTCGCCGACATGGCCCGCGAACTTGGCAAACCTATCGCAGCTTTTGCCGGAGCCATTGAGGCCGAAGACCAGCTCAGCACTCGGTTTGATCTCCTCTGTGCCATCAAACCCAAGGAAATGCCCCTGGCCGAAGCCATGCAGCGCGGCCCCGAACTGCTGGCGGCAGCGGTCATCGCCCAAAGCTCTGCCATTCGCGACCTCTTGACCGGCCCCACTGACCGTGCTCAGTGAACCCCTCCACTTCATTTAACAACCAGTCTCCCGTATCCAGCATCCTAGAATGAACGCAGTCCTCCTCTTCGCCGGTCAAGGCGCCCAAAAAGTCGGCATGGGCAAAGATCTTGCCGAAAGCTATCCCACCGTCCGCGCCCTCTTTGACCAGGCCGATGCCACCCTTGGCTACTCGCTGTCGAACATCATGTTCGAAGGCCCGATGGAGGAACTGACCAAAACGTCCCGCTGCCAGCCTGCGCTCTACGCCCACGGTCTGGCCATCCTCGAAGTGCTGAAGAGCAAGGTTCCCGCGCTCAACATCACCGCTACAGCCGGTCTTTCCCTCGGTGAATTCACCGCGCACGCCGCCGCTGGCACCTTCTCCTTTGCCACCGGCCTCAGCCTCGTCTTCCAGCGCGGCAGCTTCATGGAAGAAGCCTGCGAAAACACTCAGGGTGCCATGCTGGCCCTGCTGGGTGGTGAAGAATCCGCCATCCGCGAACTCGCGCAGGAGTGCGCTGTGGATGTCGCCAATCTCAACGCCCCAGGCCAGATCGTCCTCAGCGGCAGCTCCGAAGGCATCGCCAATGCCGCTGCCAAGTCGAAGGACAAGGGCATCAAGCGCGCCATTCCCCTGCCCGTCGCTGGTGCCTACCACAGCCGCCTCATGAAGTCCGCGCAGGACAAGCTCGCCGTGGCCCTCGCCGCTGCGGAGATTCAAAGCCCGAGCGTTCCTGTCGTCTGCAATTTCGAAGCACGGCCTGTTTCCACACCCGAAGAAATTCGCTCCACACTCACCAGTCAGGTCACCGGCAGCGTCCGCTGGGTGGAGAGCATGCAGCACCTCATCGCCGCAGGCCATACCACCTTCATCGAACTCGGCCCTGATGCCACCCTAGCCGGACTCATGGGCAAGATCGACAAATCCGTGAAGGTCATCAGCATCAAGGATGCGGCCTCGCTGGATGCTGCGGTGGCCCTACTGCAATAAGCTCATGCGCAGGCTTCTTCTCATTACCCTGCTGCTCATTACCGGCATTGCCTCAGCACTCGAACTGCCGGGCACTGATAGTAAGAGCTATGATCCAATGATCACAGGGGAGAAGAAAGCCGTCGTGCTCTTTTTCGTCTCCCCCTTCTGCTCGACCACCAAGTCGTTCATGAAGGAGATCAACCAGATCACCGCCGATTACAGCGACCGGGTCGTGGTGTACCTTGTACACTCCGATCCGGAGATCACGAATGAAGTGGCGATGGAGCATGCCATCCTCTCGGAGGTCAAGGCTACCGTGCTGCTCGACAAAGAGCAGGCCCTCGCGAAGCAGATGCAGGCTAGGATGACGCCGGAGGCTGTAGTGCTATCTCCCAAGAGCGAGACGCTTTACAAAGGCCGCATCAACGACCTCTACCTCGGCCCAACCAAGCGTCAGCGCGCCGCCACTACCAAGGATTGAGGTGGACCCCGAAATTCGGGCCAGCTGTGACGTTATGAGATTATGGTGGTTGCGTGTTGGGAGTGACAAACTAGACACCCCAAAACCAAGTGAAAG
>NCCR01000260.1 GCA_002279765.1 Verrucomicrobia bacterium 12-59-8 | reverse complement strand
CCATGGCGATCAGGGCTTCCACCACAAGCCCCGGCCTCACTTCGCCTTCTTCTTCGTGCTCTTCGCCGGCGCTTTATCAGCCGCCTTCTCTTCGGCGGACCCGCCGAACTCCAGCACCTTCGGCGGCGTCGGCGCAGGGCCCTCCCACAGAAAATGCTCAAGTCGGATCTTCGTGGCACGTTCACGCGCCTCACTGGCGCGGTCACCCGCACGCTGGGCGATCTGTTCTGCCAGCCGTGCCGCCGCCTCCCACTGGCGCGAGGCTTCCAGAAGATCAATGCCGAAGAAGCCCGCCTTGGAAAACCACAGGTAGTCCGCCGGATTCGTGGGCGGCGTCATGTTCGCCGCGCTCAGCACATTGTAGCAGGCTTCCAGGGCCTCCGTGTCATGCTTCGCATCGTGGTGAATCGATGCCAGCGTGAACCCCGCGCGCGCCTTCCAAAAGAAGGGCAGGGCAGTGTCGCTGAGAAAAGCATCCAGCAGATCAGCGGCGGCATCCAGGCGTGCGGGGTCGGTCTTGCCCAGCAGCAGCAGCAGCTCCGCCTTCTCACAGATCGTCATCAGGCGCTGCGCGGGTTCCAGCGCCTTCATGGCCAGCACCTTGTCCAGCGCCGCAAGCGCGGCGGCGTGATTCCCCTGCAAGCGTTCAGACAAAGCCTGCTGCCTGCGCGAGGCCACGGCCAGTGGCCCGCCCTTCTGCGCCAGATCCTCCCAGATTTCGAGCGCGCGGGTCCGGCCCTCCACGCTCATCACCGAGGTGGCGGACATCGCGGCAAAGTACAGCGCCGTGTCCCCCTGCGCAGTGTCAGGATGATCTCGCGCGATGATTTCAAACTCCGTGCGCGCATTGGCAAAATCTTCCAGCCGGTAGTACGCCCCGGCGATTTTCATGCGCACTTCAGGCACCAGCGCGCTCTTCGGCCACGCCTTGAGAAACTCCGCCCCTGCGGTGACCAGAGCCTTCAAATCTCCTGCCGCATCGCTCAGCCACAGACGCGTGTAGTCGATGCGCTGGAACTGATCGGAACTCAGTTCATCCGTTGCCGTCGTCGCGTTGTCGAGCGTCTTCCGCGCCTCCTCAATGCGCGGCGGCACGGCCAGCAGCAGCCAGTCAGCCAGCGCCAGGCACGCATCCGCAAAGCGTGGATGCTTGGGATAAGCGCGAATGAAAGCCCGCAGCGCGCCCTCCGCATCCGGCTTGTGGCCCGCCGCCAGAAACAGCGCCTTCTCCAGCTCCAGCGTCGCCGCCGAATCGCTGCTCTCCGGACCCACCGCAGCCGCGTTGGTCACCACTTCAAGCTGCCCTAGCAGACTCTGGTATAAACTAAAATCACTCGCGCGGATGGCCGCCACCGCCGCATTAAACAGCGCCCGCCGCCGTTCCGTCAGCGTCGCCGCCACGTTCGCCGCATTTTGAAACAACTGCAGCGCCTGTTCATTCTCCCCGCGGCGAAAAAGGATGCCTCCCACCGCGAAATCCACCGCCACCGCCGGCGTGCTGAACTGCTTGCGCCACGCCTCCGCCAGCGCCAGCACCCGCTCGTCAATGCGGTGCTTTGAGTACAGCACCATCGCCATCCGCATCGCATCGCTCACACGCGGGTGGCCCGGGTGCAGTTGGATCAGCGCCTCCAGCAGGCTCACCGCCTCGTCATCGCGCTTCTCCGCCGCCAGCCACTGCGCCGTCAGGTAGATCGCATGCCCGCGAAACTCCGCCGTCGCCGCCGCCAGCACCGGCGGCGGGTCCGGCTGCTGCTGCGCCGTGTTGCCCGCCGAGATCCACCGCAGCACACCCTCCGGCAGCGGCGCACGCTCCTTAATAGCCTGATGCGCCCGGTTGAGCAGATCAAACGCCTCCAGCCACAGCCGGCTGTCCGCCGTCGCATCCAGAAACTTCAGCAGATGATCCTGCGCCTGCGCCGCGTGCTTCTGCTGCAGCAAGACCTCCGCCTGCAGCAGCAGCGCCGCGTGGTGCATGCGCTCGCCACCTTGGTTGGAAGCCAGCACCGACTGCAGAATCTTTTGCGCAGGAGCGATCTCGCCCTGCTGTAGCAGCGCCCGTGCCCTCAGAAAGCGCGTCGCCGCATCCTCCGCCGTCGCCGAAATGCCCGTCGCCGCCTTGCCCTCATTGATGTCGATCTCGCTTTGCAACAGCCGCGCATGCGCCTGGAGCGCTGCATCCGCCGAGGTCAGCAGCGGCGCCAGCGCCTCACGCGCCTCTGCTGGTTGTCCGAGAGCCGCCAAAACCTGCGCCAGCAGCAGCCGGCAGCGTGGGTGTGGCGTCGGCGGCTGCTCCTCCGTCAGCACCTTGCGCGCCCCCGCCAGATCCCCCATCAGCGCCAGCGCCTGGCCGCGCCAGAAAGCTTCATCATCCAGATCATGCGCCTCCGCCAGCGCCAGCACCCGAGCCCCCTCTTCAGCCCGCGTCCACGCCTCCGCCGCAAAGGTCGCCAGCGCCCGCGTCTCCACCCGCGTCCAGCCCTTGCGTTTCAGCAGCCGCTCCGCCTTCACCCCCGCCACGCCGGGCAGCCCATCTGCCAGCGCCTGCCGCGCCGACACAAACTCCCCCGCCTCCTCCAGCCCCGCCGCACCGAGTGCAGCAGGAAACACGAGAACGGCAGCGGCTGAAAAAAGCCAACGACAAAGACAAAAACTCCGAGACTTGGGCATGCTGAGACGAGCCTATCCCAGCATTCCCCCCACGGCAAAGAAGAATGCACCTCAGAATTGCGCCAGCAGATGCTTGATCAAATCCGTCGTCGTCACGATCCCCACCAGCCTGCGGCCAGAGACGATTGGCAGCGCGTGGAATTTCCCTCCCGCCAGCAGTTCCGCCGCCTCCCGCACCGTGCCCGTTTCCGCCAGCGAGACCGGGTTTTTCTGCATCACCTGTTCCAGCGTCATCGTGTGGTCCAGAGTCGCGTCCACCGCCCGCTCATCCGTCTGGAAAGCATCGCCAAAACTCACCCGCAAAATATCGCTCCACGAGATGATGCCCACCAGCTCGTTCGCATTCACCACCGGCAAGTGATGCACCCCCTCATCTCTCATCATCGTCCGCGCCTTGGACAGCGCATCCCCATGGTGCACGGTGATCACATCGCGGGACATCAGATGAGAAATAGGTTCGTTATGTTTCATGGTAGGTTCAGTGGGTTGGTCATGAACCATGCCGCCAACCCACCCACCTCGCTCTCCGGCCCTTGGCCATGCATGGACAAATGTTGCTCACATAGGCGTGGCGCGTGGTGCAGCGTTCGCGGCTCTCTTTTCCTATCCAAATAGATCCCATAGGACCTATCCATCCTATTCCCCCCCCCACGCCATCAATCCCCATTCGTCATTCGTCATTCCCCACTCACCCCACCTCCACCACCACCGCGCTCGCATTATCCTTCCCGGACTCCGCCACCGCGTACTCCACAATCGTCTTCGCATCATCTTTCGCCAGCATGTCCGCCAGGCGATGGTCCCAGATGCCATCAATGACACCATCCGTGCAGAAGAGAAAGCGGTCGCCGGGCTCGCAGCCCACTGAGCCGAGGTGTGGATCGAGAAACTGCCGGCCCGCGCCGAGCACCTGCATCAGCACATTGCGGCGCGGGTGCGTGCGCGCCTGGCGCTCGTTCAGCTCGCCCTTGCGCTGCTGCCAGCCCACGTAGCTGTGGTCATGCGTCAGTTGCTTCATCGGCCCGCCCGCCTTGGGCAGGTAGTAGATGCGGCTGTCCCCAATGTGCGCAAAGTGCATCCACCCCGGCGTAAACCAGCCCAGGCTCAGCGTTGCGCCCATGCCACGGCACTCCTCATAGTAGCGCCCCAGCTTGATCAGTTCCTGGTGAATGCGCGTGAACAGCTCGCTCAAAACATCCCCATGCCCGATTGCGATATGCTGGGCCGACTGCTTAAAACTCTTCGGCAAAAGCTGCGTGATTTTTTCCGCCGCGATCTTGCTCGCAAACTCGCCCGACTTCGCTCCGCCCATGCCATCGCTCACCGCAAACACAAAGTCCCCGCTCTCCAGGCTCGACTCACCCACCTTGCCCAGGTAGCGCACCTCCCGCGCATCAAAGTTCAGGCACAAAAACGTGTCCTCATTGTTCTTCCGCACCCGCCCAGGGTGCGTCATCCCAGACCAGCGGATGACGCTGGCAGGTGGTTGGTTGGATTCGGGTTCGCTCATGCAGTGGGAGCAGCAGATGAAGCCTCAGACTCAGCAGGCTTCGGCGGCGGCGGATCGTCCACAACGGTCGCCAGCTCGAAATCGATCAGGCAAAACCGCCCGTCCGTCATTCGGTACGTGATGTTTCGCGCAAAGGGATCGTCATGCCGCACGCCGTAATCACGCTCCAGTTCGTCAAACAGCTCCTTGATCCGCTTGTCACTGATGTGAGTGACGATGGAGCCGCAGTTTGTGGTCACAATTTTGAGCGTCTCCGGGTAGGACTCCAGCAAACGCGGCACATAGTTGCAGCCCCGTTCTTCCAGCAGCTTCAGCACCCGCACCTCATTTTCAAAGCGGCCCTTCGCGTTGTGTCCCTTGAACTGCTTGTACACCTTGCCGTCAAACCCGATGTGGACGATGGCGCGCGGGGTGTTTTTGGCTTCTTTCATGATGAGTGAGAGAGGAACGTTCCAGCCGCTGGCGCGGATGTGCAAGAGGGGACGAGGCTGTTTTTGCGCCGCAGGGCAGGAGGACCTCGCTTCTTGACCCGTTTCATCCTGCACTTCGGCTGCTTCCGGCAGCGGCACCGCATTTTCGCCCTGATCCCTCGTTCAGGTTAAAATCCCAAAAAACATCTGGAATCTGGCACGGTGCATGCTCAATATCGCGACGCTGCTGCCCGAAGGAAACGTTTCCAACGGCCAGGGCAAGACTCAATCCCACACATTCAACCATGGCCAAATACAAACTCGAATACCTCTGGCTGGACGGTTATCAGCCCGTCCGCAACCTTCGTGGCAAAACTCAGATCAAGGAGTATGCCAGCTTCCCCAAGCTGGAAGACCTGCCAGACTGGGGTTTTGACGGCTCCTCCACCCAGCAGGCCCCTGGTGGCAGCTCTGACTGCGTGCTCAAGCCCGTCTCCGTCTATCCTGACAGCAGCCGCAAGAATGGCGTGCTCGTCATGTGCGAAGTGTACAACGCCGACGGCACCCCCCACGACTCCAACGAGCGCGCCACGATTCTCGACGATCCGGACGCCTGGTTTGGCTTTGAGCAGGAGTACTTCCTCTATCAGGACGGCCGCCCCCTCGGCTTCCCTGAGAATGGCTATCCTGCCCCGCAGGGCCCTTACTACACGGGCGTCGGCTACACCAATGTAGGCGACATCGCCCGTCAGATCGTCGAAGAACACCTCGATCTCTGCCTCGACGCCGGCATCAACCACGAAGGCATCAACGCCGAAGTGGCCAAAGGCCAGTGGGAATTTCAGATCTTCGGCAAGGGCTCCAAAGTCTGCGCCGACCAGATGTGGGTCGCCCGTTACATCCTGCAGCGTCTGTGTGAAAAGTACTGCGTGGACGTCGAGTACCACTGCAAACCCCTCGGTGCCACCGACTGGAACGGTTCCGGCATGCACGCCAACTTCTCCACCAAGTACATGCGTGAAACCGGCGGCGAGCCCTACTTCCTCGCCCTCATGGCCCAGTTCGAAAAGAACTGCGCCGAACACATCGCCGTCTATGGCCCTGACAATCACATGCGCCTCACCGGCCAGCATGAGACCCAGTCCATCGACCAGTTCTCCTGGGGCATTGCGGACCGTGGCGCGTCCATCCGCGTCCCGCACAGCTTCAAGAAAAACGGCTGGAAGGGCTACCTCGAAGACCGCCGTCCAAACAGCCAGGGCAATCCATACGCGATCGCCAGCCGCATCCTCAAGACCATCTCCGAAGTGCCAAAGCCCTGATCGGCCCCGGACATCTCATATGGCGCTATCTGGAACGGGGTCTCGCGCACCCCGACCTCAAGCCGGTGGCGCAGTGGTACGACGCGCATTTTCCGGCGACGGTCCGTCGCGAGGC
>NCCR01000259.1 GCA_002279765.1 Verrucomicrobia bacterium 12-59-8 | reverse complement strand
GTCCTGCTGCGCGCGGCCTGCCTTATCAGCCCGAGGCGCATTCTCGAAGTCGGCTGCGGCACGGGGCGCAATCTGCCCTGGCTCCGCAAACGCTTTCCTCAGGCCCACATCACCGGCGTGGATCTCTCGGAGCAGATGCTCGCCATTGCAGCGAAGAAAGTGCGCGATGACAAAACCACCCTGCTGCGCCGCTCGTACTCAGCGCCGGTGCACGAAGGAGAAAAGCGTTTCGATCTCGTGCTGTTTTCGTATGCGCTGTCGATGTTTAATCCCGGGTGGGAGCAGGCGATCGATGCCGCATGGGGAGATCTTGCCGAAGGCGGCTGCATCGCCGTGGTCGATTTCTCCCATTCCAATTTCACCTGGTTTCGCCGCTGGATGGGCGTGAATCACGTGCGCATGGAAGGCCATCTATGGCCGTATTTGAGCCGGAAATTTGCGCCGCTGCTCGATGAACGGTTCGCCGCTTATGGCGGTGTCTGGAACTACGGCATCTTCATTGGCCGCAAGCAGGCCTGAGTGTGGCGATAGTGTTTCGTGCAGTTCGGTGATCCACTCGCATCTTGGCGGTGCTCGCAGCCAACTCATCTCATGACTCACCTCATCCTCCTCGGCGTCGTGCTCGCGCTCTGCGCGTTCATCTACTTTCTCCGCCGCTTCAGCACCGCATGGTCGATGCGTGGCTGGCGACGCACCCAGGGCCGCGTGGTCACGGCTGAAATGCGCCGTGGAAAGACGAAAAACTCGGACGGCTGCCGGCTTTATGATCCGGTGCTGCGTTACTCCTACACGGTCAACGATCACACCTTTGAGGGCACTCGTTTCACGCATCAAGCCGTAGGCAATGCAGCCAGCATGACCGCGCAGTTCATCACCCGCTTCGCGCAGGGCGCGGAGGTGCCGGTGTACTATCATCCACGCAATCCGGCGGAAGCCGTCGTGCAGCCATTGTCATGGCATGGGGCGGCGATGGCGGCGCTCATCTGCGCCTTGATTCTGGTGGTTTTGGCTGCCAGACTTTGGCTCGCGTGAAAGCTCTGACATCCACATTCGCAAACGAGGCCGCAACGATCTCGTGGCGCAGCTCCGTGCTCGGCACGTGGGCGGCCCACGTCGCTGTCATGGGTTTTGTGGCCGGGCATTCCTTTCTTCCCACCCCCTGGGTGCATCACGGATGGTTGCTGCTGGCAGGGCTGGCTGCTCTCGCCTGCACAGATTGGACACTCTGCGTCAAGCGCTGGCAGGCAGATGCCGGCGCTTTGTCGGTGGTCGCCTTTCTGTTCTGGATGACGATGCGCTCCTGCATCCCGGCTCCCGCGCTGCATGAAATGATTCCCGGCTTCTTCGGCGTCGCATTGCTGGTGATGTTCTGCGCCCTCGTGTGGCAGCATTCTCACAACAAGAAGGCACTGCGCGCCATGGGCGGGGTGGTGGGCATCACGAGTGCTCTCGCCGCTCTGCTCAGCATCACACTTTCGTATTTCGTGCTGCCAGGTCATCACACCGGTGAGCGGCTGACCAATTTGCTCGTGCATGGTGGTCTCAATCCTGTCTGCACTGGTTTGATCTTCGGCTTCGCTGCGTTGTGGCTCGCAGCCTGGGTGGAAAATGAATCCGGCCTCTTGCTGCGTCGCATCGCATGGGCCGCCATGGTGTTGCTCCATCTCGCGGCGTTTCTTTCCGGCAGTCGTGGCGCCATGCTGGCCATGGCATGCGGCCATGCGGCATTGTTCCTGGCACGCGGCTGGCGGCGCGCGGCGGCGGCAGCTTGCGTGTTTGTCATCACCGGAACGATCTATTTCACCAGCACGCCACTGCTGGCACGCCTCACGCCATCGCGATCTGCACCCGCCGCCGCAATGACGGCTCACCCTTTGCAAACTGCTCTCGAACGTGCCGATAACGGCCGCCTCGGCATCTATCGTGCGGGCTGGCATGCCATGGACAATCTCTGGCTGGGCACCGGTCAGTGGGGCGTGTGCGGGATCTGGCAATGCGAGCTGCAGGCCAAGACGGACATCACGTTGATGTCGCACCTGCACAGCGCTTTTTTTGCCACCTTCGTCCATGGTGGCGTCGTCGGTGCGGCTTTGCTGCTGCTGCCTCTCGGCATCGGCATCCAGCGCGCGCGCCGTCTTGCCGTTCAGGGCGACGCCACCTGGATCGCCTTGCTGGCTTTCGGCTGCGGTGGCCTGCTCTTTGATGGCGAATCCCTGGCCTCGCTGACGACAGCTCCTCGTTTCGAAGGCCTGCTCTTCTGGCTGCCGCTCACCGTCGCGCTGGCGCGTGGCTCAGCTACTGCACCACCCGCAGATTCTTAAATCCCGCTTCACCGTCGAACACGATCAAGTTGAGCTGCGTCTTGGTTTCGGCGATCACCGGATGCTTGCCCGTCGCCGTTACACCGGCAATCTGAGCCGTCACCTGATCGCCCTTGAAGCTGATCCGCAGCGTCTGCCAGTCGTCCGCATTCAGTTTGATCTTCTGCCGCGCCACCGGTTCCGTCTGGCTCTTGTCCTGCCCTTGATCAGGATTTTTGGTGATCTCCAGCAGCGTATTGCTCACCACGATGCGGAAGGAGTGCTTGCCGCTCGTTTGAATGCGCAGCGAATGACGCCCTGCCGTGTGCAGTTTCATTTCATACTGCAGCGTGCCGTCAGTGATCGACAACGGGCCGCTCAATGTGGCCCCTTGTTCCCCGGCTTTCAGCTTGGGATTCCAGATGGCATCCTCATGCACCTGCCATGTGCCGCGCGTCAGGGTCCATGGCTTGGCGGGCAATGATTTGAAATCCTCAGACAGCACCGCGCTTCCCTTCAGCGGCGGGAGTTCGGCCTGTGGCTTTTTTTCAACGATGGGCGGCAGCTCACGGCTGTAGCCGCCATCGCGATAGCGATTCACCAGCGCGCTCAATTCCTTCACCACCTCAGGATGTTGCGCACTGACATCCGTCGTCTCAGCAGGATCTTCCTTCACGTTGTAAAGCTGCGGTTTGAACTGCGTCGCATGCGCTTTGCGCGTCCCCGCCTTGAGGTCGCTGACCGGCACGCCTTCGATCCATTTCCACGGTCCCTTGCGGATCGCGAACACGCCATCAGAGCTGTGGATGAACATATGATCACGCGTGGCTGCGGCATCCTTGCTGCCGAGAAAGGCGGGCAGCGCGTTGAAGCTGTCTTCCGCAGCGGTCGCAGCAGCAGGCAGCTTTTCACCCACGATGGCCGCCGTGGTGGCAAGGAGGTCCGCAAGGCTGATCATGTCATGGCACTCGGTCCCCGCAGGAATCTTCGCCGGCCAGCGGGTGATGAAGGGCACTTTGAAGCCGCCCTCCCACACGTCGTGTTTGCCGCCGCGAAGATCGCCGTTCACCTTGAGACCGGCCTTGAAGGCCTGCGCCTGCACCATTTCACCCGTCGGCTTGAAAACACCGCCGTTGTCGCTGGTGAAAATGACCAGCGTGTCCTGCGCGATGCCCTTGTCATCCAGCGCTTTCAACACACCGCCGACACTGCGGTCAAGCTCGTGAATCCAGTCGCCATACTTCCCCGCCTTGCTCTGCCCTGCGATGTCCTTGTCAGGCGTGACAGGATTGTGCACCGCCACCGGTGTGTAGTACAGGAAGAACGGCGTGCCCTTCTTCTGCTCCCTGATCCACTCCGCCGCCTTTGTGGTGAGCAGCGGCATGACGCGCTCATTCACACGGCGCGGCGCATCCAGATCAAGAATGGTCGCCTTGCCATTTTCCGTGTCTTCGGGTCCATAGGTGGCTTTGAAATTCGGATCGTCCGAATCGGGTCCGTGCAGCTTCATGCCCGCAGGAATTTTGCCGCTGCGCAGCCCATAGACGAAGCGGTTCTCAACATACACGCCGGTGAGGTCGCCGTGATTGGCCGGAACAGCGAAATGATAATCGAACCCGATGTCCAGCGGGCCGGGCGAAAGCTCCGCCGTGTAATCCGCGCGCCATTTCAGCGAGCCGTCATCGGTGCCATAGCCGAGATGCCATTTGCCAATCGCCGCCGTTTGATAGCCATGCTTCTTCAGCAGGGAGGCCATGTTCAGCCGCGTCGTCTCAATGTGCAGCGGCGAAAACGTGCCCAGCACCTCATGCGTCAGCGAGGTGCGCCAGCAGTAGCGCCCCGTCAGCACGGAATAACGTGTGGGCGAGCACACAGAGGAAGTCGTGTTCGCATCCGTGAAACGCCGCCCCTCTTTGGCCAGGCGGTCAATGTTCGGCGTCTGCACCAGCTTGCCGTCCACCCCGTAGCACCCCGCGCTGCCATAGCCATAGTCGTCGGCCAGGATGATGACAATGTTCGGCGTATCAGCGGCGAAAGCGGATGAAACACAGAGAGCGAGGATGAGCAGAAAACGCATGGCCCGTTGACGAAGGCGACAGGGGTTGACTTTCATCAAGTTGCGCCTTTCCCATTGCGACGGCCCGCTCACGCTTCACAATGCGTGCAGCCATGCCCCGCCGCGCTTTCTTCTCCACTTTCCTCTGCCTTCTCAGCCTGTTCATCACCGGTTGCGAAACCGCCAGCCTCTCTCCGGCGCAGGCCGCGTCCGTCGAGGCACGCCGCCGTCAGATCGCCATGGAGCCACGCGGGGACTACTACATCGGCCGCCGTTTCTTCATCAATCACACCCACCTCTGGGGCTACCTCCGCAGTCCCGGCCAGGGCTGGGAAAGCTCGCGTCTCGTCATCATGAACGAGCGCTACATGAAGATCCCCTACCGCCTCGCTGAGCAACCGAACGACGGCGGCTACGCCTACGGCGACGACCACAACACCGAGTACAACATGTGGGGCCGCTTCACCGGCCGCAAAGTCTTTGATCCCAACAGCAACCTCGTCCTCCCCGAGTTCGAACTGCGCCGCTGGGAAGTCCGCAACGAAAGCCCCGGCTGGCTCTTCAAGCCCAACGAACGCTTCAACGGCTCCCAGCTCCTCCGCTCCGAGCCCGGCTCCACACCTTAAAGGTGTCCCGACGCCAGCCTCCGATCAAAGACGCCGTATGAGCAGACCCCTGCCCATTCCGTGATTTCATCATTCATCCTTCATCATTCATCTTTTTCCCATGACTGACCTCATCGCCGATCTCGAATGGCGCGGCCTGCTCAAGCAGTGCAGCGACCTCGAAGCCCTCAAGGAAGCCCTCAAGACCCGGCAGACCTTCTACTGCGGCTTTGATCCCACCGCCGACAGCCTGCACATCGGCAACCTGCTCCCGCTCATGGCCCTGCGTCGCGTGCAGGAGCATGGGCACAAGGCCATCGCCATCGTCGGCGGCGGCACCGGTTTGATCGGCGACCCCAGCGGCAAGGCCAACGAGCGCACGCTCAACACGCCGGAGACCGTCGCGGAATTTGTGAAGCGCATCGAAGTGCAGATCCGCAGCATCCTCGTCCCTGAACAGACCATCATCGAGGACAACGCTTCGTGGATCTGCAAGCTGAGCGCCGTGGAGCTGCTGCGCGACATTGGCAAAAATTTCACCATCGCGTGGATGCTGGCGAAAGAATCCGTCAGCGCCCGCCTTGAAAGCGGCATCTCGTTCACCGAGTTCACCTACATGATCCTGCAGTCCTACGACTTCGTCGTGCTCAATGAGCGCCACGGCTGCACCGTGCAGATCGGCGGCAGCGACCAGTGGGGCAACATGACCGCCGGCATCGATCTCGTGCGCAAAATGCGCGGCCAGCAGACCTACGTCGTCACCTTCCCGCTCATCACCACCAGCTCAGGCAAAAAATTCGGCAAGTCCGAAGCCGGTGCCATCTGGATGGACGCCACCAAGACCAGTCCGTATGCCTTCTACCAGTTCTGGGTGAATTCCGAAGACCCCGACGTGCCGCGCTTCCTGCGCCAGTTCACGCTCCTTTCGCATGAGGAGATCGAGGCCATCGAGGCCGAGCACAATGCGAATCCCGGACAGCGCAGCGGCCACAAGCGTCTCGCCGCTGAAGTCACCCGCATGGTGCATGGCGAAGAAGAGCTGCAAAAAGTCATCCTCGCCTCCCAGGCCCTCTTTGGCGGCGCCGACCTCGCCACCGCCGACGTCAGCACCCTCATCGAAGCCACCGCCTCCGCACCGAGCACCGAAGTCGATCTCGCCAGCATCCCG
>NCCR01000258.1 GCA_002279765.1 Verrucomicrobia bacterium 12-59-8 | reverse complement strand
CCGCCGGAACGAGCGAAAGCTCCAGACTGCTTTTCTCACTCCGGCAGATCTTCTCCCTGCGTCTCTGGCAGGCAGGTGAGGAAGAGGAGGCCGAGGAGGAAGAAGCCGCCGAGGCAGGTGATGGCGGTGCGCAGGTCCAGGGTGGATTTCATCCAGGCACTGAGCCAGATGAGGACGGGGGCGGCGAGGAGGCGGCCGGTGTTGAAACAAAAGCCGGAACCGGTGGCGCGCAGATGGGTGGGAAACAATGCGGGAAAAAACGCGGCGTAGCCTGCATGGATGCCCTGCGCGAAGAAACCAAACACGGGCAGCAGCACGAGCAGGAGCGTGTAACTTCCGACATACGAGGGAAGCCAGCAGACGATCGGAGTCATGACGAGTGCGGCGAGGTGCATGATGACGAAGGTTTTTTTGCAACCCCAGCGGGCGCTCAAGGGACCAAAGGCGAGCATGCCTGCGCCTGCACCGGCGGTTTGAATGAAGCCGAAGGCGATCTTGGATTTGCTGGCCCAATCGGGATCTCCCGCATCCTTTAAAAACTTGGCGGCGATGTCTTGCCCGGCCACGACGACGCCCCAAAAAGTGGCGAGGCCGACCATGGCGAGCAGTGCACCAAAAATCGCGCGAGAGCGCCAGCGTGGCGTGCCGAGCAACTCACTGAAGCTGCCCATGCGGCTGGCTTTGGTCTGGCGTGCTTCTTTCCAGGCTTCGGGTTCTTTGATGCTGAGGCGCACCCAGAGGACGAGGAGAGCGGGGATGACTCCAAGCAGGTAGGCGGTGCGCCATTGGCTGCCGACCCAGAGGCCGGCTGCTGCGGCGAGCCAGAGACCTGCGACGCTGGTGGCGTGGAAGATGCCGCCGGCGCGTTCGCGTGCTTCTTTGGGGAAGACCTCGGCCACGAGTGCCGCGCCGACGGCCCACTCGCCGCCGACACCCATGGCCACGAGGAAGCGCAGCGTGCCGACCTGCCAGATTTCATCGGCAAAGGCGGTGATGCCGGAGAAGACGGAGTAGAAGAGGATGGTAAGCGCCATCACGGGATTGCGTCCCCATTTGTCCGCGAGAGAGCTGAAGAGCAGGCCGCCGAAGGTGCCGCCGAGGAGGAAGATGCCGAGGAAGCGCTCGCCCCAGATTTTGACGAGGGGATCGTCGGCCTTCACGTGCAGGAGGTCCGGCAGCATGTCGGCCCGGGTCAGATTGTAGATCTGCCCTTCAAACGCATCGAAGACCCAGCCGAGCGAGGCGACAATGAGGACAAGCCACTGGTAGCGGGTGACGGTGGAGTACCATTTAGGGGTGGCGGAAGACATGGGCGAAAAGAGGGAGTCAATCTGAAGGCCGAAGAAATGTCGAAGCTGAAATGAGGAAAAGTGTTATGGGGGCGTGCTGTGCGCAGTACCGCGTCTCCTTGGCGGTGCAGCGTGGGCTGGATGAAAGCATGCTGGTGCAGGTGAGGCCGTGGCAGGTGTGTTTCAGTCTGCAGGGCGGGCTGCTCATGAGATGACGAATGACGTCATTTTTAAACCGGCAGCGTTGTTCCGGGAATCGCCACAGGATACCAGCCATCCACATCGGGCTTTACGGGTGGCTCGGTGTTCCAGGTGATGTTGTCGGGGACGAGGATATCCTGTGATTGCATGGCCTGGTTCCAGGTGATGACCTGGCCGGTGTAGGTGGCCATGCGGCCCATGACGCCCATCATGGTGGAGTGCGCGGCGTAGTCGGTGTCGTTGCGGACTTTGCCAGTGCGGATGTTTTCAAAGAGGGCGTCGTGTTCGAGCTGGTAGGGGTCTTCTTTGTTGCGCGTGCGTTTGCCACCGGGCGGCAGGTTGTTGATGAGGAATTTGCCGCCGTTGGCGAGATCGGCCGCGCCCTTGGTGCCGTGGAAGTGTTCGCTCACATCCCGCGCGCATTTGCCGCCGATCTGGCGGCACTGGCTGAGGATGCGCATGCCGCTTTCGTATTCGAACTCGACGGTGTGGTGGTCGAAGATGGTGCCGTTTTCTTTGGCACGACGTACCTGCCGCCCGCCCTGGCCGACGGCTTTGATCGGCATCGCGCCTTTCATCACCCAATTGGCCACGTCGAGATTGTGGCAATGCTGTTCGAGGATGTGATCTCCGCTCATCCAGGTGAAGAAGTACCAGTTGCGAATCTGGTAGTGGAGCTCGCTCTCGTTTGGCTCGCGCACAAATCCGGGACGCGAGGTGCCGTTCCAGTACACCCGGCCAAAGACGAGGTCACCGATGGCACCCGCGTGAATGCGGTCAATCATGTCGATGTAGCTCGGCTGGTAGCGGCGTTGAAAGCCGACGCAGACATTGAGCTTCTTTTTCTTGGCTTCCTCGGAAGCGGCGAGGACGCGGCGCACGCCTGCGGCATCCACGGCGACAGGTTTTTCCATGAACACATGTTTCCCGGCTTTGATGGCCTGCTCAAAGAGGAAGGGACGGGGGCCTGGAGGCGTGGTGATGAGGACGACGTCCGCGAGGGCGAAGGCTTTGGTATAGTCTTCGAAGTTGGTGAAGACCTGATCAGGCGGCACATCGACCTGGCCTTCGTGTTTTGACTTGAGGATGTCGAGCGCGGCCTGGGCCTTGCCTTCGAGGGGATCGACGACGGCGACGAGCTTGATGGTGGAACCGGCGGAGAGCGCCTGATTGCAGGCGCCGGTGCCGCGCCCGCCGCAGCCGATGAGGGCGATCTTGATGTCGTTGTCTTTCGGTGCCGCAAACGCATGCGTGGCGGCAGTCATGGCGGTGGTGGCAAGGAAAGTGCGGCGGGTGGGCATGGCGGTTGGTGGGACGCAATGTGAACCGCGCTAAGATAAGAAACCTTTCAACCGTCTGCTGGTCCGGAGTTCGAACTGGAACTGGCAGCGCGGCGTTTCTTCGGCACGGGACAACCTGCCAATTCAAATTCTTTCCTCGTAAGCATCGTGCCGGCCGATGAAGAACCATAGGATGGTGCCGTCTTTTTCCAGACCGAGTGCTCGGTGTGTGTCATCAATGCGAACGGACCAGAAGGGACCGACACGCTTGAAATGCAGGGAGGGGTGCCAATGGTTCTCCAGCCAGAGCTGATATTGCTTTCGGGCGCGAGCCTGAACTGAAGGAGGCAGGCGGTTGTAGCGTTCCCAGAACTCAGCTGCGACGGATGAATTCATCAAGCGGGCTGGTGCGACCTGTTTCAAAATCACGCAGGGCACGCGAGGCCATGGCGTCAAAATTGCCTTCGAGGATGGCTTTCTCGAAGCTGGCATCCACGCGCTGAGCACGCGTTTCATCAAACCATGCTGCAAAGGATTCAAAGTCCTTTGCAGGCAGACGCTCCACAGCTAGTTCGATTTCAAGCACCGTGCTCATCGGGTAAGATTATTCGGTTCGGCCAGTCTTGCAAGCATGTGACGTGAGGAGTACTGCGCCATCACTTCACCAGTCCCGCCCAGGCCTTGCGCTCAGCCCAGAGAAGGAAGAGAGCGAGGAGGCAGATGACGATGAGCATGGGATCGAGCAAGCCTTCACCTTTCATGACGAAGCCATGATAAGCGAGGATGTTGACGAGGACGGGGCCGATGCAGAGGAGACCGAGATTGCGGGTCTTGGGAAGGAGGAGGAAGAGGCCGCCGAGCAGTTCGAAGACCTTGACGAAGGTCATGTAACCTGTGGGGCCAAACGCGGCCATGAAGTGGTAGGGCGGTGTGTCCTTGGGGATCTCCGGCATGGGCACGAGATTGAAGAGGAAGACGACCGAAGACATGGTGAACAGAAGTCCGAGGATGATGGAGGCGGCGAGAGTGGCGTATTTCATGGGAGGAGGGGATGAATGATGCGGATGGAAATGTTTGCAGATGGATTATCCGAGGAAGGCTTCGAGGCGGTCGAAGTTTTCTTCGTTCGCGGGAACGCAGATGGGTTTGAAGTTTTCGCACATTTCGGCGGTGGGGAACTGCATGCACCAGGTCATGTGGGTGCCGGTTCCGGCATCGGCGAGGGTGATGGTCATGTGGAAATGCGGGGCGACATGTTCATAGACGATGCGCTCGGCAGGCACGATCTCGATGAAACGGGTGTGATTGGCGTAGTCCTTGCCGTCGGGGCCGTGCATGGTGAACTTCCAGTCGCCGCCGGGGCGGAAGTCGAACTCATCGAAGGTGTTGGTGAAGCCTTTGGGACCCCACCATTGGGCAAGCTGCCGGGGATCGCTGAAGGCGGCGAAGATGCGGTCGCGGCTGGCGGCGAAGAGACGGGTGCTGATGATCTCTGTCGAGTGATCTTGAGTTTGACTCATGGGTAGGAAGGCGGGCTTACTTGGATGCTGCGGCTTGCTGAAGTGTGGCGATGTCGAGCTTGACCATCTTCAGCATGGCCTGGATGACGCGTGAGCACAAAGCGGGATCGCCCGAGGTCACGAGGTCTGTCAGCACCGTGGGGACGATCTGCCAGGAGACGCCAAATTTGTCCTGCAGCCAGCCGCATTGCACGGGCTTCCCGCCATCGGCAGTGAGAGCATCCCAGTAGCGGTCCACTTCCTCCTGGGTCTCGCAGGACACCATGAGGGAGATGGCTTCATTGAAGGTGAACTCGGGGCCACCATTCAGGGCGGTGTAGTTCTGGCCGAAGAGTTCAAACTCCACGGTCATCACGGTGCCGGTGGGTGGCCACGGAGGTCTTTCTTCCGGCGGCACTTCGGGGTAGTAAGCTCTGCGCAGGATTTTGCCGTCTTTGAAAATAGAGAGGTAGAAGTCCACCGCTGCTTCGGCGGTGTTGTTGAACCACAGACATGGGCTGATCTTTTGCATGGTGCGGTGGGGTTTGAAGTTCAGGCGGCTTTTGAATCAGCGGAGGGGGCGACGGCGACCATCCAGCCCATGCCAAATTTGTCCTCCAGCATGCCGAAGCGTGAGGACCAGAAGGTCTTGCCGAGGGGCATGTTGACCGCACCGCCTTCAGCAAGGGCATTGAAGGCGCGCTCGGTTTCGGCTTCCGTCGGCAAAGCGAGCGAGAGCGAGAAGGCACGAAAGCCTTTGGCCTCTTCGCCACCGCAGCCGTCGGAGGCGAGGATGACGCTGCTGCCGACCTTGAAGCTGGCGTGCATGATTTTGCTTTCGTAGCCTTCAGGCAGAGTGTCGGGCGGCATGGGTTCGGGGCTGTCGCTGTAGCGCAGGCACATCTGCACCTCGGCACCGATGGCGGTTTTGTAAAATTCGAGGGCTTCTTCGCAGCGGCCACCGAAGAAGAGGTAGGGTTGGATGTAGGAGGTCATGGTGATTTGGCGGAGTTGAGGGTGTTGCGGAGGGAGAAATGACGAATGACGAATGCCGAAGATCGAATGCCATGACGAACGCGGTTTCGGACTTCATTCGTCATTCGCCATTCTGGTTTCGTCATTTTTTAGGTTGCATGCAGTTGACCATCCATTGGATGCCAAACTTATCGGTTAAGGAGCCGAAGTAGGCTCCCCAGAACATGTCCTGGATGGGCATTTCGATTTTGCCGCCAGCGGAGAGGGCGGTGAAAAGGCGGTCGGCTTCGTCGCGGGTGTCGGGTTCGAGATTGATGTACACGTTGTTGCCGGGGGTGCACTTGAAGCCCATGGACTCGGGAGCGTCGGTGCCCATGAGGACGTGCTCGCCGAGGGTGGGCAGGGCGATGTGCATGATGAGGTTTTTGTCGGCCTCAGCGGGAGGCGGGCAGTCGGAACTGGCGGGGATGTCGCCGAAGCGGGCGATGTGACCGACGTATTCGGTTTGGAAGACCGATTTGTAGAAGGCGAAGGCTTCTTCGGTGTTGCGCGGAAAGTTGAGGTAGGTGCTGACGCGGGACATGGTCGTGGATGGGTTGAGGTGTTACTTGCTCATGAGTTCAACGAGTTGATCGAAGGCTTTGCCCCAGCCTTCCGCGAAGCCCATGGCGGCGTGTTTTTCGCAGGCTTCTTTGGTCCAATGGAGCACGCGGGCGGTGTAGCGGGTTTTGCCGGTGGGCAAGGTTTCCCAGGTGATGATGCTTTTCGTTGGGGACGATTTCGAGATAAACGCCCACATTCGGGAATTCCTGGCCTTCGGGACTGCGCATGGTGGTTTTGCAGGTGCCGCCGGGGCGGAGGTCGATTTCGCAAGCTGTGGTGGACCAGGGCTGGGGTGTGAACCATTGGACGACGAGATCGGGCTGGGTCCAGCCAGCGTAGAGTTTGGCAGCGGGGATGTCGGTTTCACGGACGAGGACAAGTTCGCGTTCGGAGAGGGGGGATTCGATGGGAGCGGGGAGGGGCATGGTGGGCTAGGGGCTGGATGCTGGATGCTGGATGCTGGATTTGCGGAGAAGGCAGAAGTGGCGGGCGAAACAGATGGTGCAAAAAAAAGGCACAGGGTGATGCCATGCGGCGAGGCACAGCGGCGTTTGAGGCGATGATTGGAGATCAGGCTTTGGGTGCTTCGGCGACCTTTTTCAAATTGGCGAGACCTTCGAGGAACTGGTCGCCGCACATTTTTTCGCAGTCCATGAAGAGGCTCATGATTTTGCCGATGAAAGGCTTCTTGCTCTGCATGGCCCAGGTGATCTTGGTGCCGGTGCCTTCAGGTGCGAAGGTGAACTGCACATCGCTGGTGCCGGCAAAGGGACGCAGGAACTCGAGCTTCATGCCGACTTTCTCATTCGGCGTGCTCTCGACGAGTGTGGTGCTGCCTTCGCCGACTTCGTTGTTGCCGGACCATTTGTAGATCGCGCCGACGCCTTCGGGCGGACCTTCGAGGCTCTTCTTCATGTTGGGGTCAAGCTTTGACCAAGGTGACCATGCGTCCCACTGACGGAAGTCGTTCACCACTTTGAAGACCGCTTCCGGAGGAGCCGTGCTGGTGGCGGTGCGAGTGATGTTCATGTCATCCGACTGAAAGGACGCGATGACGCAGATGATGGCGATGATGAGGACGAGGCCGAGAAGGATCTTTTTGATCATGGTGTGTGGTGGTGAATGACGGATGACGGATGACGGATGCTCTGGGACTATTTGTTTGAGTCAGAGGGGGGCTGGCAGTCTTTAGGCATGTCATTCCAGCGCTTCTGCATTTCTTCGGGGGATACTTTTTCGATTTCGTGCTGGAGCATCCACTCATGGCCAAAGGGATCGCGCACGGAGCCGCTGCGGAAGCCGTAGAATTGATCGGCCGCAGGCATGAGAGGCTTGGCTCCGGCGGCGACGGCCTTTTCGATGGCGGCATCTGCGTTCTCGACCATGAGGCAGAACATGACCGGTGTGCCGCCGAGTGTCTGCGGGGACTTGTTCCAGGCGGGATTTTCATCTGAGAGCATGAGCAGGCTGCCTGCGAGCGTGAGCTCTGCGTGGCCGATCTTGCCGGTTGATTCGTCGGCCAGACGAAAGCGTTCGGTGGCACCAAAGGCCGCGCTGTAGAAGGCGATGGCCTTGGCGGCATCGTTTACTGTGATGTAGGGACTGAAGGATGAGTAGGCGAATGTGCTCATGGTAGGTTGGTGGGTGGAGTTGTGGATTTTTTGATCAGGACTGGGAGGCGGATTTGACTTCGGCCATGGGGCGGCAGAGATCGGCGATGGGACGGATTTCAATGGTGGCTCCGTATTGGAGGATGGGGCATTCCTGCGCGATGCGTACGGCTTCGTCCATGCTGCCCACGGCGATGCGGAAGTAACCGGCGATGGCTTCTTTTGACTCGGCAAAGACGCCATCGGTCACGGTCGCTCCTTTGGGGCCAGAGACGAGCCTGCCTTCCTCCATCAAGGGCTGTGCGCCGCGATGGATGCCCGCTTTGCTGAGGCCATCCACCCAGGCGTAAAAGTCGGTCATCACATGCTGGAGTTCAGAAGGGGACATGCCGTGGTTCCAGTGGGTGCCTCGAATGAGCAGCAGGTATTCGTCAGTGGGGTTTTGGGGATTCATGCGGGCGGGGTTTCGTTGGTAATGTCGGAAGCGGTGCAGAGTTCGGGATCGAGCGGTCGGACTTCATAGTGCAGACCGCAGGGAAGGGTGGGGCTGTGGGAGAGGATGTCGGCTGCTTCGCGCAAACTGCCTGCGCTGACGAACCAGTAGCCTCCCACGACTTCCTTGGCCTCGCCGAAGGGTCCATCGGTGATGACACCCGCCTTGGAGACGGTGGCGCGGTCCGTGTCGAGGCGGCTGCCAGCGCGCATCCTGCCTGCCTCGATGTGGCGGTTCAGCCAAGCGTAAAAGTCCGTGATCGCCGTGTCGATCTGCTCCTTGGACTTGTCCTTGTCCCAATGTCCGCGCGAGAGGACGAGGTAGTCATTGAGGGGAGTTTCAGTGTTCATGGCGTTGGTCGTTTAGGATGGCAATGATGCGGTTTCAAAAGGACGACGAACGGGCCGGACGAAAAAGGACATCGGAACAAAGATATTTTTTAGCGGGTCCTATTTTGTGGGCGCGGCGGTTTCGCATTCGGTGATGAGGCGCTCAAAAAAGCTGCGCTCGGAAGGCAGCGCTGCGAGGGCCAGCGCCCTGCGGTAATGGGCTGCGGCGGCCTGCGTCTGGCCCAGCTCGGCGGCAAACGCACCCCGCGCTGCGTGCAGGGAAAGGTAGGCATCCAAGCCCTGCACGGCTGCCAGCGCATCGAGTCCGCTCTGCGCGCCATGCACGCGCCCCATGGCGATGGCGCGATTCAAGGCCACCACGGGCGAATGTGAGAGCCGCGTGAGCTGATCATATAGCGCGAGAATGCGTGCCCAGTCCGTGCTGCCATGATCGGCTGCGGTGCTGTGGCATGCGGCGATGCCTGCCTCCAGATGATACTCCGTGAGAGCGTCTCCACGCGCGGAGAGCTGCAGATGCTGAAGGCCGCGCTGGATGA
>NCCR01000257.1 GCA_002279765.1 Verrucomicrobia bacterium 12-59-8 | reverse complement strand
TGGTGGGTCATTTCCGACCGCACCCAGATCCCGACCGGTTCCGGCTACGCCTTGGAAAACCGTCTGATCACGTCGCGATTGCTGCCAGACGTGTTTCGTGATGCGCGTGTGCGCCGTCTCGCCGGGTTCTTCCGCCAGATGCAGCAGTCCCTTGCCGCCCTCGCACCGCGCCCCGTGGAGGAACCGCGCGTCGTCCTGCTGACCCCCGGGCCGTACAATGAGACCTACTTCGAGCAGGCCTACCTGGCTCGCTACCTCGGCTACACCTTGGTGGAAGGCGAAGACCTCACCGTGCGCGATGACCGCGTCTATTTGAAAACACTCAACGGTCTCGAACCGGTGGATGTGATTTTACGCCGCGTGGATGACGATTTCTGTGATCCTCTGGAACTGCGCAACGACTCCATGCTCGGCGTTCCCGGCCTCGTACGCGCTGTGCGTGCTGGCAATGTGGCGCTGGGAAATGCCCTCGGCTCAGGCCTCGTCGAAGCACCGGCGCTGATGGCCTTCCTCCCTGGCTTGTGTCGCAAGCTGCTCAGTTCGGAGCTGCTCATGCCTTCCGTCGCCACCTGGTGGTGCGGCCAGGAGCGCCCACGTGGCGAAGTGGAAAAAAATCTCGACCGCATGGTCATCAAGAGCGCCTTCCGCGTGCGCGGACGCGAGGCCTGCTTTGGCAGCCGCCTCAGCGGTGCCGAGCGTGCCGCCCTTGCCGAGCGCATGCGCTTTGCGCCGGACCGCTGGGCGGCGCAGGAAAAAATCTCCTTCTCCACAGCACCCATGTGGGAGGACGGGCAGCTCGTCCACAAACCGGTGAGCGTGCGGGTCTATCTCGTCGCCACCAAGGACGGCTACATGGTCATGCCCGGCGCATTGACACGGGTCGCCGCCACCATGGACTCACCATTGGTCTCCATGCAGAAAGGCGGCACCAGCAAGGACACCTGGGTGCTCAGCGAAGGACCGGTGGAAAACGTCACGCTGCTCTCCAGAACCAGCGCGCCAGTGGAGCTCCGCCGCACCGGGCACAATCTCGGCAGCCGTGTCGCCAATCATTTGTACTGGCTCGGACGCTATGCCGAGCGCGCTGAATCCAGCGCCCGTCTCCTGCGCTCCACCCTGCTGCGTTGCTCGCCGGAAAGCGGCATGAGCGAAACGCCCCTGCTGCTTCCCTTGCTGGAAGCATTGAAGCGCCTCACCGTCCTCGATGACGTGGAGGACACAGCCGCGCTGGCCTCCCAGCAGGAGCAGCTCGAAGCCCGCCTGCTGGAGGCGGTGTTTGATGCCGAGCATCCCACCAGCATTCGCTCCTGCGTCTCACACATCCAGCGCATCGGCGTGTTGCTGCGCGATCGTATTTCGGTCGATACCTGGCGCGTCATCAGCCAGCTCGGCGATGCTTTGGACGCCTACGACAACACGCCCAGCGTCACACCCATGTCCGATGCACTCAACGTGCTCACCCGCATCATCCTTGAGCTCGCCTCCTTCCATGGTCTCGCCAAGGACAACATGACCCGCGCCCAGGGCTGGATGTTCCTCGACATGGGCCACCGCATCGAGCGCACCGTTTACATTTGCGAACTGCTGCGCGCCTGCCTGCGCAGCGACGATGCGGAAAATCCGAGTTTGCTGGAGGCCATTCTTGAAGTGGGAGACAGCACCATCACCTACCGCAATCGCTACAGCCTGCTGCCGCAAATCGCCGCTGTGTACGATCTGCTCATGCTCGACGAACAGAACCCCCGCGGCCTGCGCTTCCAGTTTGAGCGCATCCGCCAGCAGTTCAAGCATCTCCCCCACGAGCAAAATTCCGCAGTTCTCACGCCGGCGATGCGCGTGTTTTTGGAAAACAGCACCCGCCTGCAGTTGTGTGATCCCACCGAACTCGCCCGCGTCGAGCCCGGCACCTGGGCGCAGACCCAGGTGGCCAAACTGCTCACGCAGCTCATCGAGGCCATGCCCGTGCTCAATGATGCGCTCACCGCCGGTTACTTTGCGCATTCCACCATCAGCAGCAGCGAGGCCGCTCCTGCCGAACCACACTCCCCGTGATGACTTACCGCATCACCCATCGCACGACGTACCATTACAGCTCGCGGGTGGCCATGTCCCACCACGCCGCGCGTCTGCGCCCGCGCGACACGGACACCCAGCGCTGCCTGGAGTTCAGCCTCAGCTTTGAGCCGCAGCCAGATCTGCTCACGGAGCACACCGATTCCTTTGGCAATCAGGTCGCCTGCTTCTCCGTGCAAAAGCTGCACAACCACTTTGAAGTCACCTCGCGCAGCTTTGTCTCGCTGGCGGCGGTGTTGCAGCCGGATCCGCTGCAAACGCCGGCCTGGGAGAGCGTGGCCGCCATGTTCCGTGACCCCGTGTCCGTGGATCTTCTTGATCCCTGCCAGTTCGTCTTCGGCAGCCCGCTGCTGGTGCATGAAATGCCGCTGCGTGATTTTGCCCTGCCCAGTTTCACCAAAGGCCGTCCCGTCCTCGCCGCCACCGCCGATCTTTGCCGTCGCATCCATCGCGAGTTCGTGTTTGATCCCAAAGCCACCACCATCAGCACGCCGCTGAATGAAGTGCTGGAGAAAAAGCGCGGCGTCTGCCAGGACTTCGCGCACCTCGCCATCGCCAGCCTGCGCGCCATGGGCCTGCCCGCACGCTACATCAGCGGCTACCTGCGCACGCATCCCCCCGCAGGCAAACCGCGCCTGCAGGGCGTCGATGCCTCGCACGCCTGGGCCTCCTGCTTCGTGCCCGGCTTTGGCTGGGTGGATTTCGATCCCACCAACAACTGTTTCACCTCGCTCGATCACATCACCGTGGCCATCGGTCGGGACTTCTCGGATGTCAGCCCGGTGCGTGGCATCATCACCGGCGGTGGCAGGCACACGGTCGAGGTTGGCGTGGATGTCGAACCCGTGGCATCCTAAAGAACGACCTCTGCCGATGTCATTTGCAAAGCCTTCCCAATTCTGGCACAGGCCCTGCTAAGCCTATCATCCTCATGTCGTCACTGTTTAACGACTACCAACCAGAGAGCTTCTTCGACGAGGTGTTTTCCGCTCCAGGGAAAGCGCGTTCGCACTACGGAGCCATGCTTGATAGTGCCGGTTCTCTCACTCCTTCCGAATACTCCGCCCGCCAAAAAGCGGTGGATGCCGCGTTCCTCCGCCAGGGCGTGACCTTCACTGTCTATGGGGACGACCAGGGCACGGAGCGCATCTTCCCCTTCGATCTCATGCCACGCATCATCCCGCAGCGTGAATGGGAGACGGTGGAGGCCGGGCTCATCCAGCGCATCACCGCGCTGAATCTCTTTCTCAGCGACATCTACCACGGCCAGAAGATCATCACCGACAAGGCCGTGCCCGCCGAGCTCGTGCTCTCCGCCTCGCATTACCGCCCTGAGTTTCGCGGCATCAAGGTTCCCCACGGCATCTACATCCACATCTGCGGCACCGATCTCGTGCGCGATGGCAAAGGCGACTACTACGTCCTCGAAGACAATGGCCGCTGCCCTTCCGGCGCCTCCTACATGCTGGAAAACCGCAACGCCATGAAGCGCGCCTTTCCCGGCCTGCTGCAGCAGTTGCCCGTCCGCCCCGTGGACGCCTACGGCTCCATGCTGCGTGAAACCCTCGCGCACCTCGCCCCCAGCGGCGTGCTCGATCCCGTGATCGTGGTGCTCACACCCGGCATCTACAACAGCGCCTACTTCGAACACTGCTACCTCGCCAAACAGATGGGCGTGCCGATTGTCGAAGGCCGCGATCTCATCCTCCGCAACGACCGCGTGTTCATGCGCACCACGAAGGGTCTGGAGCAGGTGCACGTCATCTATCGCCGCATCGATGACGATTTCCTCGATCCTCAGGTCTTCCGCAAAGACTCCCTTCTCGGCGTCCCGGGCATCATCAATGCCTATCGCAAAGGCCACGTTGCCCTCGCCAACTCCATCGGTACCGGCGTGGCGGATGACAAAGCCGTCTATGCGCTGGTGCCGCAGATGATCAAATACTACCTCGATCAGGATCCCATCCTGCCAAACGTGCCCACGCATCTGGGCGTCGATCCCAAGGAGTGCTCCTACATCCTCGAGAATCTCGACAAGCTCGTCGTCAAGGCGGTCAACGAATCCGGCGGCTACGGCATGCTCATGGGCCCGCATGCTTCGAAAAAGGAGCGCGCTGACTTTGCCGAGCTCATCAAGAAGAACCCGCGCAACTACATCGCCCAGCCCGTGCTTCAGCTCTCCCGCCATCCCGTCTTTGTGGATGATCATTTCGAAGGACGTCACATCGATCTGCGCCCCTACGTTCTCTGTGGCGACCGCGTGCGCGTCGTCCCCGGCGGCCTTACCCGCGTCGCGCTGAAAAAAGGCTCGCTCGTCGTGAACTCGTCGCAAGGCGGCGGCAGCAAAGACACCTGGGTGCTCTGGGATGATCCCCTCGACATGCCTGCCGAAACCACACCCGCCGCCTGATCACACGCCATGCTTAGCCGAGTCGCAGACAGCATTTACTGGATGGCACGCTATGTCGAGCGTGCTGAAAACCTCTCACGCCTCCTGCTTTCCACGCAGGATCTCCTGCTGGATGCCGGAGCCGAGGGCGTCGATGAAGCGCAGTTCTGGCAGCCCCTCCTCGCCACCACCGGCGATGAAGAGGCCTACTCCAAGCTGCACAAAAAGATCAAAGGCAAGGAGGTCACCGAATTCCTCGCCCTCCGCGCCGACAATCCGAACTCCATGCTCAACAGCATCCGGGCCGCACGCGAAAACGCGCGCACCGTGCGCGATCAGATCTCCGATGAAATCTGGGAGTCGCTCAACTCATTGCGCCTCTTCGTTGACTCCGCCGAAGGCAGGGCCATGCACCGCTCGCAGAGCGCTGCTTTTTATGAGCGCGTGCTGCGCGGTTCCTATCAGTTTCAAGGCATCGCGGACTCCACCACGCCCCGCGGTGAAATCTGGCACTTCCTCCGCCTCGGCACCTGCCTGGAGCGCGCGGACAAAATGTCCCGCCTGCTCGACACCTGCTCGGGTCTCTCTCTCGAACTCCCGCCCCACGCGCAGGCCAGGCCCCTGCGCTGGGCCGCACTGCTGCGCTCCTGCTCCGCCTGGCATGCCTTCCAGGCGCATCACCGCCGGCTCGATCCCTCCAAAATCATCGCCTACCTCTTGCTCGACGAAACCTTCCCGCGCTCCATCGCCTGCTGCGTCGCTGAAGCTCAATCCGCCCTCCAGGCGCTCTGTGCCTGTGCCGGACTCCAGGGCATGCCTCTTCCCCTCCGCCATGTGGGTCGCCTCCGCGCCGATCTCGCCTTCACCACCGTCGAAGAAGTCCTCGCCATAGGCCTGCATGACTACATCGACGATCTGCAGTTGCGCCTCAATCACATCGGCGAAGCCATCTTCCAGACCTTCGTGCAGCACGCAGAACTTGCTCAGCTTCCCGAGGCCCCCCCCGTGGAAAGCACTGCGCCAGGTGCCTACCACGCCAATGCGGACGATGACCTTCGCGGTCAGCAGCAGCAGCAACAGCAGCAGTAAACATCGCCGGCGCCTCCTGCTGCACGACATGCGATTCCGAATCTTCCACCGTACGCGCTACGTTTACCGCGCGTCGGTGCGCGACAACTACAATGAGGTGCGCCTGCGCCCAGCCACGGATGACAAATCACGCCTCGAATCTTTCCTGCTCTGCATCAAGCCACCCGCCCGCCTTCAGCACTTCCGCGACAACTGGCTCAACTACGTCCACTACTTCGACATTTCAGAGCCGCACAGCGATCTCACGATCGAATCGCAGTCCACCATCAACACCACCAATCCTTACAAGGATGGCAAACCACTCGGAATAGGTTTCGAAGCCCTCAAAAGCGAGGTGGATGAAATGATCTCGCCCTTTCTCGGCGACAGTTGCTACGTGTCAGTCACCCCGGAAGTCTGGCGCCTGGGCATCGACATTCGCAATGACAGCAATGACGTCTTCGCCACCGCCGAGGCCGTCATGCACCACATCTACCGCGAGTGGACCTATGCTCCCAGCAGCACCACCACCTCCACCCACATGAACGAGGTCATGCAGACGAAGCGCGGTGTCTGCCAGGACTTCGCCCATGTCATGATCGGCATCTGCCGGTCGCTCGGCATTCCGGCACGCTACGTCAGCGGTTATCTCTACAACGGCCCCGATTCGCACCTGCGAGGCGCCCAGGCCTCCCACGCCTGGTGCGAGGTGTACATCCCAGGCAAAAG
>NCCR01000256.1 GCA_002279765.1 Verrucomicrobia bacterium 12-59-8 | reverse complement strand
TGGGCTTCCCCGACTACGCCGCCATGCTGGCAGCGCTCGCCGTGTTCAACAGCTCCGGCATGCTGCGGCTACTCGAATACCTGCTGCGGCCCGTGTTGAGCTTTATCGGCTTCCCGGTCGAACTGCTGCCCATGGCAATGATGCGGCCGCTCACTGGCTCCGGTTCGCTAGGCGTGCTCAATGACATCCTGCTGCGTCCCGAGCTCAGTGAGCAGCTCAAGTTCACCGCCGCCATCATGTACGGCTCCACCGAGACCACCTTCTACGTACTCGCCGTCTATTTCGGCAGCGTCGGCATCCGCCGCATCCGCCATGCGCTCGCAGCCGGTCTCACGGCAGATATTGTCGGCATGGTGGCTGCCGTATTCTTGGGGCGGCTGTTGTTTGCATCTACGTAACGTGAATCACGCGCTCTGGATTGGCACGGTTGCTGCATATATATCCGCCCCCTCGCCTGCTTCCCCATGAAAACTCTCACCGTGCTGCTCCTGCTGGCCGCCGCAGTTAACGCCGCTGAACTCATCGAACATGCACAGGCACATCCCGATGGCAAAGCCGCCTTCAGCTTTGATGCCAGCGCCTGGAGCGATGCCGAAGCCACCCGCCACCTGCCCATTGGCGTATTCGATTCCGGCATAGGCGGCCTCACCGTGCTGGAAGCGCTGCTGACGCTCGACGCCTTCCACAACGATACCCTGCAGCCCGGTGCGGACGGCGTGCCTGATTTCACCCAGGAGCGTTTCATCTACTTCGGTGATCAGGCCAACATGCCCTACGGCAACTACTCTGCGGTCGATCGTACTGATTATCTGCGCGAACTCATCGTGAAGGACGCCGTCTTCCTGCTCGGCCGCCGCACTTATCCCGCCGAGGGGACCGAGCCGCAGTTCACGAAGCCGCCGGTCAAAGCCATCGTCATCGCCTGCAATACCGCCACCGCCTATGGTCTTGTAGACATCCGCAAGGCCGTTGCTGCATGGAAGATCCCAGTCATCGTCGTCGGCGTGGTGGAGGCCGGAGCACGGGGTGTCTTGGAATCCAACACCACAGGCGGCATCGGCGTCCTCGCCACCGTCGGCACCTGCGCCAGCAAGGTGTATCCCGGCACCATCGCCAGCACCCTTGGCCTCGCAGGCCAAAGCGTGCCCGTCATCGCGCAACAGGGCAGCGCCACACTGGCCGGGGCCATTGAAGGCGATGCCGCCTTTCCCGATTCCGTCGCCGCCTACGCCTTGAAAGAAGCACGCGCTTTGGCCGAAGCCTATCGCGCAGAGAAGCCCACTGCGCCGCTGCAAACCATCGTCCTCGGCTGCACGCACTACCCGCTTGCCAAGGAGGAAATTGACACCGCCTTCACCGCGCTGCGTCAGGAAGCTGAGTTTCGTGATCTCATCGCCGAGCATCGCACCATCGTGAATCCCGCCGAAGCCACCGCCCGCGAGCTGTTTCGTGAACTTGCCAAGTCAAAGCTGCGATTGAAACCCGGCGAGTCCTGCGACCTCGAACAAGGCCTGTTCTACCTCTCCGTGCCGCGCGTCGAAGAAGTCGGCATTCAGCTCTCCGGCGACGGCAGCCTGGACAAGGACTACAAATACTCCCGCAGTCCTGGCCACCTTGACTTTGAAGACACCAAGAATGTACCGCTCACGCCGACGCTGATCCCCGCCAACAGCGCCAAACTGGTGAAAGAGAGATTGCCTACAGTGTGGCGGAGTTTGGGTCGGTGATCATTCTGGGGGGGGGCGAACCTGGTCACAGGTAATGGAAAATGCGGGGATACATCCTCGCCCAGCTTTGAAACAAAGTCACCCTCACCGCCGACGCCGCCAGATCATTCCCAATAAGCCGCACAGTAACAGGATTCCACGCGTCGGCTCCGGCACAGCAATCACCGTGAGAGTTAGAGCGCCAGCATCCAGCATGCTGCTGATCTGCCAGAGACCTAGGCCGGTGATGTCGGGCAGGTCGAGATTGCCTTCGTTGCCATCGGAATTGGCTCCGGTGCGCAGGTTGGTGCCGGTGCTGAATCCGTTGGTAACGAGAACGCCGCTCCAGTCGAGGAGCGCGAAGGTATCGCCCACTGCAGCGGTGTAGCCGCTGCCATTGACGAGGATGTTGCTGAAGTTGTTGAGAGTGAGAGTGCCGGATATATTGATCAGGTCGGAAGCCAGTGTGGCACCTGCGGCGGAGCCGGTGATCTGCAATTCCGCGACGGTGGCAGCAGCCACGGGCACGAAGTTCAAATCGTGAGTGTTCAGTGTGCCAGTGCCTGCGCCGCCGCTGTCTCCCGGTTTGATCGCGCCGAGAATGACGGAGGTACTGCCCTGAACAATGCCGGTGCCGGCGAGCACGGCTGAGGCACCGTTGACCGTTGTTGTGCCAGTGCCGGTTTCACCCGTGCTGGAAACACCGACCTGCAATGTGCCAGCGCTGACGCTGGTGGTACCTGCATAGTCGTTGGTGTTGTTGGCGAGCACCACCGTGCCTGCGCCAGATTTGGTCACTCCATAGCTTGCCGCGCCCGTCAGTTTTCCAGTCATCTGCACAGTGCCGCCGGAGGCCGCTGTCAGCGTGACGTTGTCGTTAAGCGTTACTGTTCCGGAATAAGTGGCGGTGTCTGATGTGTTGTCACCACCCAGCGTGACACCGCCTGCGGCAGTGCCGTTGACCTTGAAATTGTCCAGCGCCCAGGTTTCACCCGCATTGTCATTGAGCGCCGTGATTTTGATCACGAGATTGTTGATGGTAGGCAGGCCGGTGATATTGATAGTGCTGTAGCCATCGGTAGTCCGCGCACCGCCGGCAGCAGGTGCGGTCGTGGAAGCGTTGGAGGCGGTGTAGGCACGGAGCACGGTGCCGGTGGCGTCGTAGGCCCAGGTAGCATTGGCGAGACCACCAACGATTGCCTGGCTGAAAAAAGTGAGACCGCCATCAGTGCTCACCTGCAGGGTAACCGTGTCAGTAGCGTCCAGCCCATTCCCTGAAGTGGCTGAAAACGCCGCCAGCTTGAGGGACAGGCTGACGTTGGAGTAACCGTATGTATTGATCGCGCTTGAGGTGATCGTATAGGTGCTGCCTGTTACACCCAAAGCATAAGTCCCATCCACAGCGAAAGGGGACGTGGCCGGGCGAGCACCGCTCGTTGAACTGCCAGTCAGGAAGCTATTTCCGCCGCCGCTGCCGCTGAACAATGTCAGGGTGTTTTCGAAACTGTCTGCGGCGACCGTGCTGCTGTTCTTGATGGTGATGTCATTGGAGACGGTCACACCTGAGCTGGCGCGGAGATTGCCGCCTGTCATGGCAACTGCACCTGCTCCCAAAGCGCTGTTATTGTCTGCGACGACGGTGCCGGAGCTGATGAGAGTGCCACCGCTGTAGGTATTGGCTCCTGAAAGAGTTGTTGAACCCGAGCCCTGCTGAATCACGGTAAAGTTGTTCTCATTGGTTCCACTGCCGCCAAGCTTGCCAGAGTAGGTTTGAGAGGTGCTGTTGTTGACGGTGAACATGGAGGCAGTGGCATTCCCATTCACCACGGCATTGCCGGTGCCGGTGCCTGAGGTGGCCAGACCAGCCACCGTTTGATTGTTACCATCCAGCTTCAAGACGCCGCTGGTGCTGCCGCTGCCAAGAGTGACGGTGGTGCCGGTGGGCAGACGGTCATTTCCGCTGGAAAGCGCCAGAGTGCCTTCCTGAATGTTGGTGGCACCTGTGTAGGTATTGCTGTCTCCGAGTGTTTGAGTGCCGCTGCCGACTTTGGTGACGGAAAGGGCTCCGGTGAGGATGCCTGAATTGGCTGCGGTTCCCGCGCCATAGACATAACTGCTGGCTCCGGTGTTGATGGTCAGGGTGGCGCTGGTGGCAGAGGTCACGGTATTCTTGCTGGCGGTCGCATTCGTACCGGTGGTGGAGATCAATCCCGCGATGATCTGGTTGAACCCATTGAGATCCAGAACTCCAAGATTGGTGCTGCTGGCCTGACCGAGACTCACCACCGTGCCGGTGGGAAGGCGGTTATTGCCAGTGGTGAGTTGAACAGTACCGTTGTTGATAGCGGTGCCGCCTGTATAGGTGCTTATACCGCCCAGCTTCAAAAGCCCAGCTCCCTGCTTGCTCCAACTGCCCGTCTTGCCAGCGATGTTGGAGATGACGCCATCATAGGATGTCACGCCTGTAGCCCCTTGAACACTGATGGCGGTGCCGGCGGTATCGCCAATGGTCATCGCGTGGGTCGAGGCAATCGTGGCCGCCGTGAGCGCCGAGGTGGATCCTGATGTGGCCATGCTGGCCATGGTAAGGCGTCCGCCATCCAGTACGATGGAGGTCCCCGTTCCCAGGCTGCCGTTGTCATTGAAGACGACCTCTCCGCCTGTAATCGTGACCGCGCCCGAAAAGGTGTTGCCGGTGTTACCCACATAGATCTGCGCACTGCCGCTGCCGGCAAACGTCAGACCTGCACCAGCACTACCAGAAATGAGCCCGCGGAACTGGCGGCTACCGCTCGTGGTGCTGTTGGTGATGGTGCGTGTTGATGCGCCGAGCGCAATCGTCGTGGCCGCATCCCAGTTTGCATTGCCAGTGCCGGCGAGCGCAAAATTGCCACCGATGACCAAAGACGTCGTCGCAAAAGCCCGGGTTCCACTGGATTGCAAGGTGCCCCCGTTCAAAGCAAGCGCGCCGTTGCCAAGCGCCTTGTCTCCGGAGACGATCACCGTTCCATTATTCAGCGTAAAGCCGCCGTTCATGGTAGTCGTGAATGTCAGGGCACCGAGGTCCAGGGTGCCTGCACCATTCTTTGTGATGCCCGAGGCACTACTGGCGACCACCGTTTGCCCCTGCCATGTCAGCGTTGAGCCAGTGCCGATGTCAAAGGTGCTGATCAATGGGCTGAGCGTCAACGTGCCGCCGGCGGTGATGTTTACGGTCGAGCCATTGGTGACGGATACATTGCCGACCGTGGAACTCGCGAAGGTCAGGGTGGAATTGGCCGAGAACACTGCGTTGTTGGCAGCGGTCCAGCCGGTGCCGCCTGTCGCTGTTGCAGAGCCGATGTTCCAAAATGTTGAGGTCCAGGTTCCACCTGTGGTGCCATCGGTGCGCCAGTATTCATCCACCGGTGCTGCTCGAACTTGAGAGATACTCAAACCAAGCAGAGCCATTATCATGGATGCTCGAAGCAGTTTCAGCAGCACACGCTGTTGATTCCTTCTGGGCTGAGGCAGAGGGGAGGTATTGGCTATGGGCTGCGCTGGGGGTATTGCTAAAGCTAAGGGCAAAACGCCTTGTACAAATCTGGGCAGCTGCAAGAGTGACGCACAATGACGGCTGAACGCCGTCAGGCGGCGTGCGACGGCCGCTTGAGAACAAAGATGGGGCATGGGGGTTCGTCTTCATAATCAATCACCCATGTCCCCTCCACCGCTAAGCAGTGACCTTATTGTTTCATAAATGCTTCAGCACCAAAAACCCGTCGCATATGACGAATTCGTGACCAACAAGTTGCACCACATGGCACGGGAGCGCGACCTGTCGGATTCGTGTTTAAATGGCCTGAAGAGCTGATTTCAACGGGGGCAATTCCCACCCCAACCCGTCCGGAATCTTTCAAATGCGCCAAAACAGGTGCAGCGAAGTGGTTGCCTATGGTGCGGAGGCTGCTACTCTCGCGGCCCCCTTCCCCTCAAAATCGCCCCATGACCCCAGATAAAATTCGCAACATCGCCATCATTGCCCACGTCGATCACGGCAAAACCACGCTCGTTGACGGCCTCCTGCGCTCCAGTGGCAATTTCCGCGAAAACCAGGCCATCGCTGAACGCGCGATGGATTCCATGGACCTCGAAAAGGAAAAAGGTATCACCATCAAGGCGAAGAACACTTCCGTTCACTGGAACGACCACATCATCAACATCGTTGATACTCCCGGCCATGCTGACTTCGGCGGCGAAGTGGAGCGCGTGATGAAGATGGTGGACGGCGTGATGCTCGTGGTGGATGCCTATGACGGCCCGCAGGCGCAGACTCGGTTCGTGTTGAAGAAAGCGCTGGAGCAGGGCATCAAGCCCATCGTGCTCATCAACAAGATGGACCGCCCGAACATCGAGCCGAAGAAGGTGCATGACAAGGTTCTCGAATTGTTCCTCGAACTCGACGCCACGGAAGAGCAGTTCAATGCCGCCTTCCTTTATGGCAGCGCCCGTGCGGGCTGGGTGACGGACTCCCCGACCGGCGAGCAGCCGGGCTGGGTGACGGACTCCCCGACCGGCGAGCAGCATGACATGACCTTCCTCCTGGGCAAAATCGTGGAGCACATCCCGGCCCCGAAAGCCGAAGTCGAAGGCAGCTTTGAAATGCTCGTTTCCAACATCGACTGGGACAACTTCGTGGGTCGCGTGGCCATCGGTAAAGTCACACGTGGCAGCGTGAAACTGGGTGACCGCGTTTTCCTGCTGGGCAAGACGCCGGAAGAGAAAGCCAAGCCGGTGAAAGTAACCAAGGTGTTCCAATACACCACGCTGACGACTTCGGACTCCGTGGAAGGCATCGCCGGTGACATCGTCGGCATCAGCGGCTTTGAAGACGTGGACATCGGCCAGACCGTGGCAGGCGCGGCAGACGCACCTTCACTGCCCTTCGTGGCTATCGACCCTCCGACCATCGTCATGCAGTTCGCGGTGAATGACGGCCCGCTGGCCGGACGCGAAGGCGAACACGTGACCTCCCGCAAGATCCGCGACCGCCTGGACCGCGAGCAGAAGATGAATGTGACGATCAGCGTCAAAGACACCGACACCGCCGGCATCTTTGATGTCAGCGCCCGTGGTGCGATGCAGATCGCCGTGCTGGTGGAGCAGATGCGCCGTGAAGGCTTCGAAGTGCTCGTCTCACGCCCGATGGTGATCATGAGGCGCATCAACGATGTGCTGTGCGAGCCGTTTGAAACCCTCTTCCTGGACGTGCCGGATGAATACCTCGGCCCGATCATGAAATGCATCAACGAGCGCAAAGGCAAGCTGGAGGATATGAACGCCCACGGCGGACGCACCACCCTGCAGGCCTTGGTGCCTACTCGTGGCCTCATCGGCTTTGAGTTTGAATTGATGAACCTTTCCAGCGGTCACGGCATTCACAGCCATCTCTTCAAGGAATACGCCCCGCATGCTGGACCGATGCAGACCCGCTCCACGGGCACTCTCGTCAGCACCGAAGGCGGCGAAGCCACCAGCTATGCTCTGGATACGATCCAGATTCGCGGCAAACTCTTCATCGGCCCGGGAGAGCTCGTCTATGACGGCATGCTCATCGGTGAAAACCCACGTGCAGACGATCTGCCAGTGAACCCGACACGCAGCAAGAACCTGACAAACTTCCGTGAAGCCGGCGGCACCAAAGCCATCGCGCTTTCACCCCCAGTTCGCTTCAGCCTCGAGCGCGCCATCGAGTACATCGCCCCTGATGAACTCGCCGAGTGCACCCCCAAGAGCATCCGCCTGCGCAAGCGCACGCTGGACTCCAGCCAGCGCCAGCGCGAGAAGAAGAAGAGCGAAGCCCAGCTCGAAGGCGCGGCTTAATCACCGCAGGGAAGTCACTCTGCCCAGCCATACTCTGAAGTCCGACCGACCCCGTGTCCGTCGGACTTCATTGCGTTTGGGAAGCGGCCAGGCGCGAAGTCTTAGTGTTTCAATGCGTCAGCGCATAGAAGATGATGTTGATGCCCAGAGGGTAGGCATACTTCTCTGAGAACTCCCGGAAGTACCAGGGATCGCTGCCTTCCTGCTCCCAGCCTTCGCCGGTGTCGGTGTTCCAGCAGATGACCATCATGAGGCGGCGTTTGTCGTCGAAGTAGCCGCGGTAATGGACGTGCTCGGAGCCGGGCTTGTCGAACTCATAGGTGATGCCCTGATTGATCACGTATTCGGCAAAGCGGATGTGCGGGATCTGCGGCTTCACCTTGATGGGAAAGACCATATGGAAGATTTCGTGTTCCAGGGGGATCTCCTCCATTTTGCGGTCGGGCCAGATTTGCTTGAGGGCGACTTCGAAGTTCTCCCACTCACGGGTGCCCCAGAAGTCATCCACCATGATGAAGCCGCCGTTGAGCATGTACTCGCGCATGGTCTTGGCCTCATCCTCGGTGATGTCGATGTCGCCGACCTCGATCATGTAGAGGAAGGGGAAATGGCGGAACTGCTCGGCATCGATGTCCACGATGGCCCCGTTCGGATTCACCTGCAGCGAGGTGAGCTGCTGGAGGCGGTAGGACATGTTCATGTCGGAATCGGGATAGTCCGTGGACCATTTGCGATTCCCCCTGCCCCAGCCACGCCCGCCATGGCTCATCGAATTGTAGCGGATGCGTGCGAAGGTGAAGACGTCATTCGGCAGGTCTTTGCTCACCGGCCAGGTGGGGTATCCCACTTCCTGCCCCCGTCGAGTGTCACGCGGATCATCGGGCACGCTGCCATCCTTGACGCCGAAGTTGATCGGTCGGCCCCCTTCCCGATCCTGCTCCACCGCCCAAACAACACACCCGAGCAATGCCAGGGTGAAGATGAGGATAGAGGCGGCTCGGGGTGATTTCATGAGCTAGATAACGCTGCTCGTCCCTGACTCCTGCCCACTTCTTTGATGGTACCGGCGGTCGGACTCGAACCGACACATCCTCACGGATACAAGATTTTGAGTCTAGCGCGTCTACCAATTTCACCACGCCGGCATTTCTCAAAGAAGGATCCTTAGATAGCGAAATCGTTGGAGGATTGCAAGGCTTTTGGAGGACCAAGTATCTCCTGCATCAAAATTGCCTGCCGCATGAGAGCGGGATCTTGACGCAGGTGGCGTAAATTGGCCAGAATTGACCCGGCAGGCACTGAGGACTTAGAAATGATAACAGCTGGCGTTGAGGAAGCCACGGACGGGGGCATGACTGCCGCCACCGTTGTCACTGGCAGCGATGACTGAGCGCGTACGGGCTGACGCTGGCGCTGGGGCTGCTGTTGCAACTGGGATGGCGGAGTTCGAGGCTGTGCCGG
>NCCR01000255.1 GCA_002279765.1 Verrucomicrobia bacterium 12-59-8 | reverse complement strand
GCCCCTCCCAGACCAAGTTAAAGTTCTATTCTGCTCGGCACCGATACATCCCTCCCCCGGCAAGCCCAGGCCCTGCAAAAACTCTTAGACCCATGGAACGCCACCATGCAGCCTCTAGTTGGAACGGCGCGGAGAAGCAGCCAGGTAGCCTTGTTCCTGCGGAACAAGGACCGCTCCACCTCGTCCAAAATCGGCGGTAGTTCACGCTGCTTGCCGTTGCGACGCCCTTCCATGTTGCACAGCAACAAGGCTGCTTTGCTCCGCATAATTCGTTAAAAATTTCTTGTTTGTTGTTGCCATCCCGAATTCCATTCGTTAAAAACATAACGAAATGTCCGACCCCTCCCAGCTATCCCGGCGCGAGCGCCAGATCATGAACGTCCTGCACGAAGAAGGCAGCGCCACCGTCGCCATCGTGCAGGCCCGGCTGCCGGACCCTCCTACCGACATGGCGGTGCGGCGGCTCATGCACATCCTGGAGGAGAAGGGCCATGTGAAGCGCCTGCGCAAAGAAGGGCGCGAGGTCATCTACGCCCCCGCGCAGTCCAAGGCCCGTGCGGGGCTGCATGCGCTCAAGCAGGTGCTGGACACCTTCTTCGGCGGCGCGGTGGACGAGGCGCTGGCCGCGCATCTCACGCGCAAAGACTCCACGCTCACGGATGAGCAGACCGCGCGCATCCAGAAGCTCATCGACGAAGCGAAACGCGAGGGCCGCTGATATGGAAACGAATGTACATAGCCGCGAGAGCGTCCTGGACTGCGCCGGCCCTCCGGCGCTTTCGAGCGTTCAATGGCCTGCGAAAAGCTCCAGAGGACTGGAGCACTCCAAAACGCTCTCGCGCTTCAGTCCACTCTGACCCCTCATGAACACGACACCGTTTCTCGATCTGCTCTCCCTCACCGCGCTTAAGGGAGCGGCGGTTCTTCTCCTCGCGCTGCTCCTCGGTCTCGGCCTGCGCAGAATGGCGGCCGCACGCCGCTACGCCCTCTGGATCACCGCCATCGCCACCCTGGCGGTTCTGCCATTGGCGATGTGGGCGCTTCCTGCCTGGCGTGTGCTGCCACAAACGGACGTCGCTCTAGAACTGCCGGAGATGAAGCCGCCGGTGCTCCCCGACAATGCCTCCGCCTTCCTGCCACCCGAAGACGACAGCTCCGCTGCTCACGTTTCCAAGCCCGCCCTGCCGCTGCCAGCTCCAGCCCCCGCGCCCCCCGCCTTCTCCTGGAATATTTCATGGCAGGATGTGGTAGCGTCGCTGCCCATGGCATGGATGCTCATGGCGGGCCTGCTGCTGCTGCGTCTCGCACACAGTGCATGGCGGTTGCATCGCCTGGAGGCTTCCCTGCGCCCGGGAGAATGCGCCATGCTGGTTCAAACAGCTCGCGAGCTCGGATTAAAACACACGCCCCGGCTGCTCATCGGCCCCAGCGATTCCGTCCCCATGGTCTGGGGTGTCTTAAAACCACGCCTGCTGCTGCCGGAGGGCTTCGAAACCTGGAGCGTTGAAAAGCAGCGCGGTGTCCTGCTGCACGAACTCGCGCACCTGAAACGCGGCGATCCCCTCGCGCTCTGGGCGGCGCAATGGGTGAAGGCCCTGCACTGGTTCAACCCGCTCGTGTGGCTCACGCTGCGCCAGCTTCGCGCCGATCAGGAGCGTGCCTGCGACGACACCGTGCTGCGCCACGGCGTGCGTGCCAGCGACTACGCGCAGTCCCTGCTCGATCTCAGCCGCCACAACCGCCTCGCACCCGGGGTGTCTCTCTGCGCTCTCACCATCACCCGCTGCGCCCCTGTTGAGGCACGCGTCAAAGCCATCCTCGATCCCACGCTCCGCCGCGAAGGACTCACCCTCCGCTGGCTCGCCGCACTCGCGGGTGGCGCCCTGCTCATCACCCTGCCCGTGGCCATGCTGCATGCCATCGAAGGCCCCGCCCTGCGCGGTCGCATCCTGGACCGCCACGGCGTGGTGCTGGCGGAGAGCACGAAGGAGAAGGTGCGCAACTACCCGCTCAAAACACTGGCCGCGCATACGGTCGGCTACGCCGGAGCCACGAAAGCCTACGCCGGCATGGAGAAGCAGCATGACACCGAGCTGACTGCGGGCAAGGACGTCAGTCTCACGCTGGACATGCGGATGCAATCTCTCGCCCTCCGCGCCATGACAGAGGCAGGCGTCACGCGTGGAGCCGTAGTCATCTTGGACCCGCGCACTGGGGAGATGCTGGCAGCCGTTTCACTGCCGAGTTATGATCCCAACCAGTTTGTGCCATCGATCGATTTCCAGAGCTGGGACACCTTGCTGAGGGACCTCGACGTGCCCCTGCTCAACCGCTGCTTCCGTGGCTTCTCCCCGGGTTCCACCTACAAGCTGCTTACCGGGCTTGCAGGCGGTGCCGCAGGAATCAGCGGACAAAAGTTCAACTGCACCGGCACCGTGACCTATGGCAACTCCGTCATGCAATGTTGGATACACACGAAGGACGGCGGCTCGCATGGCACGCTCGGAATGAGCGACTCTCTGGCCGTGAGCTGCAACTGCTACTGGTATCAGTTTGGCAACATGGCAGGCATTGAGCACATCGAAAGCATGGGCCGCAAGATCGGCTTCGGCAGCGCCTATGGCATCACAGATGAGGAGGAGGAGGGCATCCTGCCAAGCCCCGCGTGGCTCAAGGAATTTAGACCCTCGGAAAGATGGTCGCATGGATACACAGCCAACACATCCATCGGGCAGGGGATGGTGCTGGCCACGCCGCTGCAAATGGCGGTGCTCGCCGCCACCGTGGGCACCGGCGGCAGGGTGCCGCAGCCCGGCATCGTCAAACAAAAGGAGCCAGCCGCATGGCGCGCCGATCTGACCCAGGGCACACTGACTGCCGCCGCTGTGGAGCCGCTGCGCGAAGGCATGCGCCTCGCGGTGAATGGCGACTCCGACACCGGCCGGCTCGCACGGAGCGACAAGGTCGTCATCGCAGGCAAAACCGGCACCGCGCAGAACTGGCGGAAGAACGCTGCTGGCACGCGCGTGGAGGACAACCACGGCTGGTTCATCGGCTTCGCGCCCTTCGACAAGCCCACGCTTGCCTTTGCCATCCTCAAGAACGGTGCCAAGACCGGCGGCGGCGATTGCGGCCCCATCGCCAAGCGCATCGTGGAAGAAGCCCTGGCGCTGCCTGCGGATGGCTCCGGGGCGGTGAAACCCGTGGAGGAGCCCATCAGTCCCGAGAAGCAGGTGCAGTTGAAGTTTGATGCCAAAGCCGATGCGATCAAGGTCGCCATCGAAGGCATCAAGCCAGACGCGGCCACAGGTTTCAAACTGGATGAAATCAGGGTGCGCAGCGGGCAGGTGGTGGTTCGCGGCGTCGCCTCGGGCATGGTCCAGGCGCTGCAATTTCGTGACGCGATGCTCTCTCTGAAATGGGAAGATGAGCTCGAGTGGGTGTTCCCGGTACCGCAGACCTTGAAGGACGGCAAGAGCGTGGGATTCCAGATGCGGGGCGTCCTCGCCTCGAAAGTAAAGGACGCCACCGCCCTGGAGATGGTGCGTGCATCGCTCGTGGCCTTGAACGATCCACAGTCCCACGTGTGGGAGGCCGTGCGCAAAACCGCAGGTCTCGCCGCAATCCCCAGCGGCAGACCCGCCCTGCGCGGTGAGCTTGGAGATCCCGCCATCCACTTCTATTTGCTGCAAAAGGAAGTGGCAGGCTGGCTGCGCGAATCGTTGGGAGCGCAGGTCGATGTCGGCTGGTTGGAAGCCGGTGATCCCAAGTCCAAAAGCTACCCCGCGAAGGGAGGCTATGAGATCGAAGTGACGGCAGGGCAGTCTCCCACCGTCTTCAAGGTGACCGTGAAACCGCTGGCGAAAACGTCCGCAGCCGCCGCCCAGCTCCCGATAAGCGATGATGCGATCCGCCTGCCGCCAGCGCTTGCGAAGAATTGGACTTACCTGAAAGCAGCCGGACTTCTGGCGGATCTGCCGGCAGAGGCGGTGATACGCGACAGGCCCAACACCGAGCGTCTGGCGCAGTATATTCGCGGGAACCTCTGGCTCTTCAACTTCTCCCTGCCGCGCGAGGCGGCACGTCGATGGTTGCTTGATTCCGTGTCTGTCGAAGGACAACGCGAAAAACTTTTGAACCCGGCCAAGCCGGCCGCGTCCTTTGATGGAGTTTTCACAGCCGCGAACAATTGCGCGGTCATCGTGGCGTGCCTGAGCGACGGGACCGTGCATTTGACGGTATTTCAATCGAAGCTCACGCGGGATGAATCACAAAAGGCCCGCCCGTTTCAGAAAATGCCTCCATTTCGCCCTATCCTAATCGCACCGGATGAATCCCAGCAACCACGGCCTGCGGGCAGGCTGGCACCGGATTACAAGAAGGATGGACTCACCCAGATGGACAAAGTGCCCACATTGCGTCTGGCGATCTCGCCAGGGGAAGCGCCTCACACCTTTCGACCGCAAGCCGCAGTGCCTCAATTTCAGGCATCTCTCGCCGGAGAACTGAGCGCAGAATCTGAAAAAGCTCTCCGACGCAGCTACCAGAGCGGCAGAAGCATGTACCAAGCTTTGTGGGTCAAATCGACGGGGGGATTGTGATCAAAAACCAGCGCGAGCCGTTGTCGTCGTGCTCACCTCAGCGCGGATGGATCCCCTCGCAGATCTCCTCGATTACCTTCGCATTGAAGGCGGGAATGTCAGCGGGCTTGCGGCTGGTGACGATGCCGTTGTCCACCACCACTTCCTCGTCCACCCAGACGCCGCCGGCGTTTTTCACGTCGGTTTGAATGGCAGGCCAGGAGGTCATGCGGAGGTTGTCCACGAGGCCGGCTTCAATCAAAAGCCAGGGGCCGTGGCAGATGGCGCCGATGGGTTTGCCAGCGCGGCCAAACTGCCGCACCCACTCCACCGCTTCGGGGGTGGAGCGCAGCTCATCAGGATTCATGAGGCCACCGGGCAGCACGAGGGCGTCGAAGTCTCCCTGCTGGGCATTGCGCAGCGGGATGTCCACGTCGAATTCGTCGCCCTTTTCGGCATGGCGCATGCCCTGGATTTTGCCCTTCTTGGGCGAGACAATGCTGACCGTCGCGCCAGCCTTCTGCAAGGCCTTCAGGGGCTCCTCCAGCTCTGACTGCTCGAAGCCGTCCGTGGCCAGAATGGCGATGCGTTTTTCGTTAAGGGGGGTGTCGGAAAGGATTTTCATAGTACCCTTAGTTCGCATGTCATGCGGCCTCGGGTGATCAGGACCTGCCCTCACTTCGCAGTCAGCAGCCCGCTGTCCACCAGCCACTCCGTAAACCGCATCGGCCATCTCGCCGCCGCACTCGGCTTGGCATCCGCCTTGTACCCAAAGCCATGCCCCGCATTGGCAAAAATGTGCATCTCAGCTTTCACGCCAGCCGCCTTGTATTTCAGATAGAGCGTCGCCATCCCTTCGGAGATGTCCGGGCGGTCGCTGTAACCGGCGGCGATGAAGAGCGGTGGCATGCCCTTGGTGGCATTGAAGAGGCCCGAAGTGCCGGGGTAGATGAGGCCCTGGAAATCCGGACGGCTGCTCTGCTGCTCGATGGGATCTGCGGCGTCTTTCTGGCCCGGATCGTTCGTCATGGCGGCAAAGGCGGCCAGCTCGCCCCCGGCGGAGAAGCCGAGGATGCCAATGCGGTCCGGCTGGATGTGCCACTCGGCAGCACGGCTGCGCACCGTGCGGATGGCCCGGCGCGCGTCCGCCATGGCATGGTCCTGAATGGTGTAGGTGCTGCCGGGTTCACGGGCCAGACGGTACTTCAGCACAAAGGCGGCAATGCCATGATCCCGGAACCATTCCGCCAAAGCGTAGCCTTCATGGCCGAGGCAGAGCTTGGAATGACCGCCGCCGGGGCAGATGATCACGGCTGTGCCGGTGGCCTTGTCCGCAGCGGGGACGTAGGGCGTGATCGTGGGAACGTGAACGTTGCAGACATTGCTGCCCTCGATTTTCTCGGCCTCGGCAGCTCGCGCTTCCGAGCCGGGTGCCCCTTTCGGCCAGAGGGAAAGGGCGGCCGGGGCGTCGGCGGCAGAGCACAGGGCGAAGGGCAAAAACAGGCTGGCGAGGAGGGGTCGGTGCATGGGCGGAATGTAACGCTGAGAAAAGCGAAGTTTACGGGAAATCATCACCTGATTGACAAATCAAAGACTCCCGCTAGTTTCGCGCCCCCTTTTCGAGGGGAGGCGACCTACCAGCCTTCCAAGCGCACGCGCAAGCAGCAGTTTGGTTTCCGCGCACGCACGAAGACCGCGAATGGTCGCGACATCCTGCGCCGCCGCCGTCGTGCCGGACGCAAACGTCTCCTGCCAAAGGGCGTGGAACTCCACTTCAAGCGTCACACCCAGCAGCACACCTAATCCTGCTGCGGCGCGCTCCTTCTCATGCGCCTTCCCTCAAACCTGCGGATGAAACTCGCGTGCGATTTCGCGCGCGTGAAGTCGCAGGGCAGCAGTCAGGCCGGGAAATTCCTGGTCCTGGGTGCTTTGCGTGTGGAAGCGCTGGCGGAGTTCCAGTTTGGCCTCATCACCGGGGGTAAGCTGGGCAATGCCGTGGTACGAAACCGCATCCGCCGGCTGCTGCGCGAGATTGTTCGTGCGCACCGGGCGGAAATAGCCCCGGGCTGGCAGATGGTGATCATCGCCCGCTGGCGTGCCCCGCAGGCCACGCTGGCCGAACTGGAAAATGACTGGCTGCGGCTGGCCCGCCGCATGAGTCTGCTCCCACAGAAGACTCCGGCTCCGGCCCCTGCTCCACCACCCGCACCATGAAATGGCTCATCCGAATCTTCATCCGCGGCTACCAAGTGTTCATCTCTCCCGTCATTCACGCCCTTGGCGGTCCCGGCTCCGGCTGCCGTTACACGCCGACCTGCTCGCGGTATTTTCTCGAAGCCGTGGAAACCCACGGCGTGCTGCGCGGCTGCTGGCTGGGCCTCTGCCGCATCGGCCGCTGCCACCCCTGGGGTGGTCAAGGGCATGACCCGGTGCCTGAAAAAAAATGACGAATGACGAAACCCGAATGACGAATTTGTCCACACAGTGTAATCGCAGGTATGGATGGCATTCGACATTCTGCATTCGACATTCGTCATTGTTAACAAGCCGCGTCTTCGATCTGCCCCAGAAGGCCCGCATTTAAAAACCACCTCTCTCACCCCAAAGCTAAAATTTCATGGACCGCAAAAGTTGGATCGTCGTGACGCTGTGCGTCATCCTCATGGGGGTGAACTGGCACTACATGCAGGAAAACACGAAGCTGGCGCAGGCCGAGGCGGCGCGCAAAAAGCAGGAGGAAGTCGCGAAAAAAGCCGCTGAAACCCCTGCGGCAACGACAGCAGCAGCAGCCACGACCCCGACCGCCAGCGCCACGCCTGCGGCACCCGCAGCTCCCGTGCTGCCGGAAGAAACTCACGTGCTGAAAACAGGCACCGTGACCTTTGAGCTGACTTCCAAAGGCGGCGGCATCGCCCGTGCAGGCCTGGCAGGAACGGACCAGGTGGTGCTGAACAAAAACGGCCTGGAGGCCGTCGGCGCTTTGCGTCGCGAGGCCGCAGGACTCGACATCATTCCCTACAAGCTGATCGCGAAGAGCGACAAGAGCGCCACCTTTGAAGGTACCACCGCCGATGGCATCGTGGTGACGAAGACCTACTCCCTGACCGAGGGCCCTGAGAGCGACGAGCATCTCCTTGATCTCAAGCTCACCCTGAGAAACACCGGCACCGCGCAGCATCGCTCCGAAGAGTACTACCTCTACGCCGGTGCCGCCACCGCCCTGAGGCACGATGAAGAACGCTATGACGGCTTCTTCTGGAACAACGCCGGCGATGCGGACTACCAGCTCGCGAAATACTTTGGCAAGGGCTTCTTCAGCGATGCGCCGGCTGATTACAGGCACTCCTATAACGCCCTGCGCTTCGGCGGCGTGATGACGCGCTTTTACACCCACATCATCACCCGCATGGCGGAGAAGGATGCACCGGGCAAGTTCTGGGCCGGACGCCGCAAACTGGCGCAGCAGATCGATGCCGCGAACGCGGGCAAGCCGGAGATCGAAGACTTCGCCTACGATGCCTCGGTGGGCCTGCCGGTGGTGGATCTCGCCCCTGGAGCCGCCGTCAGCGAAAGCTATCAGATCTACCTCGGCCCGAAGGAATACGACCGCCTCAGCAAGATCGGCCACCAGCGCAGCTACGCGATGTTTTACGGCTACTTCAAGATCGTCAGCATCGCCCTGTCCAAGGTCATGCGCTGGATGCACAACATCAGCGGCAGCTGGGGGCTCGCGGTCATTTTGCTGACGATTTTCGTGCGTCTCTGCCTCTGGCCGATCCACGCGAAATCCACCATGACCATGAAGCGCATGGGTCTGCTGGGTCCGCTGATGAAAGAGCTGCAGGTGAAGTACAAGGACAATCCGCAGCAGCAGCAGATGGAGACGATGAAGCTCTACAAAGAGTACGGCGTGAACCCCCTCGGCGGCTGCCTGCCGTTGCTCCTCCAGTTCCCCATCTTTATCGGTCTTTACAGCGTGCTGGAAGTGGCGGCGGAGCTGCGCGGCCAGTCCTTCTGGTGGGTGCGCGATCTCGCCGCTGCGGACACTCAGGGCCACTTCATGGGCTTCCCCATCAATCCGCTGCCCATCATCATGGGCCTGACCATGGTGGCGCAGATGAAGTTCACCCCGCAGCCGGCCACGGTGGACAAGACCCAGCAGCGCATCTTCATGCTCATGCCCCTGTTCTTCCTGTGGATCAGCTATGACTTCGCCGCCGCCCTGGCCTTGTACTGGTCCACGCAGAATATTTTCAGCATCTTCCAGACCCGCGTCATGAAGCTCTACATGCCGGAGCCGAAGCTGGAGAAAGTGACGCAGAAGCCGGCCGCCAAAGCCGCGCCAGCGCAGAACCCCTTCTTCAATTCAGGCGCACCCGCCGCAGACAAGAAAAAGGGCCCGAAACCCCCACGCCTCGGAGGTTAGACAGGCAGGCGGCCAACGCAGGCGGCAGGAATGACGAAGCGCCAAGGACAGTTCGAACTGGCGCACATTCCCCAGGGCGCGAATTTCGTTATTTGAGCTTGGTCATTCATTCGTCATTCGTCATTCTGGTTTCGACATTTTGACCCGTGTCGATTAAATCACAGCTTCCCTCACCGAGACGCATGACTCCCCTCGAACACGCACGCCATATCCTTGACACCATGCTCGGTTATCTGGGCTTTGTGGTCCAGATCGAGGAGGACAACGGCCCCGACGGCCCCACGCTTCAGGTGCTCACGGACGATTCGGACGCGCTCATCGGCCGCAGGGGCGAAACGCTGGAAGACATCCAGTATCTGGTCAACCGCGTGCTGCAGCGCCACCTCAAGGACGCCCCGCGCATCCGCGTGGATGTGGAGTTCTACCGCTCCATGCGCGAAGACAAAATGGTGGCCCGGGCCAAGGAGCTGGGAGACCGCGTCCGCAGCAACGGCCAGAGCGCCGACCTGCCGCCGATGAACAGCTACTACCGCCGTCTCATTCATAACGTCTTCGTCAACGACCCCGAGGTCATGAGCGTCAGCCAGGAGGGCGCCGCCCGCTTCAAGCGCATCGTGCTCCAGCGCCGTACGAAGTGAGGCGCCCGCTGCGAACCGAGGAAAATCAGCTTCGTGCTTTACTCAGGGCGTAGTTTTGAGGTATTTCTCATAACCCGCGCAAAAATTGGCGCATCGCTGAAATCCCGCCCACCCGTTATCCAACCCCTGTATTCCCCATGAAATTGAGCCGCTACCAGTCTGCCGTCTATGCCCTTGCCTGCAGCGCCGGATTTTTG
>NCCR01000040.1 GCA_002279765.1 Verrucomicrobia bacterium 12-59-8 | reverse complement strand
CATCCAGCAGATGTCGTCGGCGTTTTTGCCGAGGAAGGGCAGGAGGTCGGAGTTCATCCACATGCCGCACTGGCCGCGCTGGGCGAAGTTGAACTTCGACGGCGCGATGGGGAAGCGCGCCTGACCGCTGGTCATGGTGGTGAGACGCTGGCCGTTGCGGATGCTTGGCGGCAGGTCCTTGTCATAGAAGGCCTGCATGCCGGGCTTGTAGTCAAACAAGTCCATCTGCGCAGGGCCGCCGACCATGTGCAGGTAGATGACACGCTTCGCCTTCGGAGCAAACTGCGGCCCCATGGCGGCGTCGTTTGAGGCATTGGCAAACGATTCACCGAGGAGGGAAGCGAGGGCAGCGCCGCCGAGGACGTTTTTGCCGCGCGAGAAAAGCTGACGGCGCGTCTGATAGGTGTTCCATTCTTGGAGGAGGTTCATACAGAGTTTAAAGTTTAAGGTTTAAAGTTGAGGGACGCTTCGTGTTCAGCGAAAGTGGATGGATTTGAGATGACCATCCAGCCAGGCGGTGTCTTCGGGAGAGAGGGCCGGCTCTGGGTTGCGGCTGTAGTTGGTGGACTTGTCAAAGCCGCAGTCGGCGTGGCATTGTTCGGCGAGTTCTTGGAGGTTGAGCCAGATGTCCTGGTCATCGGGGCGGAGCGGCACGCGAATGGCGGGGAGAACGTGCGAGTAGGTGATGGGATAAATTTCGCGGTCGAGCGGGACCTCTGCGCGAAAGACATTCACGGAATGTGCGGGCATGCGACCATCTGAGAGGCGGATTGATTCCGCCATCTCTTCACTCTCAAACTGCTCCAGAGCGAGGCCCCATTTTCGGATCAAATCCACCTCCACGAGGTTGACTCCCAGATTGATGATGTGCTGGCGCTTCTGCAGGTAAGTGAGAGCACCACCGGAGTGCTTGTTGGTGGGGCTGAGTAGTTCGATGGCCGTCACGAGATCGCCGGACTTTTCACGGATCGCAAGGTGCCGAGGCTTGGGGGATGTGATGCTGCGTGTCAGAGGAGGCGAGAAGTTTGGGGGGGCGGATGAGAGCAGCGTGTCCTCGCGCACCTTCCACACGGAGGCATCGGGCCGCGGGCGTTTGTCGTCTTCTGGGAACTGCGCAGAAATGGAAACTCCCTGCTCGATTAGAACCAAAAGGTCAGCGGGAAGCTGGCGGCTCAGTTGATTGCGCGCATACACGATCATGGACGGATGCACCTGAAACCACTGCTCTTCAAAGTAGGGGTTCAGTCCCGGAAAGGGATATGGGGCAGGAGGGGACAAGGTTTAAGGTTTAAGGTTTCAAGTTGCCGGAGAGCTGGGAGACTTCGGGGGTGATGGGGGTGAGATAAATTTGCGGCCTTTGATCTCGGTTTGTTGGAGGTATTTGATGAAGCCATCAAGGAGACGGCTGATTTCGAGGCAACGGTTATGGAGGTTCTGCCACTCCTGCTCCTTGAGATAAGACTCATCGAGTGCTACGTAGAGTTGGGAGCGGACTTCGCCGCTGGAACCCTTGGCATAGCCGAGGAATTGCACGAATTCCTTGGTGCCTCCGCGCTCAAAGCCTTCCGCAATGTTTGAAGTGATAGAGATCACGGCACGCCTGATTTGATCAAGCAAAGCGAAGTCCTTGGCGAACTCGCCCTGGCGCGAAAATCGATATATCTCTCGAGTTAGTTCTCGCGCTTTTTGCCAGGCGAGAATGTCTTCAAACTTTTCGATTTTGGCCATGATGTTTGCGCGTCAGGTAACTTGCAACTTTAAACCTTAAACTTGAAACTCCGCTTACTTATTGAGCACTTCGTCCAAATTCATGAGCTCATTGCAAAGCATCGTCCAGGCGGCGAGTTCGGGTTTGGGGAGTTTGCTGTCGGTTTTGGATTCGCCGACGGTGAGGAGGGCTTCGGCATCGGCGGCATGGGTGTCGTAGAATTTGCGGAGGTCGGCGAGGCTGGCGGTGAGGATGGGGGTTTCCTGGGCTTGAAGCGGACGGCAGAGGAGGCGCGCGGCGATGGCGGTGAACTTGGCGGTGTCGTCGCCTTTGACGTTTTCGAGGGTGTGCTGCGCGAGGTTGCGGGCGGCTTCGATGAACTGGGGATCGTTCATGGTGACGAGGGCCTGCAGAGGGGTGTTGGTGCGGTCACGGCGGACGCAGCTCACTTCGCGTGGAGGAGCGTTGAAGACTTCCATGTTGGGAGAGGGGGCGGTGCGCTTCCAGAAGTTGTAGATGGTGCGGCGGTAGAGGTTTTCGCCGTTGTCTTGCTTGTACTTCTCAGTGCCCATGCCGACGACTTCCCAGACGTTTTCTGGCTGGTAGGGCATGGTGCCGGGGCCGCCCATCTTGGGGGAGAGGGTGCTGCTGACGGCGAGGGCGTAGTCGCGGATCATCTCGGCATCCATACGGAAGCGCGGGCCGCGTGAGAGGAGGGAATCGTCGCGGTCTTTCTCGATCTTTTCCGGCGTGAGGATGGCGGCCTGACGATAGGCGGCGGAGGTGACGAAGAGCTTGAAGAGACGTTTCACATCCCAGCCGCTTTCACGGAATTCCACGGCGAGCCAGTCGAGCAGTTCGGGGTGCGAGGGCGGGCTGCCCATGATGCCGAAGTCTTCGCTGGTCTTCACCAGACCGGCACCGAAGAGTTCCTGCCAGAAGCGATTGACCGTGACGCGCGCGGTGAGGGTATTCTCCGGGCTGACGAGCCACTTGGCGAGACCAAGGCGATTCTTCGGCGCATCGGCGGAAAGTTTGCCGAGGGCTGCAGGCACGGCTGCTTCGACAGCATCGCCGACTTTATCGTACTGGCCGCGCATGAGGATGTTGGCCATTGGCTTGGCGTCCATGCGCTCTTCCTGAATGTGGGTGAGAGGGCTGCGGGCCTTGATGGCTTCCTGCTCTGCGGTCAGCTTGGTGCTGGTGGCGAGTGCGGTTTGATAGGCGGCGTCGCGCGTGACGAGATAATGCTCGAAGAGCGCCTCCTGCTGCTTGGGAGCACGCTTTTTCGCGGCGAGCATTGTGCGCAGCGGGCCGACCTTGGAAAGAGTGGCGACCTCGGTGGCGGCGAGCTGGCGGTCATAGATGCGCACGTCCTGCACGCCACCTTCGGTGAAGAGATGCGTGTGGCTACGCTGGCCGATGCGCGTAGGCGTGGTGGTCTTGATGCTGCCTTTGAGTACATTCGTTTCCGCCTTCATGGGGGCCTCGACACCATCGACAAAGATGCGCACGCCGCCCGCTTTGCCTTTGCCATCATATGTGACGAACACATGCTGCCAAATACCGGGACGCAGCGCGGGTTTGGCGGTGGTGACTTTCAGCGCGTCATCCGGCCAGTTGCTGATGATATGGACGGAGAGCTTGGTGTCGTTCTGCCAGAGATCCCAGCCGCGGCTGCCGACCTTTTCATCCATGCGGGCGATGATGGCACCAAAGACACCGGCACGGCCTGCGCGAACCCAAGCACCGTAGCTGAACGCGTGGTCCTTTTCGTAGTCGCCTACGTCGCCGATCTCGAAGGTGCCGTTGGGCTTCATCACGGGGGCAGGGCCCAGTTTGCCATCGGGCTTCCACGTCACTTGACCGACGGCTTTGAAGGTCTTGCTACTACCACAGACGCCGGTGACTTCGCTGCCTGCACCTTCATCGAGCGGCACATGCGCAATCATGCCCTTGCTGGGCACGTCTTTGTCGAGATCTTCGGGCTTTGCGCTGGCGAGCCATTGGTCGAACGGGGCTTTGGCGGCCTTGCGTGATTCATCCTGCTTTGTCTTCGCGGCGGCGATTTCGGTGGGCAGGGCGGTCCAGCGGGGGCGGTCTTTGTCGGTGGGCAAAACGAGAATGGGGCCGAGGCCGTCCTTCACATTGCCGTCCTTGGGCTTCTGCGTGGTGTTGCGGAAGAACGCGGCCAGCGAGTAGTAGTCCTTCTGCGTGATGGGATCAAATTTGTGATCGTGGCACTGGGAGCAGTTGGTGGTGAGTCCCATGTAAACCCAGCCGAGGGTCTGCACGCGGTCGCTGGCGTAGTTGGCGAGATTTTCGTCATCGATGGTGCCGCCTTCATTGGTGGTGATGTTGCAGCGCTGGAAACCGGTGGCGATGAGCTGGTCGTCGGTGGGCTTGGGCAGCAGGTCACCAGCAATCTGTTCGACGGTGAACTGATCGAAGGGCTCGTTGCGATTGAAGGCTTTCACCACCCAGTCGCGGTAGGGCCAGATCTCGCGCTCTTTGTCAAAGTGCAGGCCATGGGTGTCAGCATAGCGTGCGGCGTCCAGCCAGTAGCGCGCGCGGTGCTCGCCATAGGCGGGGGATTTGAGGAGTTCGTCGATGAGTTCTGAATAGGCGGCGTCTGCGATGGGGGAGCCGTCCTTTGGTGCGTAGCGGGCGACGAGTTCCGGCGCAGGCGGCAGGCCAGTGAGGTCGAGCGTCACACGGCGAATGAGTGCATGTGCATCTGCCTGCGCATTGGGCTTGAGGCCGGCAGCTTCGAGCTTGGCGAGGATGAAGCGATCCACGGGATTTTTTACCCAGGCACTGTCTTTGACCTGCGGCTCTGGCGAACGCTGCGGCTGGATGAGCGACCAATGCGGCTGCCATGGCGCACCCTGGGCGATCCATTCTTTGACCAGCGCTATCTGCTCCGGCTTGAGCTTCTTGTGCGACTCCGGCGGCGGCATGAGATCGTCCGCATCCTTGGTGATGAGGCGCTGGAAGAGGTTGCTGACCTCTGGCTGGTTTTTGATGACCGTGGGTTTCTCACCTTCCTTGGCGGTGAAGAAGCCTGCTTCGGTGTCGAGCCGCAGTCCGGCCTTGCGCGTGCCTGGATCAGGGCCGTGGCAGTGGAAGCAGGCGTCTGCGAGGATGGGACGGATGTCCTTGTTGAAGCCAATCGGCTGCGCCGCCACCGCTGAGGAGGCGAGGAGCGTGAAGAGCAGGGTGAGGTCGATGCGCATGCGGGTTTGAAGGTTGGTATGAAAATGTCTCGGACTGGTATGAAAGTGTTACGGGCTGAGCAGAGGCAATGTTGCGGAAGCTCAGTGGTGGTGCGGACCCGTTCCGACGATAATATACGCGATTTGGATCTCTCCTTTCTTGCATGGGCATGGCTTCCTTGTGTAAAATACGCGCATCATGGCGGCGATTTCACCACAGGCGTTTTTACGGCGGGTACGCGGCGCGGAGCTGGCGCGGCTGTTTGACCTGCTGCCGGACATGTCGTTTTTCATCAAGGACCGCCAGGGGCGCTTCATGGCGGTGAACCGGCGCGGCTGCGACTACTGCGGCGTGAAGCACGAGAAGGATGCCATCGGCAAGACCGACGCGGACTTCTTCCCACGCAGCCGTGCCGCTGAGTATCAGAAGGACGATGAGATCGTGATGAGCACAGGCAAGGCCATCGTGAACCGGTTGGAGAGCGCGCCGGAGGCTGAGGGCTCGCCGCGCCTCGTCATGTCCAGCAAGATCCCGCTGCGAGATGTGGAGGGAAACATCATCGGCATCGCCGGATTCTCCCGCCAGGTGGAGCAGGTACGCAGCGGCAGTTCGGGAGAAGCGCGTTTTGCCAGGGTGATCGAGCAGATGCATCAGCACCCAGATGCTGCGCTGAGCAGCGCCGCCATGGCGCGCATGTGCGGCCTTTCGCAGAGCCAGTTTGACCGCAGCTTCCGCCGCGTCTTTGGCTCCTCCGCGCGGCAGTACCTGCTGCGTGTGCGTGTGGAGGCGGCGTGCCGGCGACTGGCGGAGACGGAGGAAACGGTGGCTGCTCTGGCGGTGGAGCTGGGTTTTTTTGACCACGCCCATTTTACGCGCTGCTTTCGCCGCGCCATGGGGCTGACCCCGGCGGAGTATCGGCAGCAGCGTGTGCCGAAGGTGCCCAAGCGCGGATGAGGCAGGTGTTTCTCAGGCTTGTCCAAAAAAGGCATTGCACCAGCGCCGGGCTGCCCACCTCTTTTGAGCATGCGTCATGGAGTCACAGCGTTTCTTGTGGGGGTCCTTGGCTGCGCATGTCTGCATGCGGAGCCGCTGATCATTCCTGTGGCTGGCAGGGGCTGGCAGATCACGTTTGAAGGCCCGGTGCCTGCGATGGAGAGCTTGCAGCCGAATGAAGAGGGACTGGTTTACAGAAGCAATGCAGGGCGCTTCAATCTCTCGGTTTTTGTGGAGGCTCCTGCCGGCAGTGGCGGGGATGGCAAAGCCTGCCGTGATCATGTATGGTCACAAGCCAGCCAGAATCCGAAGCTCCAGCAGGACAGTGTGAAGCAATGGAGCACGCCCGTGTGTGAATGCGTGGAGTACGAGGTTGCTGGAGACAAGAAGGGGGAGAAATCCACGCAGGCGAACATCCACTGCTGCTTTGCTCATGAAGGCAGGTGGGTGAATGTGCATGCATCGGTCGCCTCCGCCACGGATGCTGAGCGCAAGATGCTGAAGGATCTGGCGCTGTCTCTCGCCTACGGCCCGTTTCCTGAATGGAAGGGCGGGCCGCATTCCTTTGCGCTGGGTGATTTGGGCCGGTTGCAAATCGATGTGCCAGCAGCGTGGCGCGTGGGCCATCTGAGTGCAGCCACAAATACGGGGCTGCCGGATCAGTACACACTGTCGTTCTATTCCGTCAGTGACCCCAACAAGAACTGGAGGATGACGTTTTTCCAAAGTGCCGTCCGCTATAAGACTCTGAAGGACATCCAGCAGATCGCCCAAAGGGAACCGCCGTCAGTCACTGGTGCCTCCGTGGAGCACACGGAGAATGTGCAGGAGATCAAGCTCAAGCAGGGCGTGGGCTGTCAGGCGATATACGCCGATGCTGCCTTGGCCGACAAGCCGGTCGAATTGGGCAACGCCAAAGTGATCTCGACGGGGTTCGTGGCTCCGGTGCCGGATGTTCTGGGCACGATCACCATTGTTGCGGACGATGCGAAAGATCCTGATTTTCTGACGGCGATGCATGCGCTCAGCAGCATCGAGTGGGCGCAGGTGAAGTGAAGTTCTGGTTCTGCGGGTTTTAGCGTAGCTAAAGCGAAGAGGCTGCTCAGTATCAGCAACTATGTCTGCCCGCATTCTCATCGTCACCGACCTGCACCAGCGCGCCGTGCTCTATGCGGCGCTGGTCAAACTGGCGGCTGAGATCAAACCGGACGCGATCATTCTCGGTGGAGATTTTCTACATGGCACGGGACTGCTGCCGTATGGGGAAACGCCGCAGCTCACGCCGTCTCAATGCTCTGAGCAACTCCAAGCGATTGCGGCTCCTCTGTTGTTTGCACGCGGCAATCACGAGGATGAGAACTGGTTCGAGTTTCGCGATGCGTGGAAGTCGCTGCATGATTCTGCCCCTGTGCGTCTGAACGGAAGTTTTGCCATGATCGGAGGCATCGGCGTGGTGGGGTTTCCATGTGCCATGGGCCAGGAGGAGGCGTTCAGCGAAGGCGAACCGCTTGGCGGCGAGCACTATCAGTACTGGTTCAGGCACCTGTTCGCTGATCATGGCGATGATGCGATGCGGCTGTGGATCATGCACGAGCCGCCGACGGGTACGCAAATTTCCGAGGCAGGCTCCCCGGTTGAAGGCAATGCGTGGTGGCGGGATGCCATCGAGGAGCATCAGCCTGATCTCGTGGTGTGCGGTCATGATCACACCACGCCGCTCAACCGTGGAGTGTGGTTAGATCAGATTGGCAGGACGAACGTCATTAACGTTGGTCAGAACATGGACGGGCCGCTGCAGGCCACGCTGGTTGTTGGCTCAGCCTCAGGCCGGCTGCAATTTGAAAAACTCGTAATGGCTTGATCCGGCATCAACCAAACCGCACGCAGTACACTGGGGGCAGATCGGCGCTGAGGCGTTCCCAGGAGTCGCCGCCGTTTTCGCTGATCCAGACGGAGCCGGTGGTGCTGCCGAAAGCGAGCGTTTGGCCATCGCCGGTGACATCGAGGCAGTGGCGATAGACCAAGTGATATGCGTGCTCTTGGGGCAAACCATTGCGGAGCGGTTCAAAGGTCTGGCCGCCGTCACGGGTGCGCATGACGCAGAGCGCGCCATCGCAGGCTACACGGAATTCGTCTTTGATGCCCGGCACAAACCACGCGGTCTGCGGGTCCTGCGGATGCATGGCCACGGCGAAGCCGAAGTTGGAGGGATTGGCATTCAAGGTCTCGTCCCAGTTCCTGCCGCCATCTGAGGAATGGAAGATGCCGTTGTGGTGCTGCATCCAGATCGTGTCCGGGTCCGCGGTGCTCCACGCGATGCGGTGCGCATCCTGAATGCCGGGATCATAGACCTGCTCAGGCGGGACGTATTCCGCACGAATGCCTGCGCCAATGTTCGTCCAAGTTGCGCCGTTGTCGGTGGACTCCCACACGCCGCCGCAGGAGACGGCGATAAGCAGACGGTGGCGGTTGCGCGGATCAACGAGGATTGTGTGGATGCCTGGCCAATCTGCGCCGCCGCCCATCCATTTCGCACGCCCCGGATCGTTCCACAGGCTTTCGACAAGCTGCCACGAGGCACCGCCATCAAGCGAGTGGAACAAACCACCCGGCAGCGTACCGCACCAGAGTTCACCTGCCGCCGCACCGGCTTCCAGCGCCCAGACTTTTTTCAGATCCCACGGAATGGGCTGCTGGTTTACGAAATTGATCACCTCAGGCACATTCTCCGGCTTGGGTGGGAAGGCCGGGCAGGCGCGCTCTTCCCAAGTAGCGCCCCCATCCTGCGAGGCATGAAATTTGGTGCCGAAATGCCCGTGCTCTACGGCGGCGTAGAGCATGCCATCGCGCACATCTGGCAGCAGCATGGGCACCTGCACGCCGAGAAAGGAGTTGCGGGTGACGCACCATCCCGTGGCGCGGCGTTCTGCTTCGATGAGTCCTTTGCGGGTGCCGAGGTACAGTTTTGTGCTCATGATGTTCATCCTCCTGAGAGTGCCTGCATGACAAAGATTTCCGAGTCCGGTCGTACGGCGTCTGCCAATTTTCGCCGGTCAGTGATCGCGGTGCCATCGACAAATACGACGACGTGCTGCCGCACCGCGCCCTGATCATCGAGCACATAGCTGCGCAGTGTGGGATGCTGCGTGAACACCGCGTGCAGCGCTTCGCGCACCGTGGCTCCATCTACCTGGCAGACAGGTGCCGCGGTCTGGCTCGCGAGATTGGCGGTGAAGTGAACCGTGGGCATGGGCGCGTGTTACTCTGGTAAATCTTCTCCCTGTGTTTCCGGCAGACAAGCGAGGAAAAGCAGGCCGAGCAGGAAAAACCCGCCGAGGCAGGTGATCGCAGTGCGGAGGTCCATGGTGGATTTCATCCAGGCACTCAGCCAGATGAGCACAGGGGCCGCGAGCAGGCGGCCTGTATTGAAACAAAAGCCGGAGCCGGTGGCGCGCAGATGCGTGGGAAACAGCGCCGGAAAAAAGGCTGCATAGCCTGCATGGATGCCCTGCGCAAAGAAGCCAAATACAGGCAGGAGTACGAGCAGCAGCGCGTAGCTGCCGAAATACGAAGGCAGCCAGCAGATGATGGGCGTCATGGCCAGCGCGGCGAGGTGCATGAAGACAAAGGTCTTCTTGCAGCCCCAGCGGGCGCTCAGCGGCCCAAATGCGAGCATGCCTGCGCCTGCTCCTGCCGTTTGAATGAAGCCGAAGGCGATCTTCGATTTGCTGGACCAATCAGGATCTCCCGCACGTTTCAAGAAGTCAGCGGCGATGTCCTGACCTGCGACAACGACGCCCCAGAATGTGGCGAGTCCCACCATGGCCAGCAGAGCACCGAAGATGGCTCGTGAACGCCAGCGCGGCGTGCCGAGTAGTTCGCTGAAGCTGCCCATGCGCTTGGCCTTGGATTTTCGCGCCTCTTTCCATGCCTCCGGCTCCTTGATGCTGAACCGCACCCAAAGCACTAGCAGTGCAGGGATGACGCCAATCATGTAAGCCGTGCGCCATTGGGTGCCGACCCAGAGGCCGGATGCGGCCGCGAGCCAGAGGCCTGCCACGCTCGTGGCATGGAAGATGCCGCCAGCGCGTTCGCGTGCTTCTTTGGGAAATACTTCGGCCACCAGAGCAGCGCCCACGGCCCATTCACCGCCCACGCCCATCGCCACGAGGAAGCGCAGGGCACCGACCTGCCAGATCTCACCGGCAAAGGCGGTGATGCCGGAGAACACGGAGTAGAACAAGATCGTCAGCGCCATGACCGGATTGCGCCCCCACTTATCTGCCAGCGAGCTGAACAGCAGCCCGCCAAACGTGCCGCCGAGCAGGAAGATGCCGAGAAACCGCTCCCCCCACACTTTCACCAGCGGATCACCCGCGTCCACGTGCAGGAGTTCCGGCAGCATGTCCGCACGCGTCAGATTGTAGATCTGCCCTTCAAACGCATCGAAGACCCAGCCGAGTGAAGCGACGAGCAGCACCAGCCATTGGTAGCGAGTGACGGTGGAGTACCATTTGGGGGAGCTGGAAGACATGGTGGTTGGTGGGACAACTCTGTGAACCGCGCTTATCCACGCAACCTTTCATTTGTCGCCACTCACCGCAGCAGTGCAGCCCAGGCCTTGCGTTCGGACCAAAGCAGATAGGCGGCAAGGAGAGAGATGACGATGAGCATGGGCTGGAAGATGCCATCACCTGCCACGAAATGATGGAAAGCGAGGATGTTCACGAGGATGGGGCCGAGGCAGAGCAGGCCGAGATTCCGCGTCTTGGGGATGATGAGGAGAATGCCGCCGAGAAGCTCGATTACCTTCACAAACTTCATGTAACCCGTGGGGCCAAAGGCTGCCATGAAGTGGGAGATGGGTGTGTCCTTGGGAAGTTCGGGCATAGGCGCGAGGTTGAACAGGATGGTGATGGCGGACATCACAAAGAGAAGTCCGAGGAGGATGGAGGCGGCGAGTGGGGCGTATTTCATGGAGTGGAGAGGAGGAAGGGTGACGAATGGTGGTAATCGGGAATGCCTGAGGCTGGCTTAAAGGAGGTGGGCGGCGAGACGGTCAAAGTTTTCTTCGTTGGCGGGAATGCAGACGGGCTTGAAGCGGTCGCAGATTTCGGCGCTTTCGAAGCGCATGCACCAGGTCAAGCGCGTTCCTCCTTCAGCTTCGGCAAAGGTGATGGTCATGCGGAAGTTGGGGGCGATGTGGTCAAAGATAATGCGCTCGTCATTCGCGATTTCGGCAAAGACGCTGTGATTCGCATAGTTCGTGCCATCGGGTCCGTGCATGGTGAATTTCCAATCTCCGCCGGGCCGGAAGTGGAACTCATCAAAGGTGTTTTTAAAGCCCTTGGGGCCCCACCACACTTCGAGCTGCCGGGGATCGCTGAAGGCGGTGAACAACTTCCTGCGGCTCACAGGGAAAATGCGGGTGCTGATGATTTCGGAGGTGGGGTCTTGAGAAAGGCTCATGAAGGGTGGTTAGAATTCTTTGGGCTGTGCGGCTTGTTGCAGGGTGGCAATGTCGAGCTTGATCATGTTCAGCATGGCCAGAGTGACACGTGAGCAGACGGCGGGATCGCTAGAGGTCATAAGGTCTGTCAGGGCCGTGGGAACGACCTGCCAAGAGACGCCGAATTTGTCCTTGAGCCAGCCACATTGACTGGGCATGCCGCCATCGGTGAGGAGCGCATCCCAATAACGGTCCAACTCCTCCTGCGTCTCACAGGACACCACGAAGGAAATGGATTCGTTGAAGGTGAACAATGGGCCGCCATTCAAAGCAATGTAGTGCTGGCCAAAGAGCTCAAACTCCACCGTCATTACCGTGCAATCAGAAGGCCACGGCGGCCTTTCTTCCGGCGGCACTTCAGGGTAGTGGGAGATGCGCAGGATCTTGCCGTCTTTAAAGACGGAGAGATAAAAGTCCACGGCCTCCTCGGCATTGTCATCGAACCACAGGAATGGGCTGATTTTTTGCATGGCGCGAAGAGGTTGTGGTTCAGGCATTCTTTGCTTCAGCACTGGGAGCGACGGTGACCATCCAGCCCATGCCAAACTTGTCCTGCAGCATGCCAAAGCGTGGCGACCAGAAGGTCTTGCCCAGGGGCATGTTCACGGCACCGCCCTCAGCCAGGGCATTGAAGGCACGCTCGGTCTCGGCTTCCGTCGGCAAAGCAAGTGACAGCGAGAAGCCGCGAAAGCCTTGGCTCTCCTCACCACCGCAGCCGTCGGAGGCGAGGATCACGCTGCTGCCGATCTTGAAGCTGGCGTGCATGACTTTGCATTCATAGCCTTCAGGCAGCATGTCGGGCGGCATAGGGTCAGGGCTGTCGCTGTAGCGCATGAACATCTGCACTTCGGCGCCGATGGCGGTTTTGTAGAACTCGATGGCTTCTTCACAGCGGCCGCCGAAGAAGAGGTAGGGTTGGATGTAAGCAGACATAAGATGAGCAGGTGTTGCGGAGTTGGAAATGACGACGAGTGAAAATCGCAGGCTACTTCGAACCAACTAATTCAACGAGCTGATCAAACGCCTTGCCCCAGCCGTCGATGAATCCCATGGCGGCGTGCTTTTCGCAGGCTTCCTGGCTCCAGTGGCGGGCGCGGGCGGTGTAGCGAGTTTTGCCAGTCGGCAGTGTTTCCCAGGTGAGGACGGCGGTGAAGAAGTGATTGGGGTTGGGCTCCCAATTCGGCAGATAAGCGTCGGTGAAGACGAGCTTTTCGTTGGGCACGATTTCGAGGTAGATACCGACATTGGGGAACTCTTCGCCCTCGGGACTGCGCATGGTGGTTTTGCAGGTGCCGCCTGGGCGCAGGTCGAGCTCGCAGGCTGTGGTGGTCCAGGGCCTGGGTGTGAACCACTGGACGAGCAGATCAGGCTGCGTCCATCCGGCGTAGAGTTTGGCAGCAGGTACGTCGGTTTCACGCACTAGAACGAGTTCTCGGTCGGAGAGAGGGGATTCGATAGGAGCGGGCAGGGGCATGTTGCGAATGAATTAAAGGATGGGGTGGTTCAGCTCCGTTTGGTAATCAGCGGAATTTGGCGTCGTGGATGGATCCGTGAGATAGCGCTCCCAGAGATTGGGGGCGCGGGTGAGGCCCTGGGCTTCGATCATGTCGATGAAGTCGCCCCAGGCATCGCCAAGACCTTCATAGGGGCCGGTGTAAATGGTGCGCGCGACTTTGGCGGCGGGCAGTTCGCTCTGCTTCACACGATCCACAGGAGTCACCGGACCGGAGACGGGGACGCCGACTTCGAAATTGAAGATGCCGGGTGTCATGCCGAAGTGATGGGCGAACACCGGCCCGATGGGGCCGATGCCCTGCGAGGAGGCGGCGGACATTGTTTCCATGATGGCGGGTCCCATCACTTCTTGGATTTTGTCACGCGCCACGGTGATGTGAATCACCGCAGCAGGCTGGGCCTCGGTTTGAACAATGTCGAGCGGAGCAAGCATGGTGTGCGCTGAGAGGAAAGTTCAGGATTTTGGGGCGGCTTCAGCGACCTTTTTCAAATTGGCGAGACCTTCGAGGAACTGGTCGCCGCACATTTTTTCGCAGTCCATGAACATGCCCATGATCTTGCCGATGAAGGGCTTCTTGCTCTGCATGGCCCAAGTGATTTTGGTGCCGGTGCCTTCGGGTGTGAAGATGAACTGGACATCGCTGGTGCCGGCAAAGGGGCGTACGAACTCCAGTTTCATGCCGATCTTTTCGTTGGGCTTGCTCTCCACGAGCGTGGTGCTGCCTTCGCCGACTTCGTTGCTGCCGGACCACTTGTAAATGGCACCTACGCCTTCGGGCGGGCCTTCGAGGCTTTTCTTCATCGTGGGGTCCAGCTTGGACCAGGGCGACCACGCATCCCACTGGCGGAAGTCGTTCACTACTTTGAAAACAGTTTCTGGCGCAGCCGTGGTGGTGGCGGAGCGGGTGATGTTCATGTCATCGGACTGGAAAGAGGCGATGACGCAGATGGCGGCGATGAGGAGGACGAGAAGGAGCAGTATTTTTTTGATCATGGTGTGCGCGTTGTGTGGGTGGATTGAGAGAGGTGGTGTTGGGGCTTACTTGCCCGCTTCTTTGGGAGTCTGACAGTTTTCGAGCATCGCGCTCCAGCGTTTTTGCATCTCCTCGGGGGAGACTTTTTCGATCTCGTGCTGGAGCATCCATTCGTGGCCGAAGGGATCGCGCACGGAGCCGCTGCGGAAGCCGTAGAACTGATCGCCTGCGGGCATAAGCACGGTGGCTCCCGCTGCGACGGCGGTGTCGATGGCGGCGTCTGCGTTTTCCACCATGAGGCTGAATTTCACCGGTGTGCCGCCGAGCGTTTGTGGAGACTTGTTCCATGCGGGGTTTTCATCTGAGAGCATGAGCAGGCTGCCCTGTACAGTGAGTTCGGCGTGGCCGATTTTTCCGGATGAGGCATCGACGAGACGGAAGCGTTCTGTGGCACCAAAGGCCGCCTGATAAAAGGCGATGGCCTGCGTGGCATTGTGAACGGTGATGTAGGGACTGAAGGCTGGATAGGTGGGTGTGTTCATGGCGGTGGAGTGTTGGATCAATCTTGGCTGGTGGCTTTGACCTCGGCCATGGCACGGCAGAGATCGGCGATGGGGCGGACTTCGATGGTGGCACCGTATTGGAGGATGGGGCACTCCTGGGCGATGCGCACGGCTTCGTCCATGCTGACCACGGCGATGCGAAAGTATCCAGCGATGGCTTCTTTTGACTCGGCAAAGACGCCGTCGGTCACGCTTGCTCCTTTCGGGCCGGAGACGAGCTTGCCTTCTTCCATCAGGGGCTGTGCGCCGCGGTGGATGCCCGCCTTGTCCAGGCGATCTACCCAGGCGTAAAAGTCAGTCATGACATGCTGAAGTTCAGAAGGGGACATGCCGTGGTTCCAGTGAGTGCCTCGAATGAGCAGCAGATATTCGTCCGTGGGGTTTTGGGGATTCATGCAGGTGGAGTTTCGTTGGTGAGGTCAGAGGCCGTGCAAAGCAGTGGATCAAGCGGGCGGACTTCGTAATGGAGGCCGCAGAGAAGCGTGGGGCTGTGGGACAGCAGATCGGCGGCTTCACGCAGGCTGGCTGCGCTGACAAACCAGTAGCCGCCCACGACTTCCTTGGCCTCGCCGAACGGGCCGTCGGTGATGACACCGGCCTTGGAGACGGAGGCGTGGTCCATGCCGAGGCGGCTGCCAGTACGCATCCTGCCTGCTTCGATGTGGCGATTCAGCCAGGCATAAAAATCTGTGATGGCCGTGTCGATCTGCTCCTTGGGCTTGTCCTTGTCCCAATGGCCGCGCGAGAGGACGAGGTAGTCATGGAGGGGAGTTTCAGCGTTCATGGCGAAGGTGGGCGTAGGATTTCAGAAGGGAAAATATCGCGGTTACAAAGGGACGACGAATGGGCGGGACGAAAAAGGACAATGGGACAAAGATTTTTTTCAATTTGTCGCAAGGGCTGGTGCGGCAGCTTCACATGCGGCGATCTGGCGCTCAAAAAAACGGCGTTCCGAAGGCAGGGTCGCGAGGGCCAGCGCGCTGCGGTAATGGACGGTGGCTGCCTGGGGCTGGCCTAGCTCTGCGGCAAAGGTACCCCGTGCGGCGTGCAGGGAAAGGTAGCCCTCCAGGCCCTGAACAGCGGCGAGCGCCTCCAGTCCGTGCTGCGCTCCATGCACGCGCCCCACGGCGATGGCACGGTTCAAGGCCACCACGGGTGAAGACGTGAGCTGCATGAGTTGATCATAGAGGGCGAGAATTCGCGGCCAGTCGGTTGCCGCGTGGTTCGCTGCCGTGCTGTGACAGGCAGCGATGCCGGCCTCCAAATGATACTCGGTGAGCGTTTCGCCTCGCGCGGAGTGCTGCAGATGGTGGATTCCACGATGGATGAGCGATTGGTCCCAAAGGCTGCGGTCTTGCTCATGCAGACGGAGGATGCCGCCTGCTTCATCAGTGCGGGCAGGCAGGCGCGAGGCGCTCAGCAGCATGAGCGCCAGCAGGGCGTGGCATTGCGGGAGGCCAGTGGCGGGATGTGTGGCGAGCAGTTCGGTGAGCCGGATCGCCTCATGGCAAAGGTCGGAGCGTACCAGATGTTCGCCACTGCTGGCCTTGTAGCCTTCATTGAACAGCAGATAGAGAGAGGCCAGCACGGCATCGAGGCGCTGCGGGAGTTCATATGCCTCGGGCAGTTCAAAGGGCAGCGCCAGCTCGCGAATGCGCTGCCGTGCGCGCACGAGCCGCTTTGAGATCGCGGCCTCGCTGGTGACAAATGCCGCCGCGATCTCCGCCGGGCTGAGGCCACATAAAGTTCGCAGCGCCAGAGCGATCTGTGCCTCGGCTGACAGCTGCGGGTGGCAGCACACAAACATCAGCCGCAGAGTGTCGTCACGCAGGTGGGCGTCATCACCTGCCGCGGCCTCCACCGGGACGGCCATCCAGCGGGCCTGCTCTGCGGAGATGCCTTCCTCGCGCTCGTTCCAGCGCTGCTCGCGGCGGAGTTGATCCAGAGCCAGATGGCGAGCGGTCTGCGTCAGCCAAGCGGCTGGATTGTCCGGCACACCGCGATACGGCCAGGTCTGCAGCGCACGCACCAGCGCCTCCTGCACCACGTCCTCCACCCACTGCAGCCGCTGCGCGCCGAACTGGCCCACGAGTGTGGCCACAAGGCGCGCCGACTCATGCCGAAAAAAATGCTCGGTGGCAAACTGGGCGCTGGCGGGTTCGTTTAGCATTGCCGGTTCGTTCATGCTGAGGGGCCACTTGGGATTCAGTTCGCCTGAAACAGGCCGTCCACGTAGTTGCGGGCCAGTTTGAGATTGTGACGAATCAGTTCCTGAGAGCGGCAGGCTTTGCCCACGAGCATGGAGCCCTGCCACAGGCTGTTGAGAAACCACGCCACGTGCATGGGATCAAACTTCGTCTTTGGTTTGTGCAGTTTCTTCGCTGCGGTGAGCATCTTGGCGACGTTGGCTGTCCAAAGGTTCAGCTCATTTGCGCAAGCGGCCTGAAAGGCCGGATTCGTGGCGGACATTTCTTGCGACATCATGCCCACCATGCAGACGCAGGCTGCCTCATCCAGACGCCGGGTGAAGCCGACCATGATGTCAAACATGCGGTACAGTTGCTCCAGAGGATCAAGGGTCGTGTCCTTCCAGGCTTCAGCATAGAGGGCGGTGCCCATCTGGCCCCACGACTCGACGGCCGCCGTGCCGATGGATTCCTTGTTTTCGAAGTGATGGAAAAATGCACCCTTGGTCATGCCAGCCTCTTTGCAGATCTGATCCACCGAAGTGCCGGAGAAGCCCTGCTGCAGCATCAGACGAACGGTGGCGTCGATCAACCGCTGCCGGGTGGCGGAAGGATCGCGTTCACGTTTGGTGCTGGTGGCTTTTTTTGGCATACAAACCGGTCGGTATGTAGCCGAATGAGGTAGGCGGTCAAAGTTTTTTGTATGTTTGAGTGATCAGGTCAGTTGCGGCGCAACTGGGCAACTCTATTTTGCCGCCACGGGCTTCATCCCGCCGGCCAGCGGGTGGTGACTCACGGTGTTCTGCGGTGTCTGAGCTTGGGGAAGTGTTTTCCTCACAATCAATTTGCCTCAGAACTTCAGCATCTCACCCACAGGAAGCGGCTTGTTCTGGCGGATGGATTCTTCGGCGACGAGGCAGAGGCCGGCGGACCAGAGGCCGTCGAGGCCAGTGGCGATGGGTGGTTTGCCGGTGCGGACCATCGCGATGCATTGGGCGATTTCTTCGCGGAGTTCGAAGACTTCTCCGCTTTGTTTTTCGAGTTTCACTTCTTCCAGTGTTTCGCCATCGAAGACCTTGAGAAAGGCGGTGGGCTCAAGGGTGCGATCGAGAGCGCCGCTCCATGCGGCCCAGAGCGCGCCCTTGGTGCCGCTGACTTTGACGGTTTGATGATGTTCGAAGGCGGCGAGTGTTTGCGACACCACGGCGTAGCTGCCGTTGGCGTATTTGAACATGGCGCTGAAGTTGTCGAACAGGGTTGGGCGCTGCGGGTCGCGGGAGTTGGCGTAGGCGTGGAGTTCGACGGGATCGCCGCTGCTTTCGAGATACCAGCGGGCGAGGTCGAAGAAGTGGATGGGCTCTTCGAGCACCCAGCTGCCGACACGGCTCTGATCATAGCGCCAGCCGCTGGCTCCCTGGCGGTAGGGTTTGCGCGAAAGTTCGACGAGGACGTACTGCGGATCGCCGATGGTGCCGCGTGCGATGATGTTTTTGATTTCGCCCCACTGGCTGGAAAGACGCAGTTCATGCCCGACGGCGAGATGTACGCCGTATTGCCGTGCTCCGGCGACGATGGCTTTGCAGTCGTCGAGCGTGATGGCCATGGGCTTCTCCAGCAGCACATGTTTGCCTTTTGCCATGGCGGCCAGGGCGATTTCACGATGCGTATGGCTGGGGGTAGCGATGTCGATGATGTCAAACTCGGCCTGGGCGATCATGTCGAGGCTGTCTGCAAAGATCAGAGCCTCGGGGTAGAGTCTGCGGGCTTCGTCACGTGAGGCTTCCGAAGGTGCTGTGATGGCGACGAGCCGGGCGTCAGGATTTCCCGCGATGGATTGGGCATGGAATTTGCCCCAGGCACCGAAGCCAGCGAGAGCGAAACGAACGGGCGAAGACATATCAATGACGAGGTGCGGTGGTGAGCGGGGTGACGGGATCAGGAACGCGGCGGCCCTGTACTTCGTTCAGGCGGCAGGTTGGGAGGTGGGGCAGGACATGTTTGGCAAAGAGATCGCATTCTTCGAGATGGGGGTAGCCGCTGAGAATGAAGGCGCGCATGCCCATGTCCATGTAGCCGTTGAGCTTGGCGAGGACTTGTTCGGGATTGCCGACGATGGCGCTGGCGCAGCCGCTGCGGGCGAGGCCGATGCCGCTCCAGAGATGGGGCTCGAGGTAGAGGTCGGCGCTCTGCGCGCGGAGTTCGTCTTGACGTTTCACCCCGGCGCTCTGGCTGTCCTGGGAGCGGGCTTTGATCTCGGCACCTTTTTCGGCGGTGAGCTTGGAAATGAGCAGGTCGGCAGCGGCGCGGGCTTCGGCTTCGGTTTCACGCACGATGACATGGGCACGGAAGCCGAAGTCGATCTTGCGGCCGTAGCTGACGGCTTTTTCGGACATGACGCGCATGGTTTCGGCGATGCGGTCTTCGGTCTCAGGCCACATGAGGAAGACGTCGCAGTGCTTGGCGCACAAATCCTGCGCCGCAGGCGAGATGCCGCCAAAGTAGAGCAGTGGGCCGCCGTTTTGCTGGTAGGGCTTGGCGGGCTCGGTGGTGGGCAGGCTGATGTTGTAGTAGTCACCCTTCCATTCAAACGGGCCGTCGGTGCGCCACAGACCCTGCAGGATCTGGATGATTTCGCTGGCACGGGCGTAGCGGACTTCATTGCTCTCCTTCATGCCGGGCATGTCAGAGGAGATGATGTTGATGCACAGCCTGCCTTTGGCGATGTGATCGACGGTGGCGAGCGCCCGAGCGAGCATGGGGGGCCAGACTTCGCCCATGCGCAGGGCGACGAGCTGATTGATCTGCGTCGTCAGTGGTGCCATGGCGGCGGCAAAGGCCAGGGCGTCCTGGCCGGCGATCCAGCCGGAAGGCAGCAGAATGTTCTGATAGCCGAGGGCGTCGGCTTTCTTCACAATGTCGCCGCAGTGTGCGAAATTGGAGCGGATGGAGCCATCAGGAATGCCGAGAAATTCGTAATCGTCGGAGCAGAGGGCGGAGAACCAGGCCACTTCACACTTGCGATCAGGGGTGCGGATGGGTAAATCACTCATGAAAAGAATGTTGAAGGGAATGCATTGATCCTGCTGGACAGTGAGAGATCAACAGGCTTTTTATTCGAATGCGAAAAAACCCCATTGTCCAACGTGAAACGCTTGCGGCCGCCGTGTTGCAGGTGCGCAGCGGTCGCGCCACATCGCGCACGACTCTGGCCAAGGCGCTGGGGATTTCACCTTCGACCACCGGGCTGTATGTCGATCACTTGATCGCCGAGCATTATCTGAACGAATCGGGCTTGAACCAAGGGCCGATGGGAAGACCGCGGCGGATTTTGACCACTCAAGCGCAGGCGGGCTGGTTTGTGGGTGTGGAGTTCAATGCGCACCGCATTCAAGCCGTGGGCGTGGACTTTTCCGGTGGCCTGAAGACGACCGTGGAACTGCTGCTCCCAGCAGAGGTGCTGGCAGAACAGGTAATCAAGTCGATTCTCGATTGTGTGGCCAAGCTGGCTGTGACGATGCAAGGTCCACTACTCTCGGTTGGTATCGGGGTTCCTGGGCTGGTGGATGCGCAGGCCGGTGTGGGATTGTACTATGCGTTCATTCCGGATTGGAAGCAGGTGCCGCTGGTCGAGAAAATCGGTTCCAGGCTGAATGTCCCGGTTATTTTACAGAACAATCTGCGGGCGATCGCACTGGCGGAGCGCTGGTTTGGCATGGGGCACGGTCTAAACGATTATGTGATCCTAGGTCCGCGCAGTGGCTTTGGCGTCGCCATAGTACAGGGCGGTCGAGTGATCGAAGGCGCGCATCATGCCGCCGGGGAGGTGGGGCGCTGGCCTTGGCCGTTGATGCATGGAGCAGGTGGCGGTCAGGAACTTCACCATGCGCTGAGTGCTCCCGCGACATGGCGGAGGCTCGCGGGAGTGGGCGGCCAGGGCATGCTGCCCGAAGATCTACGCGCAGGCCTTTCGGCCTTGGCCGGGTCGGCAGGGCCGGAATGGGACGCCGTGTGTGCCGACTACGCCCGCGTGATTGGCTTGCTGCATTTGGTCATCGACACTGGTGTCTTCATTCTGCACGGGCCGCTGACGATGCTGGGGGAGCGCTTTTGTCATTCGATCTGCGAGGTCGCATGCGCACAGATGCCCGCGCTGCGAGGTGCCGGATTGAAGGTGGTGCCTTCGACGCTGGGTGACGATGCCGGGGCGCTTGGTGCGGCAAGTCTGGCTATGGAAGCGTGGGAGCCAGCTTGATCCGTCTGGCAGCGGACACAAAAAAGCCGGGTGGCAGGATTGACTCCCGCGCACCCGGTGGGTGGACTCTGTGTAAAAATTACTTCTCCAGAGTTTCTTTAGCGGCTTTCCAGCCGGAGATGCCAGCGGAGAGATGCTTCACATTGGTGTAGCCGAGCTTTTCAGCGGCCTTGGCGGCGGCCTTGTAGGCGCTGCACTGGGGGCCACCGCAATAAGCGACGACAAGCGCGCCCTTGTCAGCAGGCAGAGAGCTGGCGATGGAGTCGCCTTGGGCTTGGAAGTCGATGGCGGTTGGCACATGGCCAGCCCCGTAGGAGGCGGAGCCGTTCACGTCGATGACGGTGACTTTCTTGTCGGCGATGGCCTGCTTGAGATCGGCAATGCTGATGTCCGGGAACTCGGCGGCAAAACCGGCGGTGGCGACGAGGGCGAAGACGAGTGCGATGAGTTTCTTCATGATTGGATCTGGATGGTTTGAGTTATGGGGTGCGCGTTGTACTGTGCGCGGCAGCGGCCCCGTCTGCCGGGGCAAAGGTTTCAGGTGCAGGAGGATAATGACTTCATGCGTTCAAGTGAGATGCTGCCGACAGCGGCTTTATTCCCGAAAAAACCACCACTGTCATGCCACGGCAGCGGCCGGTGCATGGAAGGGAAGACGGAAATCCGCGTGGCATCATGGCTAGGTGGGGCTTACAACGTTGCTAGATACGGTTGGTTTTGCCAAAAGATGCAAAACTTCTTACAGTGCGGGAATGAAGAGGCGGGCAAAGCCGTTGCGCAGGCGCTGCAAGACCGGCGCGGCCTCCAGCATCTCGCACGTGATTTCACGGCTGTGGACCAGCTTGGCGTCCATTTCCGTAGCGAGCCGCTGGCAAAGCTCGGCATCATGGCAGGCGAGGTTGAACTCAAAGTTCAGGCGCAGGCTGCGCGGGTCCCAGTTGGTGGAACCGAGGAAGGACCACACGCCGTCGATGAGGAACAATTTGGAATGATCAAACGGCGGGGCGGATTCAAAGATGCGGCAGCCCATGGAGAGCAGGTCGGGATAGATGGTCTGTGCGGCCCACCCCACAAACGGGATGTTGTTCTCCGCCGGGGTGAGGATGGTCACCTGCACACCGCGCACGGCACACAGCCGCAGCGCTGCAATGAGCACCGCATTGGGCAGAAAGTAGGGGGTGATGATCTTCACCTCCGTGCGCGCGGCATTGAGCGCAGCAAAAAACGCGGCAGGCATCACCTCCATGTCTTCGTCCGGACCATCGACGATGCCGATGGCGCTGGTGCTGCCCGTGGCGGCCAGGTCGGGGAACCACAACGGACCCTCAAGTAACTCGCCAGTGCAAAAGGCCCAGTCTTCTGCAAACACCCGTTGGATTTGCGCCACGCATGGGCCGGTGACTGCAAAGTGCAGGTCATGCACGGCGTGCTTTGGCTTGCGGGCGACCATGTTACCCTCACGAATGTTCATCCCGCCGGTGAAGGCCGTGCTGCCGTCAACCACGAGAATCTTGCGGTGGTTGCGCAGGTTCATGGTGATCAGGCGCAGGACCATCCGGCTGGGCATGAAGCGGCGTGCCGTCACTCCGGCGCGTGTCAGTGCATCCACTACGGGCGGCCAGGCGTAGCGAGTGCCGGCGTCATCCACCATCACACGCACCTGCACACCACGCTTCACTGCGGCGGAGAGTTCGGCTACGAAGTCGGCACCGATGCCGGTGGCTTCGAAGATGTAGCTGGCCAGCGTGATGCTGTGCCGGGCGCCACGGATGGCTTCCAGCATGCGCGGCATCGCCTCGTCACCGTTGTGCAGGATGTCAAGGTGGTTGCCGACGGTGAGGGTGAAGCGCGAGATGCGGTCCAGGGTGCGTGCCAGATGCTGATGCTCCTGTGTGGTACAGCTGTCAGTGTCTGCGACGGGCAGCGGCTGGTCCGCCACCGGATCGCGCCATGGTTCATGGATGCCGCTGCGGTAGCGGCGGCCACTGCGGCGCAGAATATTAATGCCGAGCAAAAGGTACAGCAGCGGGCTGAAGAGCGGCTCCAGCACGATCATCGCCATCCAGAATGCCGCCGAGCGGTAGTCCCTGTGCCGCAGCAGCAGGTGGGTCAGCGCGACGATTGAACCTATGATGGAGACGAGCGCCAGCGTGTCGGTCCAAAAAGTGTGTAAAAACCAGCTCATGCCACAGCATGCGCACATCAGGGCGGAGTGCCAGACACAACTCGGCCAGATGTGGGTTCAGGCATTTTCAAACTTCCGCCAGTAAAGCAGTGCGATGGGGACCATGCTGAGGCATTCCTGACCCGCAGCTGCCACGCCTGCCATGGTGCGGGTACTCCAGGCACCAAGGATGAATGAGATGGCGATCAAAATGGCGGAGCCAAAGGTGAAAACAGCACGTGGAGCAATGGTGAGACCCACCGGGCGTGTTTCCTCACCGAGCAGGTCTATGAAGCGGGCGGCACTGAGGACGAGGATGATGATGGAGAGCCAGCCGTTGTCATCGAGCCTGCTGACTGAGAGGTAATCGTACCCACCATGCGCGACGACGACCAGGAGGAAGGTACTGATGAATTCATCTGCCCGTGCGAAGCGGGTGAGCAGCATGCGGTAGAGGCTGTGCGCACAGATACCGGTGAGGGAGATGTGGAGGAAGTTGGCCGAGAGGAATCGTGTCCACGCGATGCTGCCGCCGAAATCCTGGTAGTAGCCGATGTTTTCCTCCAGCGAAAACCCCAGCCCGACAAAAGCACCCGTGAGCAGTGCCAAGCCCGGTGTCCGACGCCACATCAACCACGGCAAGAACAATGCAAAGAGCAGGAGCTTGCAGCCTTCCTCCCGCAGTCCCACTCCCGCGACGTAGTAGATCAAATCGTGCGGGAAGGGGGCGTCAGCCGTCATGCCCTGCACGTATTCCTGATAAGCGAGGATGGTGAGCGTGGGCCACACGCTGGCCACCCCGGCAGTGAGGGCGGCGATGGGACGCGCCCAGCGCCAGCGTTCGTGGTCGCTGTGCTGCACCAGGATGAAATACCACAGTGCTGCGGCGAAGCATGCGAGCGCGAGCATGCCATAGGGAATTTCATCCAGGCGGTGGCGGAAGAGGCCGTGCCATTGCATCCAGACATCGCCCAGCAGAGAGCCCGCATGGTGCTGCAGCAGCGGAGGGCAATGCTCGATCCAGCCGGGCTGGGCAGCGATGGCGCGCAGGAGTTTAAGGTCACGCTGTGTCACGGCCAGGTGCAGAGCCTCCTCCCGTGAGGTGGAGGCATCCGCAAAGTGCAGGCCCTCGGTGTAAAACGCCGCCATGGCCGCCGGGATGTCGTGGCGGCGTTGTTGCACGCTGCCGAGCAGCTCTGCGGCAAGCATTTCTGGAGGCGTGGCGCGGGCTTTGCGCTCCAACTGCTGCAGCGCTGCCGGGTCCGCAGCGAGCGTTGCCGCAAGGAAGCCCTGAAACAAACCGGCCGGGGCATCTGTGGTGGCATGCTTCTGGATGAGCTGTTCCACCTCATAGCCGCCGAGCTTTCCCGTCTGGGTGAAACTCTGAAACGCATCCGCGTCTTCGCCCTTGGTCAATTGCGGGAGCTGCGCCAGGAGCATGCGCAGCCAGACGGCAAACTGGCGCGGTTGCGGAGTGGATTCATTCCGCAATTGATGAAACTCCTGATGCAAGCGGCTCAAAGCAGGGGGGACCGCAAAATCCTCCGGTGGCTCACCCGGTGTGACACTGCCGATCACGATCACACAGGCGATGATCATCCCTGTGGCGGTGATGCTGGCGGCGGTGCGCAGCAGGAAACGACGATTGCGCGTGAGGTGGTGCGTGCGCGCACGCCAGCCGTGAAACAGAGAAGGCTCCGCGCTCATGCAGGAATCAAGAATCTGCTTTCTTCCACCAGTCGGGGGACTGCTCCCAGGGTGCCTGCGCGTCCGGTTCCTCCTCTGCGGGGGTGCGTGCGCGGGCTTCGGCCGCTGCTTCGTCTTCGAGCTCCATGAGCAGCTTGACATGCGGTTCTGGATTCGTGGTGCGCCGCCAGATGAGCCAAGCCCACATCGCAAAGGCACCCATCAGGAACAGCAGCGTGGCCAGTGTAATGAGCACGAACCAGTCGGAGGCCTCCACCCACTCACGCGGCACCTTGGTCGTACCACCTTCGGGCCGGGGGAGGAAGGCGAGGAGCGTGCGCATGCCGACGGAGGTGTCAAATGTCGCTGAAGACAAGCCGCATCGGGATCATCTTGGAGAACTGGAAACCGTGCTGCTGGAAGAAGGACTGCGAGTCGGCGCTGATGCGGTCGGTCAGCAGGGTGATGCGGCGGAAGCGTTTCTCCCGCGCGAATTCGATGGCGTGATTGAGCAGGCGACCACCATACCCCTGGCGGCGGTGCTGCGGATGCACGATGACGTCCTCCATGATGAGCACCAGGCCGCCTTCCGCCGTGCTGATGGTGAAGAGCAGATTGATCATGCCAATGACCTTGTGCTCGGTGCGCAGCACGAAGATGCGGCCGCGGTTGGGCTGCTCCAAAATGAGACGCAGGCCATGCTCCTGCTTGGAGCGGTCCGGTTTGAAATCCTCCTCCTCACTGAACAAAGCCATCAGCAACTCCACCAACTGGGGCAGGTCTTCGATGGTGGCCGGTTCGATGTGTGGTACAATTTCAGTTGCGGGCATGGCTGATAGAATAACGGTCTGGGAGACAAAGGCAACGCGTTCAATGGATCAACTCAGGCAAGTTTGGCGCAGTTTGCTCCGAATGACACAAAATTAATGACCCGTTGCAGGCTACTCCTCCAAGGCTCCTGCGCCGCCTGTCTTAACTCACTGCCGTGCAGCAACAGTCCTGATTCCACCCGGTTTTCATTGGCGCTTTTGCATCGCCTCCCGCAGGCTCTCCCAGGCACGGCGGAAATCCTGCTGCAACATGTACAAACTGGCGATCTCCTGGCGAACGTAAGCGGGGGCGTTTGGTAAAGCGGCTATTTTTTCCAGAGTTCGCAGCGCGCCGTTGATGTCGCCCTGGGTCTTCTGTGCCTGGAACAAATCAATGGCGCGTCTGGCATCGGTCGGATTGTATAGCAGGGCACGCTCCAGAGCAGGGATGTCAGTGCTGGTGCCAGGCGCGGTACGAATGACCGAGGGCAAGTAGGGCATGGCTGTTTGACACGCACGCTGGAAGTCAGAATTTCGTGCGTAATGTTCCGCGAGAATGCGCCAGCCTTCGTCGCGCCACTTGCGGTTGGTTTCCAGCGCCGCGATGAGGTCTGTCTGACTGCCGTACTGATACCAAATGCCGAAGAGATTCTCCCGCTGTGAGGACTCCAAACCTCTGAGGTCAGGTTGTTGAACCAGCAGACTTTTCAAGCAGCGCTCGAATTCATCACGGGTCTGCACCGTCCTCAGAAACTCGAATTTTAAGTCCGATGTCGTGGCCAGCGACCAGAGCGGCCCGCGCAGTTCAGGATGCTGGTAGGAATAGCTGAGCATTTGGCGGTAGGCGCCATAGTTCCCTGGGGCGGCCTCAGGATAGCGGTGCAGAAATTCACGCCAGCAGACCACTGCATACTGCGGATCAATATCGAGCCAGATCACGCCTTCCGAGAAACAGAACAGAGCGTAAACCGGATCAAGCGCGCGTGAGCGGGAAAAATCCAGCAGGGCATCTTCCTTCGGCTGGCCGAGACGAAGGCGCAGAGAGGCCCTTTCGTAGTAGTAGCGGAAATCCATTGGGGCCATTTCAATGGCTTGATCCATGAGCGGCAGCGCACCTGCGGGAGAACCAGAGTCGGCCAGCCTGACCGCCCTGCTGCGCAACGCTTCCGCCGCGCTCGTTCCTGGCAGCACCGGGTGTCCCAGCGCAATGGCCGTCCACGCTGCGCCAAGCGCCAGCAGCAGGACTCCACCCAGCCGGAAGGCCAGTCGTTGCGGCGTGTCAGATGCGGACGGCAGTCTGCGCGGCCGGATCGCGATGCCCGCTAGCAGGGCCATGAGGAGCGCATAACCGAGACCATGGCTGGGCACATCGCCTAGGCCATGGACAGCACCGAGGCTGAAGACGATGGCGGCGGCGTTGCGCAGCCGACGGTCCTGCATGCCTGATTTGCGTTTCTTTTTCTTGCCAAACCAAGGGCCAGTGGACAGAAAAATCCAAAGCAGCAGCAGCAAGGCGGGCAGCAGCGTCAGCAACCCTCCTTCCGCCAGGAGCCAGAGCAGATCGCTCTCCGGATGAAGGTAGCGTCTTACATGCTCAGCCATGCCGGAGAATTGGGGGAAGACAGCTGCGAAATTTCCCAGTCCGATGCCGGTCCAGGGGGCGTCAAGGGTCATCTTGAGGGTTTCGATAAACAGGGAGCCACGAGCATTGTCTGAAGCAAAATCGACGATGCCATTTTCTGTAAACCGCTTGGAGACATTCCCGCCGGACATGACCAGCAGTGTGGCGATGATGAAAACCAGAGAAATGGAGACAGCCAGTTTTTGAAAGAACCCGCGGCGCATGGCAATGGTGCCAAACCAGGCGGTCATGCCAAGAAATAGCAGGACCAGTCCAGCGCGTGAACTGTTCATGAAAATGCAGATGACCGGCGGGATAAACCCCAGCAGACAAGGCAGCCATAAGCGCGATTTTCGTTTGTGTGCATCATGCCCGGCCGCAGCACAGAGCACGCAGGTCATGGCGGCGAGGCTGCTGATGTGATTGCGATTGGCAAACGGACCAAAGGCATTGCCCCATTCTTTGGTATTGCGCGGCCACCAGGGAATGTCGATCCACCTGCTTCCTTCGAGGATGGAGAGCAGGCAGAGCAGGATGCCGCCAAAAGTGAGCGTTTGGATCATGGACCGTCGTTGCAGATCTGAAAAGCCCCGTGTCAGGCACCACCCCAGCCAGGTGCAGCAGACGATAAAAAAGAACCATGCCTCCAGCGTTACAGCGGCCTGGGGAGTCGATGTGTTTGAAAGGTGGATACCCCAGTCCTGCACCAGCGAGGTTCGCCATGTGGCAGGCTGGGAGAGCCAGGAGGCTGGCAGAAACGCAAGCAGTGGCGCGAGCATGGCTCCCAGCAGCGCGATCCATGCCACCGGCGGCAGTTTGCGCTTGGGCGCAAAGCAGATCAGCAGCACCGCCAGGAGAAGGGTGATGAGCCCCTTGGACCAGGTCTCGCGACCCGCACCAAACAGGCAGGCAAAAACAGGCAGCGCGGCGAATACATACCCCTTCCATGCAGGGCCAGTTACTTCGTAACTGCGGTCCTGATGGCTGTTGCTTTCATCGTCAGCATCATCTTCCCCCAGGCCATCTTGTTGCGGCCGCAAATCCACGTCGGTCAATTCATCCCCGACAAGCAGTGGATGCTTTGGTGCTGCCTCGTCAAGCTGGTCGGATGCGTCTTTCATGCCGTGATTGTGGGCGGAACAAGGCGGGCGGTGAAATTTCTGCCACCGCCCAAGGTTAAAATTTCAGACCGACTGCCGTTCTGGGTGTGCATGCTCAGGCCCATGCGTTCCAGCCCATGCTGAAACAAGGTGGCAAAACTTTGCAAATCGGCGCAGCGCTCCACCTCAAAATCCAGTACGCGACCATAGGCCCGAAAGAATTCCCGCTGCCTGCGCCGCTCCATTGTCTCGTTGATCTGGGCGCGGAAATTGGACCAGCTTCGGATGTATCCCAGATAGCGGGCCGTGCCCAGTGCCAACAAAAATAGAAAGGCACCAACCACGGGCAGCGCGATTCCCTTGATCATCAAAATACTCAATCCCACTAGGCTCAGTGCGAGGCAGACGGCATACAAGGCCGCAAGTGCGCCCCCTTTGCTGTAACCCAGCAGAATCAGCCGATGATGGATGTGTTCAGCGTCCGCGTTGAAGATGGAAACACCCCGGATGGCTCTGCGTATGATGGCAAACAGAGTGTCCAAAATTGGCACGCCCAAGGCAATGATGATGACCAGCAGCGCACCGATGATGGACCCTTTGTTCGAGGTGAACAGTGACACTGAGGCGATAAAAAAGCCGATCAAATAAGCGCCGCCATCACCCAGGAAAATCTTGGCTGGAGGGAGATTAAAGATCAGGAAACCCGCCAGTGCGCCCGCCATGGCCAGTGACACAACCAGGACGTCAGGCTGGCGGCTGTAGTAGCCGAGGAAAGCCAGCGTCAGGCTTAAAAAAAGACCGAAACCGCCTGCCAGCCCGTCCATGCCATCAATCAGGTTGACGATGTTCGGAATGCTCACCAGCCAGAGCAGGGTCAGTGGCAGGCTCCACCACCCCAATGTCAACGCGCCTTCCCCGAACGGATTGCTGAGAATATCGATCGAAACCCCCAGGGAGTACAAGATCAATGCCGTGCCGATCTGGCCCACCAGCTTCACTTTGGCCCCCAGGGGTTTGAGATCATCCACGAAACCCACGCTGAATATCATTGCATTGCACACCGCCACCGGCAGCCAGCGGGTCCACCCCAGTCCGCCAATATAGCCAGCCACAATTGAGGCCAGGCCCACGGCCAGGAAAATCGGCGCACCGCCGAGCCGTGAGATCGCCTTCTCATGCAGTTTGCGGCGGGTGTCCGGTTTATCCAGTCCGATCCGGCCTCCACGCTTCAATATCCACCACGTTCCAAGTGCGGCCACCAGAAGCGCACCAGAGAAATAGCTGGCCATTTCGAACCATGAGACATGTCTTGGCGCCCAGGGACCCATGGCGGTGTCTTGGATGGCTGGTTCAAACATGCGTGACAGTTAAATCTGGTTGGTCTGGTTGGAAAGCGGACGAGCATAAGCCTTGCCTATTCAAGGATCAAGAGTTCAGCGCTGAAGAAGTCTTTTGTTGCAAGTTCCAGGATCGCTTCTTGAACTTCTGCTGCGGACCTCACACCATTATCCATGCTCAATGACACCATCGCCGCCATTTCCACCTCTCTGGGAGAGGCTGCGATCAGTGTTGTGCGCATTTCCGGCCCCCAGGCGCTGCAAATCGCCGCCCAGGTCGCGCGATTGCCGGTGAATGTCACGCCACGACAGGCGCATCTTGTTTCCATTGTGGATGCGGGCGGCGGCGTGCTCGATCAAGGTCTGCTGCTCTACTTCAAGGGGCCAGCGAGTTACACGGGTGAAGACATCATCGAATTCCACGGCCACGGGGGTGTTCTCGTCACGCAGCGTATTTTGGACCGTTGGCTGGCCTGCGGGGCGCGTGCTGCTGATCCGGGAGAATTCACCCAACGGGCGTTCCTCAATGGCAAAATGGACCTCACGCAGGCCGAGGCCGTGATGGATTTGATCCATGCGCAAAGCACGCTCGCGCTCCGTGCTGCCAATGAGCAGCTCGGCGGTGCCATCGGGCGTGCGGCTGTGGCGATGCAGCAGGAGATTATCCCTGTGCTCGCCCATATCGAGGCCTACATTGATTTTCCCGAGGAAGACATCTCGCCCGAAACCGGGGCCGATCTGCTGCGCCGCATTGATGCCGTGCTTGCGAGTGCCAATCAACTCATCGCCACCTCGGAGCAGGGCCGCATCCTGCGCCATGGTGCCCGCACGGTCATCTCAGGCGCACCCAATGTGGGAAAAAGCAGCCTGCTCAATGTCATGCTCGGCTTTGAGCGTGCCATTGTCAGCCCCACTGCGGGAACCACCCGTGACACCATCGAAGAGATCATCCAGGTCCACGGCATCCCGCTGCGCCTGGTGGATACCGCCGGTCTGCGTGAGGCCAGCGACGACATCGAACGCGTGGGCATTCAGCGCACTGAGCGAGAACTGGGACGCGCCGACCTCGTCATTGAAGTCGTCGATGCCAGCCTGCCGCCATGCCCGAGCCAACGGATTCAACTTCCGCCCGAACTCACCTGCCGCCGCATACTCATTCTCAACAAAAGCGATCTGGGTATCCACGCTGACTGGAGCGGCGCGCCCGGTGCCATTCCGCTCTCCTGTCTGACAGGTGGTGGCATCGAAATGCTGCGCGATGCCATCCGCGATGTCATCGCCACCGCCGGACCGCTCGCAGCGGATCATCCCATCGCCATCAATGCCCGGCACAAGGCCGCCTTTGAGCGTTGCGCAGAGCGTCTTCTAGCCGCCAGGGCGGCCCTCGAAAGCAATGCGGCTCCCGAATTCATCGCCCTCGAAATCCGCGACGCCCTCCAGGCCTTGGGCGATGTCATTGGCCAGGTCGATGTGGAGCGCATTCTCGACGTCATCTTTTCCACCTTCTGCATAGGAAAGTGATCGTGGCACCGTTTGACTCCTCAACCATGAACCGCCGCCATTTCTTCACCACCGCGCTTGCTGCCACCGCAGCCTCCCGTCTCAGCGCCCAATCCATCGACAAAGCCGCCGCTGATCCTGCCTACGTCATCAGAAACCATGGCATCAAGCACACCGTCATGGGCTGGTGCTTCAAGCCGATGGACACCCTGGTCCTGGCCAAGCACTGCAAGGACATCGGCCTCGTCGGCATGGAAGGCATCGACAGCAAATACTACCCCGATGTGAAGGCTCTCGGTCTCGACATCTCCCTCGTCGGCAGCCATGGCTTCGCCAAAGGCCCCTGCAATCCCGAATTCCGCGAAGAAGTCGTCGCCAAGCTCACCGATTCCATCAACCTCGCCGCCGATGTCGGCAGCAAGAAGGTCATCACCTTTACGGGGATGAAGTTTGAAGGCATGGACCGCGAGCAGGCCATCAAAGACTGCCTCGACACCTGGAAAGCCGTCCTGCCGCATGCCGAAAAGAAAGGCATCACACTCGTCCTGGAGCACCTGAACTCCCGCGACAGCTCCCACCCGATGAAGGGCCATCCCGGCTACTTCGGTGATGACGTGGACTTCTGCGTCGATCTCATCAAGCAGATCGGCAGCCCCAATTTCAAGCTGCTCTTCGACATCTACCACGTCAGCATCATGAACGGCGACATCATCCGCCGCCTGCGCCTCCACAAAGACTACATCGGCCACATCCACACGGCGGGCAATCCCGGCCGCTGCGAGCTGGACGAGCACCAGGAGATCAACTACCCCGCCGTGATGCAGGCCGTGCTTGAAATCGGCTACCACGACTTCGTCGCGCATGAGTTCATCCCGACCTGGGACGATCCCATCCTCGCTCTGAGACACGCGGCGATGGTGTGTGACGTGTGAGGCCTGATTCATTGGCGAAAATACGCGCCGCCTCGCCGTCACCGAAATTGTTGAAAATCAGATTTTTTGGCCTAGGTATGCTCGCGAAATGCCTGGCATGTTTTTTAGGCTTTCATTTTGTCAAAAATTTGTGCCCTAACCCGAATGGCACTTAATTAACGGGGTGGATGGATGGCCATAGCCCTTATAATAGCAGGGGTAAACACGTCGAAAGAGGGGCTTAGTAAGTGCCATTCCACCCTGACCTCATTTCCCACAACGCTCACGAACGCCGCTTGATCAACAACCACAGCAGCCCGCCAGCCGCCACGATCAACACCACGATGATGCTCCAGTGCGTTGATGATGTCAGTTCTTCGCTTGGTGTTGCAACTGCTGGCTTTGCTTCAGGCACCTTGGCTGGGACTTGCAGTGCATCTACAACAAGTGATTGGGAGGGGGCTACTACCTTGCTTTGATCTGGATGTTTCCATCGCTGGAATTCAAATGCTCGTTCAAGAGAGGGTGCCAAAAAGGGGCGTTTCTTTGCCAACTCCTGCAGCAGCCGGACATCCTCTGAAGTTCCACGTTCAAGGAATACTCTCGCGGTAATTTCGTTTGCCCTCGCATTGATCTCATCGGGACGCGCCCGAATCATGTCGCGCAAATAGTCGAGGTAAGGATCCATTCGAAATGTGCCGATTTCATGAACGGCTAACACTATCGAATGCTCCAGGGAGGCATTGTGATTTTTATCCACAGCCATCCCATAGGCAGTGCCGAATGAGGGGCAAGCCTTGAAGTAGCGAGGGAGAGTGGCTCGAAAGTGGCGGAGGGCGAGTTGTGGTTTTGGTG
>NCCR01000254.1 GCA_002279765.1 Verrucomicrobia bacterium 12-59-8 | reverse complement strand
ATGCCGAATTATTAAAATGATGCGGCGCGAGTAGATCGGAATGCATTCCGCGATGATGGGATCGATGAGTCACTGGCCCTGTGCCCCTTGGTTCTCCAAACGATGGCACTGGTCATGGCAGAGAAGCCCCAACGGAGGGATGCACTCACCCGTCATTTTCAATCAGCGAGCGGCTATGATTTGAAAGAAGGCACTCAACGCATGTGATTGGTCCGAAGGATGCTGAACAATGATTCAGATGAATGAAAACAATGAAAAAACCTTGAACTATGTGGCAATAATATTTAACCTCGCTTAAATAACGCAGATGCCGAGGTATTTGTTTATAATTACTAGATTTTTCACACAGGCTTGCTATGTTGCCAAGTCGGGCTGCCTTATCCGCCGATGAGTTTTTCGTTCCGAAGTTTGTTCCAGCGTGGGGCCGGTTCTAACGAACCGGGGCACGGCGCTCAGCAGTACTTTGTTGCGGGGGCTCATCCGCAGGGAGCGGCTGGCTCAGGCACTAACAGTCTCCCCTCCATGCAAGCGTCTCCTTCACAGCCCCAAGCCGGTGCGTCTCCCTTTCAGATGGGGGGCAGTCCACTTTTCAAAACGGCTGGCAACGAACCGATTGCAGCGCCGCCGATCAATTCAGCCACAGGAATGTCTCCCTTCAGCATCATTGGAGCAACCCCCACCAATGCGCCGCTCACGGTGGGAGATGTGATCAACCAACTGCCCCCCGAAGTCGTGCGCATGGGGGCGCTGCCAGCGGAGCAGCCGCTTTCCCTGCCCCCTGCCCTGCTTGAAAACGCTCTGCGCAGCGGCCAGGCGGCGCTCCCGGTGTTTGAACTGTATCGCGTGTGCCCGGCGCTGTTTCAGGTGCCTATTTCGCCTCAGGACCCGCGCATGGTGGCACTGCCAGCCTCGAAGCTTCCTAGCTTGATCGCTCAAGCGCGGGAAGGAAATGCTGCTGCGGCGGCGGCCACACCTTCGCCGTTTTCGCTGGGACAGCCAGCCACGCCGGCGCCAGCCCCCATGGGATCGCCGTTTCAAATGGCTCCACCGGCCGCAGATCTGGCACCACAGCAGCCTGCTGCCTCGCCTTTCTCATTAGGTGCGGCTCCCGGCGCATCTCCTTTTGGCATGCCGCAGCAAGCCGCAGCTCCCGCACAGGGAGCACCCACAGGATCGCCTTTCTCTCTCGGTGGGGCGGCTCCGAGTGCCTCGCCTTTTGAGATGCAGCAGCTGGCTCCAGCGCCTGCGCAAGCAGCACCCACGGGATCTCCCTTCTCACTTGGTGGGGCGGCTCCCGGCGCATCGCCTTTTGAGATGCAGCAGCTGGCTCCAGCGCCTGCGCAAGCAGCACCCACGGGATCGCCTTTCTCACTTGGTGGGGCCGCTCCTGGTGCGTCGCCTTTCGAAATGCAGCAGCAGGCACCAGCGGCTGCGCAGGTGCCACCCACGGGATCGCCTTTCTCATTTGGGGCGGCGGCTCCTGGTGCCTCGCCGTTTGGCATGCCGCAGCCGTCGGCAGCGCCTGCGTCTGGCGATTCCCCCTTCTCTCCTGCCCCGCAGGAAAACCGCATGCCCGCAGCCCCCGCGCCTGCCCCTGCGCCCGTTCAGCCGCAGGCCTCCATTTCTGTTTTATTCACGCCGCAAGCGCAGCAAAGAGCGTCCACACCTTCCGACATGGCGACCGCGCCAGGGATGCCTTTTGGTTCGCCCTTCATGGCCGCCATGAAAGAGGCGGCACCTGCGCCGGAAGCTCCTGCTCCGAGTATCTTCGCACAGCCATCCCAGTCCCAATTTGCGGCACCTGCCGCCGCTCCGGCACAGGCAGCGGCAGCGCCACCCGCACCCGGGAATGCACCCGCTGGATCGGGCATGGCAAAACTGGGCTTCGCGACGGTGTTGAGCGGTTACAGCGTGGAAGAACTCGGCTTCAACCCGACCACCCTGCCAGCGTGGATCACTACCAGCGTTCAGGCCAGCACCCTGCACGAACAGATTTCCTCCGGCAACATCATGGTGGAGCTCGGCGCGCTGGTCGATGGCATTTCCGATCTCGGTTTCCGCAACACGCTGTCAAATGCGAAGCGTGATTTCAGAATCAAGCTGCCGCAGAACGAGGTGTTCCATGCGCTCACCCATATGTCGGCGGCGCCTGCCTCTGCCGCTCCCACCGCTTTTGGTGCCCCCGCCCCGGCGGCAGCCCCCGCGCGCCTGTCGGTGCAGCCCAATCCGCAGCAGCAGCAGCCACAGCAGCCCGCGCAGAATTCGCAGCCCCTGTTCGCCGCGGCTGCGCCTCAACCAGGCGCAGCAGCAGCACCGGAGATGCCGATGTTCGGAGCCGCATTGGCCCCCTTTGCGCAAAGCCAGCCTGCAGCACCGGTGTCCGCTTTTGCTTCTTCTCCGCCTGCCGGAGGACCCGCGCAGTTTGGTTTTTCTCCGCCCCCGGCACCGCCTGAACCTGCTTCAGCTTTTGGCTCGGCTCCGCCCGCCGGTGATCCGGCACCGTTTGCTTTTTCGGCTCCCGCAGCGGCTCCAGAATCTGTTTCGGCGTTTGGCTCGGCTCAGTCATCTGCGGCCCCGGCGCAATTTTCCTTTACGCCTCAAGCAGCGGCTCCAGCACCTGTTTCCGCCTTTGGTTCCGCCCAGCCCGCGAGCGCTCCGGCGCAGTTTGCTTTTGCCCCTTCCGCAGCAGGTCCGGCACCCGCTTCAGCCTTTGGCTCTTCTCCGCCTGCCAGTGCTCCGGCGCAGTTCAGCTTTGCTGCTCCGCCCGCCGCCGAACCGCCAGCGGGCCCCGCTTCATCGCCGCTCTTTTCTGCCGCGCAGCCGACGGCATCGTCACCTGTGCAACCGCTCGCCGGGGCGTTTCAATCCTTCGGCGCGCCGCAGCAGCCGCCTGCTTTCGGACAGCCCGCGCAGCCGACCTCACCACTCGCAGGCAGCGCCAAACCTTTCGATCCCTTTGCCTCTTCATCGACGGGATCGCTGGCAGGCAAGGCACCCGCCGAATCCGGCTTCAGCAGCGCTCAGTTGCTCGGGCAGATCCCCCCACCGCAACAGCAGCCCGCCTCAGCTTTCACCCCTGCCTCCGAAAGCAAACCAACCGCCAGCTTGTTTGCCTCGCCGGCTCCGGCTCCGTTCCAGCCCACGGGTTCGTTCGCTCCCGCCTTGGAAGAAATCCCCTCTTTCTCCACGCCCGTTCCGGCGCAGCCACCGGCCTCTCGGGGGTTGTTCAGCACCGCCAGCAAGCCTCTGTTTGCCGAGCCCGCACCACAGGCCAAGCCCGAGCCAAAACCAGAGCCGAAACCAGCGCCTGCGCCCGCACCTTCCCCTTCTTTTGCTCCGGCAGCCTCCGCCCCGGCCTCGCCCGCTCCCGCTACAGCTAAAATGGCGGCGGTGAAGCATTCCTTCCTCGGCCTGGCTCCGCTCGATACGCAGACGGATCAGCTCCTGCTGCGCGCGCTGCTTGGCACCGAGGAAAAACTTGCCGCGCCACGGGTCGTCGAGCTGCTGGCTTCGCAGCAGGGCCTCAGCGCCTGCGTCTGCCTGCATGGCTCGCAGGTGCTCAGCCACGCCGATGCCTCCAAGCCTGATGCCACGGAATTCCAGCGCCAGGCTCCTGACATCGCCCGTCAGTTGCGCGGTCTTGCGCCGATGATCGGCATCGAAGGCGCGGAAACTTTCACGCTCAATGCGGGGGGGCGTCTGCTGACCTTCTGCTTCCCTGGAGAGACCATCATCGGCGTCCTGCACGATGCCGAACCCTCCACCGGCATGCGCGACAAGATCACTCTCATCGCCCGCGAACTCTCCCGCATGCTTGGCTAAAAGCCCGCGCTCTGCGATGGGCTGCGGCGTATCTCGTTTGTTCATTCGTCATTCCTTCCCGCCATGCCCAGCATCAATCACGACGAACGCACGATCAGCTTCAAGATCGTGTACTGCGGCACTCCGCTCAGCGGGAAGACCTCCAATCTCCAGCAGATCCACGCCAAGCTGGATCCCAATGGCTGCAGCGATCTCGTCTCGCTCTCCACTGCGCAGGATCGCACGCTGTTCTTTGATTTCCTCGCCGTCGAAGCGGATGCGCTGCCCGGCTACAAGACCACCTTTCATCTCTACACCGTGCCCGGCCAGGTCACTTACAACGCCACGCTGCAACTCGTGCTGCGGCAGGCCGATGGCGTGGTCTTCGTGGCCGATTCACAAATGGACCGCCAGCGCGACAACCTGCAGTCCCTGCAAAGCCTCGATGCCAACCTGCGCATGAACGACAGCTCGCTCGACCGCCTGCCCATCGTCATTCAATACAACAAGCGCGACCTGCCCAATGCCGCGCCCGTGGAGTACCTGGAGTACCTCTTCAACAACCGGCCCACGCCCTTCCTCAGCTTTGAAGCCGACGCGCGCACTGGCCGCAACGTGCTGGCCACGCTCAACGCCATCTCCCAGGCCGTGCTGCATCAGTTCCGCCTGCGCACCGCGCCAGCGGACAGCACCTCGGCCTCGCCTCACGAGCTGCCCACCCACGCCCTGGCAGCTTGACCCTACTCTTTATTTATCCATGCAACTCACCGCCCTCGCCACTCTGCCTGATGTCATTCAGGTCGCCATCGCCGATGACGCCGGACGTCTGCTCGACTGTGCAGGTGATGCCGAGCCACCCACCGCCGCCATCCTCGTGCTCGCGCATGCCACGCTATCTGCCGCGTCCGAACTCGGCCGCCGCTCCGGCAGTGGCGATTGTTTGGAAATCGTGCAGCAGCATGACGGCGGAGTCATCTACCTGCACGGCCTGCCCCAGCGCCGCGTGCTCCTCGTCCGCTGCCAGAATACCGACGTCATTCCCGCCCTGCGCGCCGCTTGTCAGCAACTGGCCAAGCCGGTCACGACGCGCGTGCGCCCCGTCTCAGCGCCCGCGTTCGGTCTTGCTGATGCGCTGCATGCAGAGCCAGCCTGGTGAAGAATTGAGGGAGCAAAGTTCATAGTTCGGGCTTTTAGCGCGTTCAGACTCTTCGTATTGTAGTCCCGGCTTTAGCCGGTCTGGGTGCAGCTCGATCCGCATGAATAGGCATCATGCAATCCATCTTCCACCCTTCCTGGTTCAACGCTCCATGTCACTCCGTGCGTTCCCTCGTCTCCAGCCTCCTCCTCCTCCTCTGCGCCCTCCCCGCGCGAGCCCTCGAGCGCTTTGATTTCTCCGCGCCGCTGATGTTCACCTCCTTCCGCATCTCCCTGCATGCGGAAACCAAAGCGCAGGCGGAAGCCGCCGCAGATGCCGCATTCAAGCGCATCGCCGCGCTCAATGCCGTCTTCTCCGATTACGAACCCAACAGCGAGCTCATGCAGCTCTGCAACGCAGGCCCCGACACACCCTTCAAAGCCAGCGACGATCTCTTCGACATCGTCTCACGCTCCCGCGAACTTTCCCGCCTCACTGACGGAGCCTTCGACATCACCTGCGGCAATCTCAGCCACCTCTGGCGGCGCACCAAGCGCACCCACAAACTCCCGCCCGCCGACCGCCTGCAGCAGGCTCTTGCAGCCACCGACTGGCGCGCCGTGCAGCTCGATGCAAAAGCACGCACCATCACCCTGCTGAAACCTGGCATGCTGCTCGACCTCGGCGGCATCGCCAAAGGTTACGCCGCCGATGCCGGTCTGAAAGTCCTGCGCGAGCACGGCCTCACCCGCGCCCTCGTCATGGCCGGTGGAGACATCGCCATCGGCGATCCGCCGCCGGGAGAGGAGGCGTGGGAGATCAAGCTCCGCCAGTTCACCAAGCCCGCAGCCGAGGAAGACCTCGTCACCGTGCGTCTGCACAACTGCGCCGTCTCGACATCGGGGGATTTGTATCAGTTCACCGAGATCGAAGGCACGCGGTACTCGCACATCGTGTCGCCGAAGACCGGCCTGGGGCTGACAGAGCGGATCGCGTGCTCAGTTATTGCGCCAGATTGCACGACGAGCGATGCTTTAGCGACGGCGATGTGTGTGCTGGGGAGAGAGCGCGGAGAGAAAGCGGCGGCACAGGTGAAGGACGTGACGACGCGGTTTGCGGAGTGATCTTTATCGTTTTCATTTCTCCTGTGACTCCCCGCGAACTCGCCCGCAGCTACGATGAAATCGCCCATGTGTGGCAGGAGCCGCACATTCAAACCAACGGGATCGCGCAGTTTAAACGTGCGCTGAGTTTCGCGACGAGCGGCGGCCACGCGCTGGACATCGGGTGCGGCAGCAGTCCACGATTTTTAGATCTGCTGCTCAAGCACGGCTTCAATGCCGAAGGGCTCGACGTGTCGGAGCGGATGATCGCCCTCGCGCGGCAGAGCCGTCCTGCGATCACGTTTAACCATGCCGATATCAGCGTGTGGGAGCTGCCGCGCAGC
>NCCR01000253.1 GCA_002279765.1 Verrucomicrobia bacterium 12-59-8 | reverse complement strand
AAAGCGCTGCCAGAACCCCGAACCAATCCACCACTCCCAGCCGTGAGCATCATAGCTTAACTTCACACAATCCTGGCCGAAGAACGGGGTCCACCTCAGATCTGCGCGATGCGCTCGATGCTGTTCTTGCTGGGAAACCTGTTCCCTCTCCGCAGCCTGAGGCACAAGGCTGCAAGATCGGCGGCATGAAGTGATTCAACTCACTCCTCTGCCTTCTTCCCTTTGCCCTTCTTCTTCGGTTCTGGCTTGGGGCCAGCCTGTGCGACGTATTCCTTCTCCAGTTTCTCCCAGCGTTCCGCCATCGCCTTCACTCGCTCCGGTTCCTTGGCAGCGAGGTTGTTCGACTCTGCACGATCCGTTGTCAGATTATAAAGCTCCCAAGCATTGCCGTTGTCAGCGGCGCTCACGATCTTCCAGTTCCCTTCACGCAAGGCACGATTGCCTGAGTGATGCCAGAAGAGGAAATCGCGGCTAATTGTCTCATCCTTCGCAAAGGCGGGGACCAAACTGCGTCCCGGAAACGGTGGCGCATTCTCCGGCATGGCGGAGACATCACCACCGGCGAGCGTGAGGATCGTGGGGACGATGTCGATGACATGTCCCGGTGTGTGGCGCAGCTCGCCCTTCGCGCTGATGACCTGCGGCCAGTGGGCGATGAACGGCGTGCTGATGCCGCCTTCATGAACCCATATCTTGTGACGACGAAACGGCGTATTCGACACCGTGGATCCTCCAGGCCCGAGGCAGAGATAGGATGCGGCAGCACCCATGGGGACGGCTTTGTCATGTCCGAGTCCGCGCACCATGATCTCTGCACTCGCGCCGTTGTCAGAGAGAAACAGGATGAGCGTGTCCTCGTAGGCGTTCATGGCTTTCAACTGAGCGAGCACACGGCCCACCTCCTGATCCAACCGATCAATCATCGCCGCATGGATCGCCTCCTTCGTGGCTTGGAACTGCTGCTGCTCAGAGGTCAGACTGTCCCAAGTCACTGCATGCCGAGTCTCACCTGAGCCGAGGATTTCCAGATCGTTCTCTTTGCCACTTGGAGCGGTGATCTGCGGCTCAGGATCGGACAAGGTTGTCGCGACGAGCCCCAACTGCTTCTGCCGTTCAAAGCGCGCTGCCCGTGTCTTCGGCCAGCCCTTCGTGTAGGTTTCCTTATATTTGGCGATGTCCTCCGGCAGTGCTTGAACGGGAAAATGAGGTGCCGTGAAGGCCACGTAGGTGAAGAATGGCGTGCCTGCATGCTGCTGCGCGTGCTCCTTGAGGAAGTCGATCGCATGATCCGCAATCGCAATGCTCGAATACCATGCGCCCTCAGGCTCTGGCAGCGGCTTGTCATCTAGTTCATGTTTCTTGGGATGAAAGTGGTTGTCCTGCTGCGCCACGTAATACGAGTGCGTGAATCCGCCATCCGCCACGACGTGCGGTGCATTGTTCACATGCCACTTGCCCGAGTGGTAGCTGCGATAGCCCAGTGGCGCGAGGCGTTGAGGCAGCGTGCGCACCCAAGCCGGGAATTTGCCATACTGCGGGTCCATGCCGATCTGCTTCGCATAGTGCCCGGTCATGAGCACGCTGCGTGTGGGCCAGCAGCGTGCGGTGTTGTAAAACTGCGTGAAACGCAGCCCACCCGCTGCCAGGTTGTCCAGATTCGGCGTCGCAATCTCACTGCCGTAACAACCGAGATCGGAATAGCCAAGGTCATCCGCGAGAATGATCACAAAATTCGGCTTCGACGACGCAGCATGCAGCGTGGCGCAGACGAACAGCAGGAAGAAAACAGGCAGGCGGATCATTACCGCATCCAAACGATGGATGCACTAGCCCTCTTTCTACCGCTAATTACGCCAGTCAGCTATGGACATCAAAAGAGGCGCAGATTGCCTGCGCCTCTTCGCGTTGCATGCTTGAATTATTCCGTCGCAGGCGTGTCTTCCGCAGTGGGTGCATCCGGAGTTGGTTCCACCACGGCAGTTTCTTCTTCAGGGGAATCCGCCTCATCTGCGACCACGGTGGCCACGTCTTGGATGGTTTCGCCTTCTTTGAGCCCCATGAGTTTGACGCCCTGGGCATTGCGACCGGTTTCTCTGATGTCGCAGACGCGGATGCGCACGCTCTGGCCCTTGGTGGTCATTAGCATGAGTTCATCTTTGTCATGCACCGCCTTGGCAGCGACGACCTTGCCGGTCTTCTCGGTGACATTCATCGTGGTCACACCTTTGCCACCACGATTGGTGAGGAGGCGGTACTCATCGAATGCGGTGCGCTTGCCGAGACCGTTCTCAGACACGACGAGCACCATGGTGTCGGGCTCGTTGGTGATACAACTGACGATGAAGTCGCCGTCATCCAGCGTGATGCCACGCACACCAGCGGTGTTGCGGCCAATCGCACGCAGAGTCGGTGATTCAGGATCACCTCCCGTTTCATGGAAGCGCGCGAACATGCCCTCATGAGTGACGAGGCAGACCTCCTTGTTGCCGTCAGTGAGCACGACATCGACAAGGTCGTTGCCTTCATCGAGCTTGATGGCGATGATGCCATCCTTGCGGTAGTTTTTGAATTCTTCGAGGGCGGTTTTCTTCACCGTGCCGTCCTTCGTTGCGAAGAGCACATACTTGTCAGCGGCCCACATGGCTTCGTCCTCCTGACCCTGGGCTTCCAGGATGAGCACCGCTGCGATCTTCTCCTCGGCGCGCAGATTGAGCATGTTCTTGATGCTGCGCCCTTTGCCGGTACGCGAGGCTTCGGGAATCTGATGCACACGCTCCACATACATACGGCCAGTGTTCGTGAAGAAGAGCAGGAAGTCGTGCAGATGGGCACTGAAGAGACGCTCCACAAAGTCCGTGGCTTCGTCCTCGCCCTGTGAATCGCGGGTTTCCATGCCTTTGAGGCCCTTGCCTCCACGTCCCTGCACGCGGTATTCGGCGGTGGCGGTGCGCTTGATGCTGCCCATGTGCGTCATGGTGACGACGGTCGGGTCGTTCGGGATGAGGTCGATGTTTTCGATCTCGCCCTCGGCGGCTTCGATGCGTGTCAGACGCGGGGTGGCGTGCTTGAGGCGGATGACCTGAAGCTCGTCCTTGATGATCTGGAGCACACGGGCTTCACGAGCCAGAATGTCCATGAAGTCACGGATGCTGACGAGGACATCATCGTAATCCGCTTTGATCTTGTCGCGCTCAAGTCCAACGAGCTGATAGAGACGGAGTTCAAGGATGTCTTCGACCTGCTTGTCGGTGAAGATATAATTGTCTCCAACGATGCTGGCCTGACCGCGAATCATGATGCCGAGCTGTTCGGCGGTGCTGATGGAGAAGTTGTAAGCCTTGAGGCGCTCGCGGGCCTCATCGCGGTTCTTGCTGTCGCGGATGATTTTGATGAAGTCATCCAGATGTCCGAGCGCAAGGAGCTGGGCTTCGAGTTTCTCAGCTTTGAACTCGGCCTGCTTCAGCAGGAAGCGCGTGCGGCGGATGATGACCTCACGGCGATGCTCGATGTAGCAGGCAATCGCGTCCTTCATGCTCAGCACGCGCGGCTTGCCGCCGTCGATGGCGAGCATGTGGATCGAGAAGCTCGACTCCAGCGCGGTGTGCTTGTACAGATTGTTCAGCACGACCTGACCACGAGCGTCACGCTTGAGGTCGATGACGACGCGGGTATTTTCATCCGACTCATCGCGCACACCGCTGATCTCGGTGATAACTTTCTCGTTGGCGAGTTCGGCGATGCGCTTCACCAGCTCGGCGCGGTTCACGTTGAACGGAATCTCGGTGATGATGATCTGCTCGCGGTTGCCGTTTTCGATAATCTCCGCCTGTCCGCGCGTGCGCACACTGCCGTGGCCGGTTTCCAGGTAATCACGGATGCCGTTGGTGCCGAGGATAACGCAACCCGTCGGGAAATCGGGTCCTTTGATGAACGCCTGCAGCTCCGTGCAGGTGATCTGTGGATTGTCGATCTGCGCACACACGGCATCCACGACTTCACCGAGATTGTGTGGTGGCATGTTGGTGGCCATGCCCACAGCAATGCCGGTGCCGCCATTGACGATGAGATTGGGGAACGCCGCCGGGAACACGGTCGGCTCAGTGAGACGTTCATCGTAGTTCGGCACGAAATCGACGGTCTCCTTCTCCATGTCCGACATCAAAGTGCCGCCCAGGTGAGTCATGCGGGCTTCCGTATAACGCATGGCTGCCGGAGGATCGCCTTCCACGGAACCGAAGTTCCCCTGGGGGTCGATCAACGGCTCACGAATGGCCCAAGGCTGCCCCATGTGGACAAGCGTCGGATAAATGACCGCCTCACCGTGCGGATGGTAGTTACCGGAGGTGTCACCGCAGATCTTCGCACACTTCATGTGCTTCTTCGGCGGATAGAGTGACAGCTCATGCATCGCATAAAGAATGCGGCGTTGGGAGGGCTTCAGTGGGAGGGCTTCAGACCATCACGGACATCCGGCAGCGCACGGGCGATGATGACGGACATCGAATAGTCGAGGAAGGAGTTCTTCACTTCTTCAGCGACAGAGATGGGGCGAATGTTGGGATCTTGCATGAGTTGGGAAAGGTCAGGGCTGGCGGCGGAGTGCCGTCAAAAGGTCAATTATTCCAGGCGGGTGTGCGAGGGAGGAAGAACTCTTCGAGGGGTAGAAGATGGATGGAACCGTCTCTGGAAGTTTCGCGAACGGTGTTGGATTGATTGAGATCGAGAGATTCAATGTAGCTGTCGAGCTGACGACGGAGGGCGTCGAGTTTCAGAGCCAGTTCTCTGGCCGCAGATTCTAGAACGAGACTTCGAGCCCGTGCCTTGTCGAGCCATGTTTGCGTCTGGCTGAGTGCCCCCAGGGCATCGTAACAAAATTTGATATTCTCTTTGGCGGAGCCGCGTCCGTAGCCTTCGGAGATGTGGACCGCGATGGAATCGGCCGAACGAATCCATTGCAACCCGACTGTCTGCTGAGTCATCCATTCCCAGCCCACTGTCAAAGACCACACGTCCTCCCCAACTCGCATCGCGAGCTGATAGACTCTCAGTTCTTGTAGATCGACCGTGGACATTCCAACTTCTTAACGATTTCTGACAACTGCTTAACCCCATGACATTTTTATAATCACACGTCGAGGTTCCGTACATTGAGCGCATTCTCTTCAATGAAATGCTTTCGTGGCTCGACCACGTCGCCCATCAGAATGGTGAAAATGCGTTCGGCTTCGTGGGCGTTGGTTTCGTCGAGCTTGATCTGGAGCAGCGTGCGCTTGTTCGGGTCCATGGTGGTCTCGAAAAGCTGCTTGGCGTTCATTTCTCCCAGACCTTTGAAGCGCTTGATCTCCATGCCGCGTTTGCCGATCTCCATGACCTTGTCGAGGATGCCCGGAATGCTGAAGACAGGGTGAACCTTGGCATTGTCGCCATCGCCTTCGATGACCTCGAAGAGAGGTTTGTCCTGGCTGCTGAAGTGATCCACGTGCAGGCCGAGTTCATCGAGCTGCTGGAAGCGCTTTTTCATGCCGTGGGCTTCGTGAATCTCAATGAGACGCGCACGACGGTGTGATTTCGGCACGGCACCATTGCCATTTCCATTCGCTTCAACGGCAGCGGGGTTGCCAAAGAGATGTAGGTCGCCGTTATCACGTGCGAAAGCAGCCAGTTGCTCATTGCTGTGGAAGTAATGAATGGTGACCTCGTTGCCTTCACGAATCACGACGAGGTGATGCGGCAGGTTGCCGGTGGCTTCATCGCGGGCCTGGAGGTAATGCTCAAAGTCGGCACCATGGCGGCGGATGATGTCGGCAAATTTGGCGACGGGCACGAGCAGATCCAGAATCGACTTCAGGCGGTCGGCGGCGAGCTTGCTGCCATCGGCAATGTTACGCAGGCTGATTTCACCGGAGCCGAGTTCGAGCAAGATGGCGTCCATCTCAGCATCGCTCTGCACATACTCCTCACGCTTTTTACGCGTCACCTGATACAGCGGCGGCTGCGCGACATAGATGTGGCCGCGCTTCACGAGTTCCGGCATCTGGCGGAAGAAGAAGGTCAGCAGCAGTGTGCGGATATGGCTGCCATCGACGTCGGCATCGGTCATGATGACGATCTTGTGGTAGCGGAGCTTCTCGATGTTGAAGGAGCCTTCCACCTCGCTGTCGCCACCAATGCCGGTGCCGATGGCGGTGATCATGGTCTGGACTTCCTTGTTCTGCAGCACCTTTTCAAGGCGGGCTTTCTCAGTGTTAATGAGTTTTCCACGCAGCGGGAGAATCGCCTGATTGTGGCGGTTGCGGCCCATCTTGGCGGAGCCACCGGCGGAGTCACCTTCGACAATGAACAGCTCGGTCTTGGCCGGATCGCGCTCGGAGCAGTCCGCCAGCTTGCCGGGCAGGCCGCCGCTGCTCATGGCGTCCTTGCGGATCGCTTCACGGGCTTTGCGCGCGGCTTCGCGGGATTTCGCGGCGATGATGATGTTCTTGATGATTTCGATGGCGGTGTCGGGATTCTCATCGAAGAAGCGCAGCAGGCCTTCATAGACGATGGAGTTCACCACGCCTTCGACTTCGCCGTTCACCAGCTTCACCTTCGTCTGCGAGTTGAAGCGCGGATTGGTGAGCTTGACGCTCAGAACGCAGATCATACCTTCGCGGCAGTCATCGCCTTCGATGTCGGGCAGCTTTTCTTTGAAGCTCTTCGGATTGGCGTTGATGTATTGCTTCACCGCCTTGGTGAGCGCCGTCTTGAGACCGCTGTAGTGCGCGCCGCCGTCCGGATTCGGAATGGCATTGGCAAAGCAGAGCGTCTGCTCATTGAGCCCTTTGTTCCATTGCAGCACGCAATCGACGAGGATGAACTTCTTCTTGTCATCGACGGGCACTTCACGACGACCGGCGAGTGCGACGGGCTCAGGATGGATCTTGTCCTTGTCCGCACCCATCTCGCGCACGAACTGCTTCACGCCTTCCTGGTAAAAAAGCACTTCCTGACGCTGCGGCTCGGTGCGCTCGTCGGTGAGGGTGATTTTGATGCCGGGATTGAGGAACGCCAGCTCCCGCAGGCGGACGAGCAGGCGGTCAAAGTTATACGTCGTGGTGACGGTGAAGATCGTGGCGTCCGGGAAGAAGGAGATCTTGGTGCCGGTGGTCTTCGGATCATCGAGATCGCCCAGAACCGTCAGCGGCTCCGTCGTTTTGCCACGCTCAAAGCCGATGGCATAGATCTTGCCGTCGCGGAAGACCTCGCACTTGAACCAGTCGGACAGCGCATTGGTACACTTGGCACCGACGCCATGCAGACCGCCGGAGAATTCATAAGCGCCGTCGCCAAACTTGCCGCCGGCATGCAGGCTGGTGAGCACGAGTTCCACCGTGGGAATCTTTGCCACCTTGTGCATTTCCACCGGTATGCCGCGTCCATCGTCCTGAATGGTGATGGAGCCGTCCGTGTGGATGGAGATCCAGACGTTTTTGCAATGACCGGCGAGATGCTCATCGATGGAGTTATCCACCACTTCAAACACGCAGTGGTGCAGACCGCGTTCATCGGGATCGCCGATGTACATCCCGGGCCGCAGCCGAACGGCTTCGAGGCCTTCGAGTTTTTGAATTTGATCGGCACCGTAGGCCTGCTTCGAGGCCTTCGAGTTTTTGAATTTGATCGGCACCGTAGGCCTGGTTTTCGGCCACACCGGTATTGAAAGCAGCGTTCTGCTCAGGAGACTGTTCGGACATAGGATTTGAAGGGCTGACCATCGACTGAATCCGTCCATGAAACCGCTACCGGAAACGTGCTCGATGATGACCCCTTAAGACTAGCAAGATGCAGGGGTGAGCAAAGAGATTTTTTGCTTGCAAATGAAGTCTTTTTCAGCCCCAAATCCGGGCCTAAACCACGTCCTGCAGACCCAGCTTCTCGATGACCTCCGGCAAAACCCCGGGATAGGGGCCTCCTATGCTGATATTGCCCACGTAACCGAGGCTTTTCCAGGTCTCGCTATGGCTGTAATAGCCGCCAACACAGAGCTGGCGAAAACGCTTGAAAAAGACCGCCCCGATGTGGTGCTCCGGCCTGACTTTGACCGCACCGCAGATGTCATCCACGATCTGGGACTGCTGATCTCCCCTCAAGTCCTCAAAACGCTTCGAAAAGCGCTTAAAACTCTCCGTATTGAGCCATCCGAGGCCCCCACGCAGGATCTCACGGTCCTCCTGATGCGCTGGATAATCGGCACTGACCCACTCGTTGATAAATTCTGGAACGCCGACCTCCGAGGCGGCGGGTGAGGTTTCATCCTTAGGCAGAATCAAATCGGCCAAGGCTTGCGTCGTGGCCAGTTCCTCGGCAGACAGCAGGTTTTCCCACGGGAACTTCAGCGGCTGCATGAAGTCGGGGTCGTGAAACACAAACCGCGATGGATGTGCAGGCGGTGCAGGTTCCGTGTGGTTCGGCGCGGCAATGGCCGGAATGGCTGCTGCACCGGCAGCACCGCTGAGAAGGCCTTTGAGGGCGTTGCGACGGGAAATGGGAGAGGACTCAGACATGGCGCAGAGCGATTAAATGTTGCCCCTTTTCATCTCTTCCATCAGCCATTCACTGGAACGCCAGGCGAGGGCAAGGATGGTGAGCGTGGGGTTTTTGTCGGGGTTGCTGGGCAGGACGGAACCGTCCATGAGGAAGAGGTTTTTTACATCCCAAGTCTGGCAGTATTGATTGGTGACGCTCTCAGCGGCTTTGTCGCCCATGCGGGCGGTGCCGACTTCGTGGATGATCTCGCCGGGCCGCTGGATGGCGTCCGCACCTCTGAGCGGTTTGGCCTTGCCGCCCATGCCTTCGAGCATGGCCGCAAAGGTCTGCTGCATGTGCTCCGCCTGCTTGATCTCGTGATCGCTCCACTTCCAGTGGAAGCGCAGCACGGGGATGCCCCATTGGTCAACAACGTTGGGATCAAGCTCGCTGTAGCAGTCCTTGTTCGGCAACATCTCACCGCGCCCGGAAAAGCCGAACTGCGCGCCGTAGTAGCGTCGGGCTTCTTCCTTGAGTTTGCGGCCATACACACCCGGCGAAGTCGAGTCCAGGTAGCCAAAGCTCTTCGCCTCCGGCATCTGCCGGCCGCCGCCCATCTCGATATGATAACCCCGGGCAAAGCCGAGCTTGGCGTGGTCATGCACCAGCCACCACGGCACGTAGGTGTGCAGGCCGCCCGCGCCATCCTCATTCATCGGCGGCAGGTCCTCCATGGCGGGAATATGCGCCCCTAGGCGCGTGCCGACGCTGTCCATTAGATTGCGCCCCACCTGGCCAGAAGAGTTGGCCATACCCGCCTTGTCGCTTGACTTCGAGTTCAGCAGGATGCGCGAAGTTTCACAGGTGCTCGCGGCGAGAATAACCACACGAGCTTTCGCGATCGCATCCCGGCGGGTGATCTTGTCGATGTAATGCACGCCTGTGGCTTTGCCGCTTTCATCCAGCACTACTTCACGCACCATCGCGTCTGTGATGATGTCGAGATTGCCCGTGGCCAGCGCAGGGGGCAGCAGCACGGTCGTGCTTTGGAAATTCGCGCGGATGCTGCAGCCGCGGATGCAGTTCGTGGCCCAGAAGCAGGCGGCGCGGGACATCATGTCCTTGCCCAGAATCTCCTGCGCCTTCGGATTGTTCGGGAACAGCACCTTGGGCAGATTTTTCCAATCCATCGGCTGGCTCAAAACCGCACGATGCGCGGCGACAACAGGCACGCCGATCTTCCGCCCCGACTTCTTCGCCAGCAGCTCCCCCACACGCGGCTTTGGCGGCGGCATCAGCACGCCGGGCGATGAATTTGGTGCATTCGCGATGCCGTCGTTCTCACCATAGACACCAATCAACTGCTCCACTCGATCATACCACGGGGCCATGTCAGAGTAGTTCATCGGCCAGTCCACTCCGAGGCCATCACGGGATTTCGGTTTGAAATCAAACTCGCCAAATCGCAGCGAGATGCGGCCCCAGTGATTGGTGCGTCCGCCGAGCATGCGCGCACGCCACCACCAGAAGTCGCCCTCCGTTCCCTGCTTGTTGGTGTAAGGCTCACCCGGCACCTGCCAGCCGCCGATGTTCGAATCATAAAACCCGAAGGGGCGGTCCGGCGTTGGCGCACCACGCAGCGGTGCCATCTCAGGTGTGTTGAACATGGGCGTCTCCTTCACCGGCTCGTAATTGCGCCCGGCCTCGACCATGAGAACCTTGACTCCGTTCAAGGCCAGAATCATCGCAGCCATGCCGCCACCTGCTCCAGAGCCCACGACAATGACATCATACTGTGGCTGTGTTTTTCGTTCGGTTAGGACAGGCATGGCGGGAGTATAGCCATGGAAAGGAGGCGACAAGTCATGTTGCAAACATTCCATATTGGTGACAATAAAAAGTCAGAGGTTTACAGGCACAATGCGCCGCATTTACCGCAAGGCGAAATTGTAACGGGGACCTTTCAACAGTCGCGGCGATTGTATGGTTGAGAGCATTTTCGCCCGCCCGGACATAAAAAACCAGGCATCGCTACATTACTGCAGTGACCGTTAACAATCGTGGCATCATCATCAATTCCCGCATGATCAAAGGACTGGTCGCCAGCAGCAACATTGCACGATCAACCACAACACGGGTGCGACTATTTTTGTTCGGCAACAGCTCACCACAGTCAACGGCATGCAGAGTGTCAAATATCCAGAGTCAGCGCCACCGGTTCGGGCTCTGTGATGGTAAACGCAGGCGGTATCGTGGAAGGCACGGGCAGCAATGATGGCGGTTTTGTCCTTGTCCTCCGCCGTCTCGCAAAGCACGCCACAGGCCGAAGCTTACTCAAAACTCGCCACGAAACACGCAACGGGCGTTGGGTGTTTCGTGGATAACGATCTCACAGAGACCGGGCAGTTGCGGGGCCAGTTTTTTCCAGAGCCACGCGGCCATGTATTCGATGGTGGGATTCTCCAGGCCTTCGATTTCATTGAGGTAGGAGTGATCAAGCCGGTCCATGATCGGCTTCATCGCTTTGGAGATTTCTGCGTGGTCATAGACCCAGCCGATCTTCGGATCCACCTCGCCTTCGATGGCAATTTCCAGTTTGAAAGAATGGCCATGCATCTTAGTGCATTTGTGATCGCCAGGAAGATTGGGCAGCGTTTGGGCGGCCTCGAAACGGAAGTCTTTGATGATGCGTGCGCGCATGATTTTTTGTGGGACAGACTCTAAACTGCTAATCTTCACTCACCAGCACTATTGCTGAGCTGATCCTGTTAAATAAAGCGCTATGGGTTCTTGTACGGCACCTGTGTGGCCGCGCTATGAGGCGGAAGGATTGTCAGTTTCAAACGATGAACTAAACCGTCAAACGGCGTGCTGTTGGGATATTTGGCCGCCTTCAAAATCCCGAAGCTTTGCCCGGCGACGACGCCTGCTTTGGACTCCTGAGGAAATCCCTGTTCAAACGTGACCACTCCCAGCACTTCGCTGTGCCCTGGAACCGCCAGCGTGATGACGCCACCGGTGTCAATCTGCGCACGAATATTAACGCGGCCTTTCTCCAGCACAGCGCCGCTGATGGTGGTACTCTTGCCGTTCGTGAACACGGTCAACGTGGGCTGGCAGGCCACCAGATGCAGTGCATAGCCGGATTGCTCATCACCTTGCGCCAGCAGCGTGCTATCCTGATCCACCAGCGGATCGAACTCAAAGGAAGTATCGATGAATACCCCCCTGCCCTGCAGCTTTGGCGCGTCAGCAGCGCTGAGGACATCACCCATGTTCAACATCAGATCGACCGAACCCGCCGGGCTGGCAGGGCCGATGATTTCAGCCACGGGGCGCACAGCGCTGTTGAATTCCTTCGGAAAGAAACCAGCCAGCTTGGCCTTCAGCGCCGCGTGTTCCGGCTTAGCCGCGAGGTTTTCCCACTCGTGGGGATCGGTCTGATGATCGTAAAGTTCCTCACTGCCATCGGCGTAGCGAATGTAGCGCCAGTTTTCATCGCGCGCGGCGTACGCTGCGTTTTTGCCGCCGCCCATGCAGGTGATAGCGGGTCGGTCGCGTTTGGTCGTCGGATCCAGCAGCAGAGGTCTCAAACTGTTGCCATCCAGATGCTCCGGCAGCGGCAGTTTGGTGAGATCGCATAGCGTAGGATACAAATCAATGAGCGCCACAGGCTGCGATGAAAAACTATCCGGCTGAGTGACTCCCGGAGCGTAGATCGAGAGCGGTACGCGCGTCGTTGGCTCCCAGAGCTTGCCTTTGTGCCACATCTCTTTTTCCCCGAGATACCAGCCGTGATCAGAGGTGAAGACGATGATCGTGTTCCTCGCGTTCGGCCCTGTTTCGACGGCGGTCAGAATTCGCCCCAGCATGGCATCGCAAAATGCCACGTTGGCTAGGTAGGCGCGCACGGCATCCTTCCAAAGGTTCTTTTCGAGGATGAGCTGGTGAAGTCCTTCTTTGAGATGCGTCTTCGCGATGGCAGGCACATCATCCAGGTCATCCGCCTTCACCTCCGGCAGCTTGATCGAATCAAGCGGCAGCGCATCGAAATACTTCTGCGGCACATACCAGGGGGAATGTGGACGATAAAGACCCAGCGCGAGGAAGAACGGCTGCTTCGATTTTTTGCTGAGAAAATCAGCGGCAAAGGTGGCGATCTGGCCATCGTCAGTCTTTTCTTCTGAGACGGAAATACCACCCCAGTCCCAGTGCCAGATGTTGAGGCCGTTGAAGTTCTGTCCTGTATGCACCGGCAGATCCGGAATCTGCACTCCCGCCTGTGGAAAGCGCAGGTCCCAGGCCGAATCCAGTTCAAAGCCGCGCCGTCCCCCATGCCATCCGGTGAGACGACCTTCGGGACCGCCGTGATTGGCGTGGAAGATTTTTCCTGCCGCAGCCGTCGTGTAGCCCTGCACTTTGAAATGCTCCGGCAGCGTCGGTTTGCCAGCGATCTGTACGCTGCGCCGCCAGTCCTGCTCGTTACCAAACACACCGCTCGATGACGGGAACATGCCTGTGAGCAGCGAGGTGCGGGATGGATTGCACAACGCGTAGTTGCAGTGAGCATTGCTGAACCGCATGCCCATTTTTGCCAGGCGGTCCATGTTCGGCGTCACTGACTGCGGGTGCCCGCCCATCCAGCCTGCGTAATCACGCAGATCATCCGCGATGATGAAGAGCACGTTCGGCTTTCCGTCTGCGGAAACCACCTTGGCCTTCGATTTCACTGCAGCATTGACCGGTGCAACCAGCAAGGCGAGAGCGAAAATGGCGATACATGAGTGGGATAGCATTATAGAAAAGGCTCGCACGAGGAGGGTGGGATGTCGAGGCTTTGACCTCACTTATTCAAGTGCGATTGGTTTCTGATGAAATTATGGGGCTGCTTCGGAAGAGTGATGGCGATACTCAACCAATCAAGACTGGCGCCAAGGAATGGGCCAACGATAGGCCCGACCAAAACACCCACGAGCAGCCCGTGTGATCATAGGCAAATAAGAAGGGCAATATTTCAGGAAACTTTACGGAGGAACCTCCTCCACAACAGCCCCTTAAACCGACGCAACGCCACTCCTGGAAAATTCGAAATCTGCCACAGAAGTGCTACTTTCATCACCCAAATTGGCCGCAGTGACACTGTAAACGCAGCAATTCGGCCTCCATAAACACGCCAAATGGCGACTTTGTGAAATTTTTCACAAATAGGGCTTGCCACCCCCCTTCCATGTGGCTAAAAAAACTGCCCTCCATCCCGGCGAGACCCTACACAGACCCTCCCCGGCAGCCCCTACCCCCATGTTGCTTACGTTTCTCCCATCAACCTCCTTCTCGCCGCTGCTCGCGAACGTGCACAGCTATGCGTCGGAGTTTCTCAAAGAGAGCAGCAATCTGGCCTTTCTGACAAATTCCTTGCTCGTCGCTGGTGTTGTGGTCGGCCTGATTCTGTGGTTCGCCACCAAGGCGACGAAGAACATGACGCTGATCCCGCACATGCTGGAAGCCTTCATGGC
>NCCR01000252.1 GCA_002279765.1 Verrucomicrobia bacterium 12-59-8 | reverse complement strand
CACGGCGAGCTTGGCAAGCGCCTCCTGATATTTGGCCTCGGCAAACAAAGCGCTGGCGGCGTTGATCAGGGCTTCTGTTTCCTGCTGGATGTTCAAAGCAGCAGGAGCAGCAGGAGCAGCGGGAGCCGCTGGTGGTGCAGGCGGAGGAGCCTGTGAAAAGACAGGCGTGACAGCGGCCAGGGCCAGTACGGCACAGAAAATGGGTCTCATGAGTTGCAGGGAGCGTTGCACGTCAGCACAAGGTACAAAAAAACTACGGCGAATCACAAGCTCGAATTTGCGCACGTCATCGCAAATGATTGCGCAATTGGGCTGGGCTACTGGGGAAACTGACATTTTTCGAGAAAGAGGATTGAGATTAGCAGGATGGTCATTTTTGTCACGGGAGAAAAAACAAAAGGACAAATTCTATCCACACATGAGCAAATGTGTCGGTTGAACGCCCTCCGCAGTCACCCGGCCATCCTGCCGCTATACCATTTAATGGGTGGCGTTCAACACGACTCGACATTTGGTGATTGTCATTCAAACATCCTCCCGCATGCCAAACCCTGTTCTCGAAGTCACCGACCTCACTTTTCGCCGTGGTCGCCCCATCCTCAAAGGCATCTCCTGGCGGGTCGATCCGGGACAGCACTGGTGCATCCTAGGTCCCAACGGCTGCGGCAAGACCTCCCTCATCAACCTTATCACCGGCTACGACAGCGCCACCAGCGGCACCCTGCGCATTGGCGAGAGCGTGTTTGGGGACGATGACTGGCGGGAGGTGCGCCGCAGAGTCGGCCTGGTCACGAACACGCTCACCACGTACTTAGAGAGCAGCGAACCGGTGCTCGACGTCATCGCCAGCGGACGTGAGGCGAAGCTGAACCTCATCGACGTGCCGCCACCGGCAGTGCTCCGTGATGCGGCACGGCTTCTCGCACAGGTCGGCTGTGATTACCTGCGCGAGGCGATCTGGGGGCCGCTGTCGCAGGGGGAGAAGCAGAAAGTCCTGATCTGCCGCGCCCTAATGGCTAAGTTTGACGTTTTGATTCTCGATGAACCCTGCGCGGGTCTGGACCCCGTGGCGCGTGAGCATTACCTGAAGTGGATGCAGTCGCTGGCGGAGCGACCGGACTCCCCTTCCCTGGTTTTGGTGACGCACCATGTGGAAGAAATTCTGCCCAGCATCACCCACTGCCTGCTGCTCCGGGACGGTCAGGTGCATGCGTCCGGGACAAAGGCGGAGGTGCTGAACAGCCGCAACCTCAGCTACATCTACGGTGCTTCCGTGAAGCTCGGGCGGCGTGGCTTTCGTTATTCACTGCGGCTCGCCTGACCTCCTGTGAATGTTCGTGGAGAAACCCTTGTCACCTGGAGCATGGCCACAGGCAGGAAAATCCACGGGCAAGAGTGGGGCTTCACCGCTGCTTATGCGGAGGGCGAACCTTTTATGATTCTCTATTAACCTACCGCCATGCGCCCGGTCATCCTCCTCTGCTGTTTCTTCGCTGTATCTGCAGGTGCGTTACCACCGGATGGCAACATCTTCGGCATGCTGCTCGTGCAGCCGTTCATGGCCGAGGTGACCACCGCCAGTACCAGCCCACGGGGTTATACACTTGGCGTGCGATTGATGGATGGCGGCAACAAGACCCTCCAGGGCATCTATTCCCACCCGACCTTGGATCAGCATTTTGTTGCGCAACTCAAGCCCGGCCGCATCTACGCCTTCCCCCAGTGTCTGGTTGATTTCTTGGGGCTGGATGAAACCGTCAGACTCATCCGCACTCCGCCGCCATCCAGACCCGCCTTTTCCGATTACAATACACCGATGGAACTGATGGACCTCGGGGCTGAGCATCCCTTCCGTGCGACGGTGCTGGATCAGGACATTGGTGAAACCCTCTACTCAATCGTGCTGCAGGGCGCGAATTCCCGGCTGTATCATGCCAGAGGTGCGTTCGAGACCGACACAGTCAAAAGCATCGCCGAAAAACTTCGGCGAGGGGAGACCTATGAGTTCCCGGCGGTGCTCGGGGATGTGCTACTCAGCCAAGAGGAACGCGCCGCGAAAGCCCGGCCCAAATCCCCCGCAGCCGCCGTGCTCGCCCGCTACATCGGCTCGTGGACGGGGACGATCAGGGATGACCCTGCCGCGAAGATCCAGATGAACTGCCACTGGCTGGCTGATGGGACGGGCATCTGGAGAGAGATCACGTTTATAGATGAGGGCAGCGAGCATCCGCCCGCGCTGGAGATTGCCCGCATCACCTACAATGCAGACACCCGCAGCTACTTTAGCGCCAACCCAGCGCCAGGAAGCCCTGCCGCTCTCTCAATCACCTGGGATGAAACCATGCAGACCTTCACGACCACACTGCCCACGCTCATCAACGGCGAAATGCGGAGCAACATGGCCACCTTTACCGCTGCGGGGCGCATTGACTGGAAAACGGTGACGAAGGATGACGGCGGCAAGGTGCTGGCCACCAAACGCGGCAGCTACGTGCGCACCTCCAAGAAGGTGCCTGCCGTCAAACTTCCCCCTGCTGTTTCGAAAGCCTTGCTAACGGCCTATGCTACCGCTGGGAAAACCAGCCCTGATTCAAAGTCCGCCCTAACCACACCTCCGGCACCGGGATCGGACTCGACACCGTCCAAGACAGACACCGACTTTTTCAAGCTGCGGGAACGTCCGCCTTTTCGCGGCAAGATCACCCACATTCAATTCGATGATCAATCCATCACCGCCACCCTTGAACGGGGCGACCTGCATCAGTTCTTCATCCATCACACGCCGCGTGATCAGGACTGGGCGAAGGCGCTGGTCATCGCCAAACGCCTGACTCCGGGCAGCACCCACGAGTTTCCAGCCGTACTGGCTGACACTTATGAGCCGCCGCCCACGGGTTTCTCCCCCCTGCCCGCCACTGAAGCCATGCACGCCCTGTCCCCCTTCATTGGCAAATGGTCGATGCACTGGACCGTCGGGCCCCCGAGATACATGGGCGACAAAATGATAACCCACTACTTTTGGAGCAACGACGGTACCGGACTCTGGTGTGAAACCCACCGCCCTGCGGGCACCACCCCTCCTGGTTCGACGGTGCCGAGCCCCCGCCCCTATGTGGAGGCCACGTTCATCAGCTTCGACCCCGCCACCCGGAACTACTACGAGATTCAATCCCTGGCCACCTCCCATGACTCCAGAAGGGTCATTGAATGGGATGCCCAAACGAAGACCTATTCCTACGCCTTCAAACTCCAGCCATTCAACTCGGGCAGGCAGTTTACCAGCATGCGCCGCATCATCTCGCGCGACCGCATCGAGTTCCACTCCAAGGTCACCCAAGCCGACGGCACCGTGATGTTCGAAAGAGCGGGCTATTACAAGCTCATCGAGCCTTGACCTGCACCCGGCCTCTTGACCCGCACTGGAATCCTTGCCGGTGCCCTTTACATGAAATGACAAAGGGCTTGTCTTCGTTTTCGCGGCCTGATATTCCGCTGTTGTGAGCGCGCCCAGCAAACCCTTTCGTCAGCCTGGCCTCATCGCTTATTTCTGTGGCCTTGGCATTTCTGCGCTGGCGCTGTGGCTGGTGTAGATCGCCAATGACCATGGGAAAGCATCATGGGCTGGTATGCGAATGAGATCATTCCCGTCGGCACCCTTCTGGTCGGCATTGCCAGCGGCGTGGGATATGCTGTCGGTTCGCGATTGCTGCAGGTGAAGCGGAGCATGACCGTCGTCTTTGGGGAGATAAAGACGACGGTGATTGAGTGCTTTGCCGCGCAATACCTGACTCAGGCGATTCACAAGGAAGCTGCTGCGCGCATCACTTACACTTTGAATGTCTCAATTCTTGATAGAGTTACCCGGACCCGGCACCTTGGGCCGGTCTTTCAATCCATGCCACCCATGCACGCATTCGCACGACACTCCGGCAGTTTCATCGTCAGTCTGGCTCTCACAGCAGGGCTGACCGCCCCGGCGCTCAGGGGAGAGGTGGTGCGGCTCAAAGCGGCGCCTTCTCCTGCGGACAATCCGCTCAAGGGGCTGGTGCCCTACGCTGAGTATGCGGACCAGAGTGGTCCCCACTTCCCTCACAGTCTAGAATTTGACTACCTGCCTCTGGCCGGGCTCATGCGCGGCCCGTCGAGCTACGGTTGGCAGCCATTGGAGGCGCTGCTCCAGAAGATCTCCGAGCGGGGAAATCAGGCCGTGTTTCGCCTGTGGCTCGAGTATCCGGGCCAGAAAAGCGGCCTGCCCGATTTCCTGCGCGAGCAGGGTGTGAAAGTCACCGCCTGGAAAAACGCGGAGGAGGAGAAGAAGCCCACCTGCTACACGCCGGACTATGACGACGAGCGGCTGGTGTCCGCGCTGGAGTCCTTCATCGGCGCTTTTGGGAAGCGCTATGATGGCGATCCACGCATCGGCTTCATCACCGCAGGTCTGCTCGGCGCGTGGGGGGAGTGGCACACCTACCCGCGTGAAGATTTGTTTGCCTCACCCAAAACCCAGCGACGCGTTCTCGAAGCCTATGATAAAGCCTTCAACAGGAGTCCAATCCTCCTGCGCTATCCGGTTGGAAAAGCGACGGCGCAGATGGCGGCCAATGCCCAGTACAACATGGGCTTTCATGATGACTCCTTTGCGTGGGGCACGCTGGATCGCGGCCTGGAGGACGACTGGTTTTTCATACCCCTCTTGAAAAAAGCCGGCGAGGCAGCGCTGAACAAATGGCGCACCCAGCCCATCGGGGGCGAGATACGGCCGGAGCTCTGGGGGCAGATCTTCGATGCCAGACCTGCCCATCCGAAGGCGCAGGACTTCGCCGAGTGCGTGAGGCAGACCCATGTGAGCTGGCTCATGGAGTCCGGCATGTTCAAAGAGAAAGCCACCCCCGCCCGTCATGCCAGTGCGGTGGCACAGGTCCGCCGCATGGGCTATGACTTCCATGTCCCGACAGCAGACATCCGGCGCGAAGATTCCGCGCTGTACGTCCGTCTCACCGTCCTGAATCAAGGCGTGGCGCCCTTTTATCAAGACTGGCGGCTGGAGCTGGCCGCCCTGGGCGAGGGCGGAAAAGTCATGCACCGCTGGCCGGTGGACTGGAAGCTCACCGGACTCCTGCCCGGCGATGCAGCCCGCGAGTGGCACGCCACGCTGCCACTTCCTCAAGCCGGGCTCGCAGGCCTCACGCTCGCCCTGCGCGTGATCCACCCGCTTCCTCATGGGAAGCCCCTGCGCTTTGCCAATGCCGACCAAGACCGCCAGGCCCCCGGCTGGCTGAGCCTGGGCGCGCTGCCGTAAAAAAAGGTGGGGTGGAAAGGCGAGTGTGTCGGTGAAGCAGGGGCTGGAGACGAAGCACATCGTGATCGAGGGCAGCAAGAGCCAAGGGTTTTAGAGCATTCGTTTCGCTCGCATGATGAACTTTGCCTGCTTGCAGCGTTAAAATGCGCTTCACTTAACAACCATGCAATCCAAGCTGCTCCTTCTTGCTGTCTTCGCCTCCACCCTTGCCCGTGCTGAAGACAGCCGGGTGCAGGCGCCGAAGGATTTGAACGGGTATTTTCCATTCAATCCGCCGTCATCACTGAGCGAATGGGATATGCGGAAGGATTATGTGAGGAGGCAGATTTTGGTGGCGGAGGGGCTGTGGCCGATGCCGACGAAGACGCCGCTGAATGCGGTGGTGCATGGGAAGGTGGAGGGGGATGGGTTCACGGTGGAGAAGGTTTACTTTGAGAGTGCGCCGGGGTTCTTTGTTACGGGGAGTCTGTGGAAGCCGAAAGTGATCAAGGGCAAGGTGCCAGGGGTGATGTTTGCGCATGGGCATTGGAAGGATGCGCGACTTTCGATTGAGACAGATGAGAAAGTGCGGGCGGAGATCGCTGCGGGTGGTGAGCGCTTTGAGCGCGGTGGGAAGAGCATCTTCCAATCGCTCTGCATTCAACTGGCGCGAATGGGCTGCGTGGTCTGGCAGTGGGACATGCTGAGTGATTCGGACTCGGTGCAGTTTTCGCGTGAGATTGTGCACACGTTTGCGAAGCAGCGGCCGGAGATGAACACGGCGGAAAACTGGGGGCTGTACAGTCCGCAGGCGGAGGCGCACCTACAGTCGATCATGGGGCTACAGACGTGGAACGCGGTGCGCGGGCTGGATTTTCTGCTGTCGCTGCCGGAGGTGGATCCGGAGCGTACTGCAATCACGGGCGCGAGTGGTGGTGGCACCCAGACGATGCTGCTGGCGGCGATTGATGACCGCATCAAGCTTTCCTTTCCCTGTGTGATGGTGAGTACAGCGATGCAGGGGGGGTGCACGTGCGAGAACACTTCCTTGCTGCGCATCAACACGGGCAATGTGGAATTTGCGGGACTTTTCGCGCCGAAGCCGCAGGGGATGAACACGGCGAACGACTGGACGAAGGAATTTGCCACGAAGGGATTCCCCGATTTGCAGAAGCTGTACACGACCTTCGGCAAGAAGG
>NCCR01000251.1 GCA_002279765.1 Verrucomicrobia bacterium 12-59-8 | reverse complement strand
CGATCTCGTCGGTCTCATGGTCGGCAGCGAAGGCATGCTCGGTGTCGTCACCGAGGCAACGCTTCGTCTGATCCCGCACCCACCCATGCGTGCGATGCTTTCCGCAGGCTTCAACTCCTTCGCCGAAGCAGCAAATGCCGTGCAGCGCATCCTCGGCAGCGGCTTCCTTCCCAGCGCGCTCGAAATCGCCGACAAATTCACCCTGCGTGCCGCACGTGAGTATTTGGGCGCCTCCGTCACCCCGGAAGGTGATGCCCACCTGCTCGTCGAGATCGACGGCCAGGCCGATTCGGTCAAAGGCGAGATCGACCAACTTGCGAAGCTCGTGGAAAGCCTTGGCAGCATCTGCCTGAACAAAGCCATGGGCGAGGAAGCCTGCGAAGCCTTCTGGAAACTGCGCCGTGAATTCAGCTACAGCCTGCGCAACACCGGCCTGATCAAACTGAACGAAGACATCGTCGTGCCACGCGGTCGTCTGGTGGATCTGGTCGATTTCGCGGAAACATTGCAAAGCGAAACCGGCTTCCCCGTCGCCTGCTTCGGCCATGCAGGCGATGGCAACATCCACGTCAACATCATGGTCCCCACCATGGACGATCCCGCTATCCGCGAACGCGCCGAGGTCGCTCTCGACAAACTCTTCCACCAAGTCATTGCCTGGAACGGCGCGATCACCGGCGAGCACGGCATCGGCATCGCGAAAAAGCGCTGGTGGCGGGACGCAGTATCCCCCGCCGCGCATGAAACGCACCTGCGTTTAAAAGCAGCGCTGGATCCCAACGGGATCTTGAATCCCGGGAAGTTTCTTGGCTGAAGCCGCAAGCCTGCAAGAACACACCTTCCAACACTGTTCCAATCCAACCACCATGACCAAACTGATCATTCCAACCCTGTTGCTCGCGCTTTCGTCGTGCGTCCCTGATTTGAAGTTTAAAAAGTTCACGCTCACCGAGGAGTTTGTGGCTGAAGGGGCAAACTTTGCGGATTTCGATCATGATGGGCAGAACGACATCTGCTCAGGCCGCTTCATCTGGAAGGGGCCGGAGTTCAAGGAGCGAGTTGCGTTCGCGCCCAAGTTCGAAAAAGAGCCGTACGATCCTGCCAAGGGTTACAGCGACTTCTTCCTGACCTACGCCTACGATTTCAATGGTGACGGCTGGAGCGACATCATGGCCTATTCCTGGCCTGGCAAGGAGACGTGGGTGTTTGAAAACCCGCAGAACAAAGGCGGAGAGTGGACGCGCCACACCATCTTCGATGTCACCGACAATGAATCCCCAGATTTCAAAGACGTGAATGGCGACGGCAAACCCGAACTGATCTGCCACACCGGCGGGCAGCTTGGCTATGCCGAGATCGACTGGGCAAATCCCTTCGGCAAAGCCCGCTTCCGCCCCATCTCGCCGAAATCACCCGAGAACGACAAGAAGTACTTCCGCTACACACACGGCTACGGCGTGGGTGATGTGAACGGGGACGGTCGTGCTGATATTCTTGACAAAGAAGGCTGGCGCGAACAGCCCGCAGACACCAAGGCCGACAGCGACTGGGTGTTTCATCCGCAATTGTTCACGGTGGCAGGCGGACGCGGCGGTTCGTTCATTCTCGTTTACGATGTGAACGGCGACGGTCGCAACGATGTGATCAGCAGCTACGACGCACACGGCTACGGTTTCGGCTGGTTTGAGCAAAAAGCCGACGGCTCTTTCGTCGAACACAAGCTTATGGGAGCCACGGTCGAAGACAGCCCCGTGGGCGTCAAATTCAGTCAACTCCACGCCATGCAGCTCGCTGACATGAATGGCGACGGCGTCATGGATGTAGTCACCGGCAAGCGCCGCTGGGCGCACGGTCCGCTCAAGGACGACGAGCCGAATGCCGCACCAGTGCTTTACTGGTTCGAGATCAAGCGCGACGGCAAAGAAGCGCAGTTCATCCCCCATCAAATCGACGACAATAGCGGCGTCGGCACCCAGGTGACTCCCGGCGACGTGAACAAGGACGGCAAGATGGATGTCGTCATTGGCAACAAGAAGGGCGTGTTCGTCTTCCTGCAAGAATAAGAAACTCAGTGCAACACATCGCCCGCCTGCAGCGGGTGTCCGCGCAGGAAGTCGGCGGCAGACAAACGTCTGCCGCCTTCTATTTGGACCTCGCTCAGATTGAGCAGGCCGCTGTCGCAACTGACTAAAATGCCGTCGGCATTTGCGCTCACAATCGTACCCGGTGAAGGACAAACCTCCGCATTCGCGATGACCTGTGCCCGGTGAATCTTCATCTGCGCGCCCTTCAGCAGGCAGGAAGTGCCCGGCCAGGGGGTGAAGGCGCGAATGAGGCGGTCGAGCTCGATGGCAGGACGCGCCCAATCGATACGGCCATCCTGACGCGTGAGTTTGCGGACGTGGGTGACTTTGGATTCATCCTGCTTTTCACGCGGCGGATGGCCAGTGGCGAGGAGATCCAGTGCAGCATCAAGCGCGGCAGGTGCATTCTGTGCAAGTTTGTCGTGCAGGCTGCCGCCCGTGTCATCTGGGGAGATGGGCATGCGCTGCATGAGCAGGATGTCTCCAGTGTCGAGGCCTTCATCCATGAACATGATGGTGACACCGGTTTCAGTGTCGCCGTCGCGGATGGCGGCCTGGATGGGGGCGGCACCACGGTGGCGGGGGAGCAGAGAGGTGTGGACGTTCAGGCAGCCGAGAGGTGGCACATCGAGGACGGCACGGGATAAAATCTGGCCGTAGGCAATGACGATGGCGACGTCGGCGTTGAAGGCTTTCAGTTCCTCCACGGCGTGGCGGATTTTCGGCGGCTGCAGGACGGTGATTCCTGCTGCAACGGCGCGCACCTTGATCTGCGGCGGGGTGAGCACCTGCTTGCGTCCCACGGGTTTGTCGGGCTGGGTAATAACACCGACTACGGTGTGTTTTGGCGTGCTGAGCAGCCATTCCAAGGAGGGAAGGCCGATGTCGCCGGTGCCGATGAAAAGAACTCGCATGGTCTGCGGCTAGACCTTCATTTTTTCCAGCTCTTTCCATGCATCAAGCTGCATGACGCCGCCTATGATGTCATAGAGCACCTTGGCGGGAGCCTGGCTGGCGTCGATGTCGAGAATGCGGTCGCCGGCATAGTAGTCGAGAATGGGCTTGGTTTCGGCTTCGTAGGTGGCGAAGCGCTGCTGGATGACGGTTTCGTTGGCGTCGTCGAAACGGTTGTCTTTGAGGGCGCGTTTGCGGAGGCGGCGGGCGAGTTCGGTGCGGTCGGGGCAGGAGAGATGGAAGACTTTCAGGACTTCGATGTGGGGTTCCATGAACCGGGCCTGCTCGACGTTGCGGGGGATGCCATCGAGGACGAGGAAGTCGATCTCTGGCTTAAACTGATGAGAATCAATGCGTTGCTTGAGGTTGGCATGCCAGAGTTCGACGGTCACGTCGTCCGGGACCAGTTCACCACGGCTGGAATATTCGACGAATTTTTGGCCGATGGCTGTGCGGGTGTCGAGGGAGCGAAAGACATCGCCGCAGGCGAGGTGGTGGAAGCGTGGGATGCTGCCCAATACCTTGCCTTGCGTCCCCTTGCCACTTCCGGGTGCACCGAGGATGAGGAAGGCTTTGATGCGGGCGGTGTTAGGTTCGTCGGACATGATTTTTGATGAGGCTAGCACGTTACGAATTTGCAACAACTTGCGCGGCGGCCAATTTCACTTCGTGGACGGACAAATCGGACAACTGGTGTGTCGGATTCCGCAAAAACTGCACCCAGGGCTGGGGTGGGGCCCAAATGGCGGGATCGGTGGGACCGAACAGGAGGAGGGATGGGACTCCGCAAGCGGCGGCGAGATGGGAGATGCCGCTGTCGTGACCGAGGAAGGTGGTGCAGGTGCTGAGGCGGGTGGCGAGCTCGGTCAGGGGGAGTGAGTGCCAGATGGGATGACCGGTGGGTTGGATGCCGCGCTCTTGTTCGGCTTCGCCGGTGATGTAGATGACTTCGGAGTTGGGGAATGAGTTGGCGACTTGGAGCCAGTTTTCGAGGGGCCAGTTTTTCTTTTCGGAGCCGCTGCCGACGTGGATGGCGATGCGGGGGTGGTTGGTGGGTTGGGGCTGGAAGTGGGCGCGGTGGAGGTGGTCGTCTTCCAGGAACATGGCGAGCTTTTCGAGGCCTTGGGCGAGTTGCCGGGAGGCGTGGGGGCCGTCGGGCTTTACCAATGGGGAGCACTCGATGAGGGTTTTGACGCCGACGCGTTCGAGGCTGGCGCGAAAGAGGCCGTCGGGATCGTAGAGGAAGCTGACGACGAGGTTGAAGCTGCGGAGGTGCTCGGCGAGGGCTTCGTCGATGGGGGCTGTTTTGGCAAACAGCGGGGCCATGGTGCGGTGCTCGAGGCTGCGGATGGAGTCGGCGAGGCCTGCGGTGCGGGCGAGTTCGGCGATGGCGGGGTAGCCGATGACTTCGAGGTGGCATCCGGCGATGGTTTCGCGGAGGAGCCGGAGGGCGGGCAGGGTGAGGATGAAGTCGCCTATGGCACCGCCACGAATGACGAGGACACGGGGCTGCGGGTGCATCTCAGTAAAACAGGATCGCTGCGGCGAGGAGCGCGACGCCGTAGGCGATGCCGCTGTAAACGGCGAGATTCCAGCGCTGCGGTTTGGCGATCAGGGTGTCCACCCAGTCACGCATGAGGAAGGGCATGCCGATGAAGAACATGCCTGTGATGATCCAGACATACGCGAGGATGGGGAGCAGCAGGCGGCTGAGCGGGGGCTGCAGAAAGGCGGCGGTGAGGACGGGACCGGCGACGAGGAGAAGGAGGGCACCGAGCGCACGCACGGCGAGGAATTCCTTCACGTAGATGAGCACGGCCACAAACCCGCCGGCGACGATCACCATGAACTTGTCGCGCATGTTGAAGAACTCGCCCATGTCCATGTTGACGAGGGCAAATTCACTCCAGATGAAGTCGATGGTGAGGAGGATGACGCCCCATGTGTAGTTGCGAGGGAAGGCTTTGAGGAAGGCCTGGGTTTTTGCGGTGTTCTTGAGCACCCAGACATGCGTGAGGATCAGCGCCAGCGCGACGACGATGCCGGTGCCCTTGAGCGGAATGCCGCCTGTGGGGGCCAGGTGGTAGAGGTAGTCGTAGAGGTCTGGAAACATGCGCGGGGGGGGCGGGGAAAACGGGCGGCACAGGTGGCGCAGACCCTGCTGGTGCGCAAACCCGTTGTTCGGATGCTGGATGCTGGATGCTGGATGCTGGATGCTGGATGCTGGATGCGGCGAAGGCCAGTCTGGTGGGGAGTGGTTCGCGGGGGCGTGACTCCTGTTCGGAAGGACGGAAGGGACCGAAAGGACGAGTATTCCAAGACAGCCTGATGTTTTGCTGCTGTTCCTGCTATATCTTGGATTGTGGTTGCCTCGGCAGTGCGCTGGGGCAGTTTGAGGCAGCATCTCCCCATGAAAGAAAAGAAAGAAAACATCCAGGCTTGGTACGTGGTGCATACGCGCCCGAAGTGCGAGCATATCGCGGCGGGCTTGATGGCGGGACTGGAAGGGGTGGAGACGTACTGCCCGCGCATCCGCTTTCAAAAGAACACGCGGCGGGGCAAGGTGTGGTTCGTTGAGGCGCTGTTCCCGAGCTACTTTTTTGCGCGGTTCATTCCCGCTGAGTCGATGCGGGCGGTGAACTACTCGCAGAGTGTGATCAAGGTGGTCGATTTCGGGGGCAACCTGACGTCGGTGCCGGACTCGGCTATCGCGGCGCTGAAGGCGGAAATGAAGGACATCGAGATTTGCGAGGTGGAGATCGGCGTGAAGGTGGGTGACACGGTGGAACTGACGGAAGGGCCGATGCGGGGGATGAAGGGGATTGTGAATGCGATGCTGACCGGCGTGGAGCGTGTGCGGATTCTGCTGGAGTTTTTGGGACGAGAGAATGCCGTGGAAGTACCGCTGTCGAAGATCCTGACGGAGCATCAGCCGCGTGCGGTGATGGGGGCGAGGTGATGGCGGGGCCCCGTTCTTCGCTCATCCCCCCCTTCGCTGAAGCTACGGAGGACACGAGCTACGAAGGGCAAGCTGCGCTTGGAATGCCTGAGTTTAGAGCTTGGGAGGGCGGTTGTTTTGTCAGGAATTTGGACGCTGGCCCAGGTTCGCGTTGAAGTTCATGGTTCGTCGCGCTTCTCGGGCAGTTGCTTGATCGCCCGGTCGAAGTCGGACTCGAACAAGCGGTCTTGTAAGATGCGGTATTTCTCAAACTCACTTTCAGCGTGAGCTTGGGCGATTTCGGCGGTCACTTTGCCGGCATCCTGCAAAATTTCCCGGTCGGTCGCGGCGATGAAGCGGTTGAGGCGGGTTTCCCAGTCCTGCATGGTCATGGGTATCTGCCCCAGAGCCATGTCTTCGGCCACGTGGAGGTAGGCGTAAACGAGGCGGTGCAGCTGGGCTATTTCATTGTCTGTGAGGTAGTTTTTCGCCACGCTGGCATCGAACTTCTG
>NCCR01000250.1 GCA_002279765.1 Verrucomicrobia bacterium 12-59-8 | reverse complement strand
TGCTCAAAGGTAGCACGGAAAAGCTCAACACCGGCGGCATCAAAGGCCTGTTTGGGAAATAGAGCCTTTGAAATGGGTGGTGCAATCCGTCTAGCTTTGCCTTTCAGAGAGGCTCTGCAGGAGTGGACGCGCCTTCATGGCGGCAGCATCAGAGAGCGGGAGATTGCTCAGTATTCCCCCATAGCAACCTGTCTGGCGAGTATAAATTCAATCGGGTTGTTCAGGTCGTTTTCCAACCACCCTGCTGCCGAATGGGACCATTTTTGTCCATTTATCACTTCATTGAGCCCCCTCGCGTGACAAAGAAAGAGCCGATGTTTGATTGGCATTCAGCCTATCACCGCTCATGTCCCGATTCTCCCTCCCGCTCCTACTCGCCCTCTCCACCGCCAGCCTCGCCGCCGAGGTGGTGGAAGAAAAAAAGAACAAGGTCAAAAAGGTCGCCGACCTCCCCGAGGTGGTGATCACGGCCACGCGCAGCGCGACTCCGCTGTCCCAGGTCCCTGCAGCAGTGAAGACACTGGACAAAAAGCAGATGGAGGAGCGGCTGGTGCGCACCTTTCCCGAAGCGCTGCGGGAGACGCCTGGAGTGACCATTCAGAAAACCTCCAACGGTCAGGGCTCCCCTTTCATTCGCGGCTTCACCGGCTTCCGTAACCTGATGATGATCGACGGAATTCGCTTCAACAACTCCACCTTTCGGGATGGGCCAAACCAGTATTGGAATACGATCGATCAGTACGGCATCGACCATGTGGAAGTGCTGCCTTCGCAAGGATCCGTGCTCTATGGGAGCGATGCCATCGGCGGCACGGTGAACGCCTTCACCAAAGGGTCGGGCTTCCTCAGCGAAGCCGAAGGTGGCTTTTTCTCCCACAGCCGGGCTGATTATCGTTACTCCACGGCGGAGCACAGCAATGTCGAGCACCTCGAAACCAGCATCGGCGAAGGGCAGAAGTGGGGGCTGAATGCCGGTGTCACCTTGAGCCAGTTCGGTGATGTGACCGATGGCAGCGGCCGGCGGCAGCGGCACACCGGCTATGATCAATGGGCCTTCAATGTGAGGCTCGATGTGGCGCTGGACGATCAGTGGACCTTCACCGCAGTACATCAGCAGGTGCGCCAGAACGATGTGTGGCGCACGCACTCCACCACCTCCGGTGTTTCCTTTGAAGGTACCGTCATCGGCACCGACCGCGTGCGACTCTTCGATCAGGAGCGCAGCCTTTCGTATGCCCGCCTCGCCGCACAGGATCTTCACAGCTTCATCGACAGCGCCAGCCTCACCGTCTCCCTGCAAACCACCAGCGAAAACCAGTTCCGTGTCACCGGAGGCGGCACTCAGTCCTACAACAATGTGAACGTCAACACGCTCGGCGCTGATCTCCAGTTCACCAGCGACTCACCCGTCGGCACCTTGGTCTATGGCGTCGATTTTTATGAGGACTTTGTGCAGTCGCATGCCTCAAACAATCCCTTCCAGGGAGCCGTCGCGGACAACTCCACCTACAGCCTCCTGGGGGTTCACATTCAGGATGCCATTGACATCGGCGAGCGCGTGCATCTCTTCATCGGAGAACGTTACACGCATGCCACGGCTAGGCTCGGCAGCTTCCAAAATCCCTTCACGCTCGGGCAAGAGTCTTTTGCCAACAGCTGGGACAACTTCTCCGGCAGCGTTCGCTTCGTGATCGATCTCGATCAACAGGACCGCTACTCGCTGTATGGAGGCGTCTCGCAGGCCTTCCGTGCGCCGAATCTCTCCGACCTTTCCCGTTTCGACGTGGCGCTGTCCGGGCGCAAAGAAACGCCAGCCACCGATCTGTCCCCTGAAAAATACCTGACCTATGAGATTGGACTCAAGGCAAACACTGAGACCGTCACCGCCAGCCTAGCCTACTTTTACACCCAACTGGACAATCTGATCATCCGGCGCTCCACCGCCGTGCCCCTGCAGGACACCAAGGCGAATGGAGGCAACGGTTACATGCAGGGCTTCGAGTTCGCCGCGCGCTGGCAGATCGACAAGCATTGGAGCATCTTCGGCCATCTGGCCTGGGTGGAGGGCGAAGCGGATCAGTTCATCGGCACCACCACGCAGAAACGCCGCGAGCCGCTGGGCAAAATCTCCCCGCTCGTCGGCTACGGCGGCGTGCGCTGGCAGACCACGGATCATCGTTTCTGGACCGAGTTCGTCTGCCTCAGTTATGGCGAGGCCGGACGCATGAACACCTCCGACCAGCTCGATACCCAGCGCATCCCGCCCAACGGCACCCCCTCGTTCTGGCTGCTGACACTGCGCGGTGGCTACTCCGTCAACGAGCACCTCATCCTGACCGCTTCTCTCGACAACCTGCTGAACCAAACTTACCGCTACCACGGTTCTGGCTCCAACGAACCCGGTTTTGGCGCGAACCTCGGTGTGACGGTGAAGTTTTAGCCGCAAGGAAATGGATTGCTCATCTCGTCATGACATTCCCATCACCTTCACCCACCTCACGCATCCACCACCCGCAGCGCGGACTCGGCTGAAGCATCGCTCATGATCCGGCTCGTGAGTCCGGCGATGCTGAACTTTCCGGCGTAGGGCAGTTGCACGTGTGTGTCACGAGCCACCATATCCCACTCCAGGCGCAGGTATTCGGCAATCACATTGGTGAGGCTAAGCTGGAAAAAATGACCCACCGCCGCCCACACGATGGCGATGTGGCCGTCGCATCTCCCCTGATCCACCGCCTCACGCAGGCGACCCAGCACGCCCTGATAGCGGGCATGCTTCGTGGATTTGAGCAGCACCGCACCCGCCTGCAAGCTGCGCTGGCAGACCTCGGGTGAGAGCTGGGCCGACAGTCTGCAAGAAGCCGCGATGAGACCTGCCAGATCATTCGCACGTGCGCTCTGCCACGCGGACTTGAGCGCGGGACCGATGGCCTCACGCACCAGGCCTTCGCCAATATTATTCCACTCGGCAACATCCTCAACTGACAGCACCTCCATACGGGCACGCACGCTGCCCAGCAGCCACTTCACCCAGTCCAGTCCACGGGACCAGTCTTCGATGATCTGCTCATCCTCCGCCGTATCATGCGGCGTGGGCAGCAGGGTGATGGTGGGCAGCACATGCAGTTTCATCGCGACAGCAACTCGCGCCGCAGCCAAGGGCGGCGATGTTCAAACCTTCGTTGCATGAACCAGTTCATCGCACGAACTATGCCTCCAGCGCAGCAATGCGCGAACAGAATACTTTTCATGAGCGAAGCCTCCCCACTTGACACCTCCACGCCCTGGTATGCCTGCCAGCGCTGCGGCAACTGCTGCCGCTGGCCGGGAGATGTACGCGTCACGGACGATGAAACCACCCGCATCGCCGCGTATCTGGACATGCCACGCATCGAGTTCATCGAGCAATGCACGCGGCTGAATGCCAACCGCACTGGACTAAGCATCATAGACAAGCCGAATGGCGAGTGCCTTTTCCTCGAAGGCGTGAACGTCTGCCGCATCCAGCCGGTGAAGCCGGTGCAGTGCGAAGGCTTTCCCAACACCTGGAATTTTCCCGGCTGGCGCGAAAAATGTGAAGCAGTGGAAGCTCCCCGACCTGCGGACCACGTAGGGTTTGCACAGCACGATCTTGTTCACCTCCGTGCGGATGACAGCGAATTTGTGATAGTCCTCGGTCTCGCAATACTTGCGGTAGTAGGCCTTGGATTTGCCCGGCATCAGATCCCAGTAGCGCTTCGCAGCGTCTCCCTCAATCAACCGAGTGTGTCCGGAGAGATACACAATGGTCTCCATAGAAGGTGAGGCAAACATCCACTCCGCCTGTGGATTCGCACGCAGGATGGCGGCCTTCTGTGAGTTCGGGGCCGTGATCGAAATGATCTCCTCCAGATCCGTGGTGACCTGCGTGGTCATCCAGGCCGAATGCGGATGGCCCTCGGCGTCGGATGTGGCAAGCACGGCATTGCGGCATTTCGCCACCAACTGGGCGGCGTCTCGTGTGACTTCAGTTTGGATGAGCATGTTTAACCAAACGCCAAATGGCATGCAGCGTCTCCGCGTGGTTTGCCTGTCTGTGCGCCTTTTTTGAAGATCGCTGCTGTACTGGACAAGCAGCCCAATGCATGACATCTCACCACATGAAGCAGCAGACCATTGTCACCCTCGACCTCGAAGGCGTTCTCGTCCCCGAAATCTGGATCGCCTTTGCCGAGAAGACCGGCATCCCCGAACTGCGCCGCACCACGCGGGATGAACCAGACTACGATGTGCTCATGAAGGGCCGCCTCAAAATCCTCGATGATCACGGACTGAAACTACCGGACATCCAGCAGGTCATAGGCACCCTGTCGCCCATGGATGGAGCTAAGGACTTCCTTGATGAACTACGCTCGATCACGCAGGTGATCATTCTGAGCGACACCTTCGCGGAGTTTGCCCAGCCGCTGATGCGCCAGCTCGCCTGGCCGACGATCTTCTGCCACCAGCTCGAAGTCGCCGCAGATGGCCGCATTGTGGACTACAAACTTCGCCAGCCGAACCAGAAGCAGAAGTCTGTGGCCGCCTTCAAGGAGCTGAACTACCGCGTCATCGCCGCCGGAGATTCGTTCAACGACACCACCATGCTCGGCGAGGCCGATGTCGGCTTCTTCTTCCACGCCCCGGCCAGCATCCAGGCGCAGTTCCCACAGTTCAAACCGTTCGATGATTACAGCGAGCTGCTGGCTGCGATGAAGGCAGTGCTTTGAAGCATCATTGCCACAACGCGAATTCGCGTCCAGAATGCGAACTCGTTTCACGCCACGCATGCCTCAGCTCCATCTTCAGCCCGACTTCGCCACCTTTCAGACGCTCGCGCAGCAGGGCAATCTCGTACCGGTGATGGCGGAACTCGCCGCCGATTACGAAACCCCGCTCTCCGCATTCCAAAAGATCCACGATGGCCGCTGCGCCTTCCTGCTGGAGTCTGCGGAACTCACACAGCACTCCGGACGCTACTCGCTGCTCGGCAGTTCACCGCGCATCATCTTCACCGCACGCGGCCGTGAGATTGAAATCGAGGAGCGCGGCAAAAAGCGCAGCTACACCACCACTGGCGACCCACTGACGGAACTGCAGGAGTTGATGAGGCCCTTCACCCCTCTCGAAACGCAGCCGCTGCCAGTCTTCCACGGCGGAGCCGTCGGCTATCTGGCCTATGACATGGTGCGCTTCTTTGAGCCGTCGCTTCCTCCCCCCAATAAAGACGAACTGGGCCTGCCAGACATGGTCTTCATGGTCACCGACACCGTGCTGGTGTTTGATCACCGCACCCGCCGACTCTCCATCGTCGCCAATGTCCACACCGATGAGCATGCCACTCTGGAGGCGGCTTACGACTGGGCGCGCGAGCAGATCGCGGATGTCATTGCCAAACTGGAGAAGCCCCTGGCTGCCAGACCGCTGCAAACTTTTGCCCCTGTGGGCCAGCTGCCACCGCCGGTGAGCAACACCACGCAGGATGAATATGAGGCGATGGTGCTCAAGATGAAGGAGTACATCAGCGCCGGTGACATCTTCCAAGGCGTGCCCTCCCAGCGCTTTGAAACGGACTACCAAGGCACGACGCTGGATCTCTTCCGAGCACTTCGACACGTGAATCCCAGCCCGTACATGTTCTGCATCGATTTCCCCCAGGGCTTCGCACTGGTCGGCAGTTCACCGGAGGTGCATGTCAAGTGCATGAACGGTCGCATCGACATCCGCCCCATTGCCGGCACACGCTGGAGAGGAAAGACCACCGCAGAAGACGATGCTCTGGCCCAAGAGTTGCTAAATGATCCCAAGGAGCGCGCCGAGCACATCATGCTCGTCGATCTCGCACGCAATGATGTCGGACGTGTGGCCGATTACGGCACCGTGCGCGTCAGCGACCTGATGATCATTGAGCGTTATTCACACGTTATGCACATCGTCTCAAACGTTGACGGTCATCTGCGCGAGGACAAAACCGCTTACGATGTCATGCGCGCCACCTTCCCTGCCGGCACGGTCAGCGGCTCGCCCAAAGTGCGGGCCATGGAGATCATCAACGAGTGTGAGAAGAGCAAGCGCTGCGCCTATGCCGGAGCGGTGGGTTACTTCGGCTTCGATGGCAACCTCGACTCCTGCATCGCTCTTCGGACCTGCGTCGTGAAGGATGGCAAAGCCTATGTGCAGGCGGGTGCAGGCATCGTGGCCGACTCCATTCCTGCCGCCGAGTATCAGGAAACGATCAATAAGGCCACCGGCATGCTGCGCGCAATTCAATGGGCGCGTCAGCTGAGTGCGCCGTGAGTTGATCGAGTTGCTCACACGGTGCTAACAAGCTAATCACACAGTTGCTCACAATGCGCGAATGCATTACTCAGAAACAGAGAACCCCCCGGCATGCGAAGCCGGGGGGTTCCATTGGCGATCCAGCAACCAACAACGATAGAGGACCGATTGGCACGAAATGCTTTAGCTGAGGAAGCTTGCAAACGTGGCCCGCGAGTTGCCCCACAGACGTGACCATGTTAAAAAGTTTTGCCCCTCCCGTCAACCTGCCCACCCTTCTTTTGCAAAAAGAAACCTCTGAGTCGCAAATATGCGAGCCTAAAACGCCCAATTGTTCTCAAAATTTTAGCAAAACGAGTCTTGACACCTGATCTGTCACTTTCGACTTCCACTATTCAAACGAACACACACCCTCATGCCCTCCTCCCAAGACCTCGGCCAGCTCCTTCTCATGGGTGTCCCCGGTGCCGAACTCACTCCTGAAACAGCTGCCCGGCTCAAAAAACTCCAGCCTGGTGGCTTCATTTTATTCGGACGTAACATCCAGACGCCTGAGCAACTCCGCAAACTCATCGATGACCTGCGCGACATCTCCATCGTCGAGCCATTCATCACCATTGATCAGGAAGGTGGCCGCGTATCGCGTCTCCGACTTATTGGCGAAGAACCACCGAACGCTCAGTCGCTGCGTGACAAGGGAGATCCCGCGCTGATCAAACGCCATGGCAAACTCACCGGCCAGATTTTGCGCCTCTTCGGTTTCAATCTCGATCTCTGCCCGGTACTCGACATCTCGTATGATGATGCGGCAGACAATTCTCTCAAAGGCCGCACCTATGGCCGCGATCCGCAGCAGGTCATCGACAACGCCGGCATCTTCAATCGTGCCATGCGCGCAGAAGGCATCCTGAGCTGCGGCAAACACTTCCCCGGCTACGGCCCTGCTGACTGTGATCCGCATGAGTTTCTGCCCGTCATCACCAAAAGCCGCGAAGAAATGGAACGCAGCGAGCTGCTCCCCTACTCCGCCCTGCTGCCGGAACTCGACAGCGTCATGACCTGCCACAGCAACTACACCGCGTACGATCCGGACCGTGGCCGCTGGCCTGCCAGTCTGAGCCACAACATCGTGACGAAGCTCCTGCGCCATCAATACGCTTTCGACGGCCTAGCCATGACCGATGACCTCGACATGGGTGCCATCCTGAATGAAGTCACCTTTGAGCAGGCCATCCAAGAGGCCGTGCGCGCTGGCAATGACCTCGTCATGATCTGCCACCGCGTCGAAATGGTGGAGCTGGCCCGGCAGCACCTCGAAGGCGTCGAAGCCCCCGCACTGCATGATGCTTTGATGCGCATCGAAAAAACCAAGAAGCGCCTCGTGAAGCCGGACCACTTCAATCTCGACCGCTTCACCGCCATCAATCGCGACATCTGGCAGCTCCGCGTCGATACCCTGGGCGAAGAAGCGGCCAAAGATCTTAGCGTCGAAGACGGCAAACGTTCACCCGTGGAGCTGTATTGACGGTTACCCGCCTTTGCTCTGTCACTTTACAAGCTCTTGTCGATCAGCAGCGAAGCCGAACGCCGAGGGTTCGGATGGTACCCGTTCATCGCCGCACGAATGCGCTTCGCACGTTCCACGCAGGCTTCGGCCTTTTGAAAATCTCCCGCCGCTTTGTACACCGCGCCGAGGTTAATGAAGGTCTGCGACAGATCCGCCGGGTCCATCTGCCCTTCATTCATGTTCTGCCGGATGGCGAGCGCCCGCTCATGCATGGCCTGCGCGCGGTCCACATCCATGCTGCTGTAGTAGAGCACCCCAAGGTTGTTGTACACCGACGCCACGCGTGAACTCTGCTCGCCATCGATGCGTTGAAAAGTTTCCAGCGCTTCGCAGTAGTAGCCCTCGGCCTTTTCAAACTTCCGCAGTTGTTTGAAAATCATGGCAAGGTTGTTTTTGATCGTGGCCACCTTGTCACTGTCCTCCAAGCCATTGTCAGCGCTGATGCTCAGCGCGAGTTCATAGAACTCCGCAGCCTTGTCCATGCGGCCCCAGCGGTCGTAAAGGTGGGCCAGCAGCGAATAGATGCCGGTCAGCAAGTCGGGGTCCTGCTTGCGAAGCTCCTGCGCACGGAAAAGCGCCTCACGGTAAAGCGACTCGGCCTTGCGGAAGTCCCCCTCCTTCTGCCGCAGGTCAGCCAGGACGCTGATCTGCTCCACCAGAGCGCCCACGCGCACCGGATCGTGGTATGCAAGTCTCCGCGCCTCCTCGACGCTGCGGGAGGCGGAGGCAATTTGGCGCTCCAATGCAGTTTCCACGTTGGGTTGAAGGATGGGGCGCTAGGCCGTCATGTGGACGGAAAGCCCGACAGATTCCGGCTAGCTGGCGTCGCGATAGGATTTGGCAAGGTTGACAATCGTGTTGCGGGCATGGGCCATCATGTCGCGCGAGACACCGTTGTTCTCATACCAGTGCGTGTAGGCGTGGTTGTCGAACATGATGTCGAAATTGGTAATGAGGCGCTCAAACACGGCGGCGATGCCGGTGTGGTTGACCAGGGCCAGACCACTGGAGGCAAAGCCCTCCGGTGCGGTTTCGGCCACCCCCAGCTTGACCCCGGTGGGGACGTAGCTGGCGAAGTTCAGGCTCTTGCGGATGGCCGCCATGTTTTCCTCGACTTCCTTGGCTTTCACATCACCCCGGAAAAGGGCACAGGCGGAGAGGTACACGCCGTTGGTCCAGTCGATGGCCGCCGTGAAATTGTCCTGCGCAAAGGTTTCGCGGGCAACGTCGGGGAAATTGATGCGCACCTGCCCCTCCTGCCCGGGCGCACGCATAGGAGCAAACGAAGCGGTGAGGAAATGATTGCCGGGAAACGGCACTAGATTGGTCACGTATTCGCTCAAATCGGTGTTTAATTTTCCGGGGAAGCGCAAGGACGCCGTCACCGAACTCATGATGAGCGCGATGATGTGGTTGAGGTCCATGTAGTTAGGGCTACGATGCAGCTTCGATTTGGCGATTCGGAAGAGCGCCTCGTTGTCCAGCAGCACGGCGGCATCCGCATTGTCCAGAATGCGCTGCAATGTGAGAATGGCGTTATAGGGCTCGACCGCAGAATCAGAAATCAGCGGGGATGGAACGACAGAGAAGGTGAAGATGCGCTTTTTGGGATAGGCTTGGCGCAAACGCTCCAGGATGAGCGAACCGAGCCCCGAGCCGGAACCACCACCGATAGAGTGGGTCATCAGGAAGCCCTGCAGGGACTTGGTCTTTTCGACAGCCGCATCGATCACATTCATGATCTGGTCGATGATGCGCTCACCTTCGACGTTGTAACCACGTGCCCAGTTGTTCGCTGCACCGGGGATTTTGCGAATGATGCAGCTTTCGTCAAACAGCTGCGCCATGTCACCACCCTCGATACGGGCGATCACACCGGGCTCAAGATCCACCAGAATGGCACGCGGGATGTATTTCCCATCACGGACTTTGTGAAAGAACACCTCCAAGTTCGTATTGGCGGCGGCAGATGTGTTGCCATCCTTCAGTGTGCCGGCCTCGGTCAGGCCATGCTCACGCAGCAGCAGCCGCCAGTAACGGTCGGCGATTTGATTGCCACATTGTCCGACATGAATGCTCAGAATCTCTCTCACGGTTGTTCCTCCAAACTGTTGTTTATCGATTGCCTGATTTACTGATGTTAACGACGACGGTCCACGAGGTCGCGCAGACTCATACCACCGCCGCGGCTGTCATCCATGCTGCTGGCGCTGCTGCGTGGGATATCTGAGG